>NZ_JBITGS010000057.1:0-44790 GCF_044457265.1 Streptomyces sp. NPDC050564 | reverse complement strand
CGCAGACCCGTGCGTATGCGCGGGTCAGAGCAATCTTGAGAAGCGCTTCCTCCCGGGCGTGAACGCCCGGGGTTCCGCGCTAGATGATGCTGAAGAGGGAACAGGCCCGCCTGCTGGGGCAACGGCACGACAGCTGACCAAATGCAACGACGTCTTGAACCTGCACAGGGACGCCCGGCTGCGGGTGTTCATCGACACCCACGACTGCGTCACCTGTTACTTCCTACCGGCCTGTGCACCGGACCTCAACCGCGTCGAGGGCATCTGGTCACTGCTGCGACGCAGCAGCGAGGCCAACACCGCTTTCACTCACCCTGACCACCTGATGCACGTTCTTCGGCAAGGACTTCGCCAGATCCAGTACTGCAGCAACCTCATCGATGCATGTCTCGCCGAAACCGGCCTCACATTGACGACAACACGCCAACAAGGTCCGCAACCGGGGGACGCCTCCTCCGGTCTGGTCGCCGTGAGGCAGTGGCGGTTTCGGTGGGACGGGTACGCGTCGCCCCGCCGAGGCGGTCCTGCCGCGTCCCGGATCGTCGGACTTCTGGGCGCGGCACGGGGCCGATCTGACAAGAGCTCAGACGGCCATGGCAGCGAGTTTCGACGGGTTCATCATGACGAGCACTCGGTCGATGCCGTCTGGGGTGACGCTCACGGTGAGGACGGCGAACACGGTGCCGTCGCGGTACAGGCTCACCGCCGGCCTGCCGTTGGCCTCGACCGGTTCCACCGCGACGCCGGGCCAGAAGCGGTCGGCGAACGCATGGTAGTACTTCGCCACGCGGTGGCGACCCACGACCGGGAACTTCGAAGCCCGCGCGACCCCCCCGCCGTCGGAGTACGAGACGACGTCTTCCGCGAACAGCTTCTCCAGTACGGCCACATTCCCTTCCTGGGCGGCCGCCACGAACGCTGTCAGGAACCTCTGGTGGTCAGCGACCCCGACGCTTGCCCGTTTCTCCGCGGCCAGGTGCTTCCGCGCCCGGCTCACCAGTTGGCGCGCATTGGCCTGCGTCTGGCCGATGATCGCCGCGATCTGCTCGTACGGGTAGTCGAATGCCTCCCGGAGCACGTACGCCGCCCGCTCCGTGGGGGTGAGCTTCTCCAACAGCATCAACACCGCGACTTCCAGTGCTTCCGCGTTCTCGGCGCCCAACGCCGGGTCGCTGCTGGTGTCGACCGGCTCCGGAAGCCATGGGCCGACATAGGTCTGACGGCGGACCCTCGCTGACTGCAGCACATTGATCGCGAGCCTCGTCACGGTCGTCGTGAGAAACGCCTGCGCGTTTTCCACCTTGGACCGGTCGTAGGTCTGCCATCGGATCCAGGCCTCCTGGAGGATGTCCTCCGCTTCGCTGACGCTGCCGAGCATCCGGTAAGCGATCCCGAACATGTAACCACGGGCGTCGTGGAACGCTGCCTCTGCTTCCCGGAGGTCCTCGGTGTCATCCGCTGAATTGTTCTTCGACGGCATTGGGCACAATCCTTGCTGTTCGGCAAGTGCGACGGCAACCGTAACCTCACGCATGAGCGCGAGGATGAACCACGGGGCTCAGATGGACCGTCGGGAATCTCGGCTGCTTCAGGAGAGCCAGTCCGTGTAGTGGGTGGGGGCGATGCGGGCGTCGTTCCCGGCGGTGAGGATGTCACCGTGGACGGCGGCGTACATGCCGGCGGTGTCATCGGTGACGACGGAGCGCCCATCGCCTTTTGCCGTGAGGGTCAGCCGGCCTATCTCGTCGAGCGGGTAGACGTCGGGGCCGGCGATGTTGAGAATGCCGTTGAGCGGGGTGCCGGCAGCCACTTCGGCGACGATGCGGGAGACGTCCTCGGCGGCGATCGGCTGGATCGGCGTACGCGGCAGACGGACGGTCTCGCCGTCGGTGGTCCAGGACAGGATCGCGTCCATGAACTCCATGAACTGCGTGGCGCGAACGATGGAGTACGGAATCGGACCAGCCTTGAGGATGTCTTCCTGAAGCAACTTGGCCCGGTAGTAGTCCAGCTCCGGCACCTGGTCCACGCCGACGATCGAGAGGATGACGAAGTGTCCGACGCCGCCTTTCCTGCTCGCCGCAAGGAGGTTGTCCATCGACGACCGGAAGAAGGCAGGCGAGGTATCGTCGAAAGTCGGCGAATTCGTCAGGTTGATAACGACATCGGCGTCCGCCACGGCTTCCTCGACGCCCCGGCCGGTCACGAGGTCCACGCCTGTGGACGGAGAGTGCGGGACGGCCTGATGTCCGGCCGCGTCGAGGTTCTCCACGACCCTTGACCCGATCAGCCCGGTTCCGCCGATGACTGCGAATTTCATCGTATTGCCCATCTCCCGATAGTTATGTCCAACACATAGGTTTATGCGTTAAACCTACCCTCGCAACGAGTCGATGCGCCTGGGCGGCATTCGATTGCGGTGCGGCGAGAACACCGTGACGCCAGGCCGCCGCACCGCAAGCGGAAAGGCGCCGGGTGCCGTACACACCACGTGAGTGCGGCGCCTGTCAGCCACATCCTTCATACGCTCCGTCAGCGATGCCTCCGGCGTGACCAGGGGGACGCGATACTCCGGCGCTTGCACTATCAGAGGTTGGAGAAGCGGCCCGCCTGGGCGAGGATCTGCTCGGGGTCCTCGACCGGGGAATAGATCCACAGCGTGTCGACGTCGGTCGACCACTGGCGCACGGTGCTGCACGCGCCGGTGCCCGTGGGCTGACGGGGCTTTCCTGGCGCGGTGCCCACCGCTTGGCTGCCCGTGCGCGGCGCGTCCCGGTGCGAGCGTCGCTCATGAGGTGTTGGCGCCCTTCAGATTTTCCGGGCCTTGGCTGCCAATTGGGTAGAATTTGAGCATATGGGAAGGTGGGTGATCTTGGACGTCTATGAGGCGGTCAGGAGCCGACGGGCGGTGCGCGGATTCACCGACCGGCATGTCCCCAGGGAGGTGCTGGAGCGCGTGCTGTCCGCTGCGGCTTGGGCGCCGTCGGGATCGAACCTGCAGCCGTGGCACGTTTATGTGCTGACCGGCGGGCCGCTGGCCGAGCTCAAGAAGCTCGCCGGCGAGCGCGTTGCCTCAGGCGACCCCTGGGACGAGCGGGAGTACGAGATGTACCCGCCCGTGCTGAAGTCCCCGTACCGCGAGCGCCGAACCGCCTTCGGCGAGCAGCGCTACGGCGCACTCGGTATTTCGCGCGAGGACGGGGAGGCGCGCCAGAGGGCCGCCGCGGCGAACTGGGACTGTTTCGGTGCGCCCGCCGCCCTGTTCTGCTACATCGACCGCGACATGGGCCGGCCCCAATGGGCCGACATGGGCATGTATCTGCAGACCGTCATGCTGCTGCTGCGCGCCGAAGGGCTGCACAGCTGCACGCAGATGGCGTGGTCGGTGTATCGCAAGACCGTCGCGGAGGTCCTGGCACCCCCGGACGACCTCATCCTCTACTGCGGCATGTCGATCGGGTTCGAGGACGGCACGATGAGTCACGCCCGCACGGGCCGGGCGCCGCTCGACGAGACGGTCACGTTCATCCAGGGTTAGCTGGTTAGTGGTCAACCCCGACAAGCTCCGCGGCTGGAATCCCAGCGACCACCAGGGGCACCGCCCCGTCGGGCAAGGAAGATGCGGGTTGTCACAGCCGGGAGGCCACTCCGGTCCTTGTGACTCGCCGACGCCCGCGCAGCCGCCCCCTGGGAAAGGTACCAACGGCCGTGGCCTCTTCCTGGTCGGCCGGCTGTCGCGCAGATGGGGCTCCCGCCCGGTATCGGGCGGCAAGGTCGTCTGGGCTGAACAAGACGTCGCCCCCGCACCCTCACACACGCGGGCCTTCGACACACCCCCCGTACTCGAGGAGCGACCGGACTACACCTCCCCATCGCGAGCCTTCGGCATGCGTGTCAACCAACAAGAATGACTGGGCGTGTGCCGGTCTTGGGTGGCGCCCTGCCACCGGCAGGGACCTGGGCCCGGCCGACCGAAGACGCTCGCCCGAACGGCGACGACTCGGCTGCAAGGGCAGTACAGCGCGTGTCATGAACGCCACGCACGGCTCGTGACGCCGGCCCCCGCAGCCGTCTATCAGGCGCTCCTCGACCCGGACGCGGTGGCGGCATGGCGCGTGCCCGCCGGCATGACCAGCCATGTCCATGCACTCGACCCTCGCGAAGGCGGCGCGATCCGCGTCTCACTCACCTACAACGACGCAGCCCGGGCAGGGAAGTCGGACGACCACACCGACACCTACCGCGATCACTTCGCGCGACTCGTTCTCAACGAGCTGGTGGTGCAGGTGACCGAGTTCGGGACATCCGCCGATCGACTGCGCGGCACGATGACGATGATCACGTCACAACCAGCTCTCGAGAAGCAACTGCGGCAGGCGCTGAACGGTGCCGGGCAGCTCCGCCACCGGCGAGCCGAAGTGCGCAGCGCTGTACGCGGAGGCACACGACTGGCCGAGATGACCACCAGTCCTGGCGTCCTCGTCACGGTGTGTTCTGCCGGAAGCTTCAGGCGGAGTTCGTAACCACCGTCGGCCGTCGGACCCGAGGTGACAGAGCCGCCGAGGAGCGCGGCGCGCTGATGCAGGCCGATCGGACCGTAGTGCGCGCCGGGCAGGGGGAGAGCGGGCCGGGTCGGTGCGGTATTGGTGACCGTGACACGCACGGCGCCGCCCTCGTGGCGCATGCGAACCGCCGCGCCAGCGCCGGGGGCGTGCTTGCGTACGTTGGTCAGAGCCTCCTGAACGGTGCGGTGGATGGCACGCTGGACAGTCGACGGAAGGCCGTCGGGCAGGTGCCGTTCGTGTGCGCCGCACCTGTGTGACGCAGCGATAGATGGGCCCAGCTCAGGTGACCAGCCAGCCCCCACACCGATGAGTCGCCCACCTCGCAGGCGGGCGACTCATCACGATGCTGTTACAGCGTCCGGTCGATCTGCTTCTCCTCGATCTGCTCTTCCACCTGCGTCTGCTCGTCGCGGACGGTGTACTTCACCTTGGGTTCCTGACCCCGGATACCCTGGATCTGGCCCGTGTGCTTCTGGTTGTCCCGCCCCTGGTACTGCACGCGATCTCCCTGGTTGTACTGCATTGCTGTCTCCACCTTTCGAGGTTGACTTGGCCGGGCTCGCCTGCCTGAAGTGCGCGGCCCGCCGCGCATCCGCTCTCGAGAGCGGGTCGCGATGTCATGACACCTCGACTGATGACCGTCGGCCACCGCTGTCGGCCGAACGAGGCAACGCGGCCACGTTGGCCGACTGACACTGCTCAAAATGGCCAATTGCCGCTTCCCGCTCCCCCCTCACCTGCAGTGTTCTGGGCGTGACGGGCTTTCCAATGGCGTTTGTCAAGCCGTCTCGATCATCGGGGGTGTTCTGGTGACATTGGCGGTCGCGGATCAGCACCCTTGTCTGCTTGCCCCATGCCCCCGCGGAGGAGAACCTCGCTTCGGCGAGTCCCGAACTGCTGCGCGCCAGAGTCAAGACGCTCGCCGACGCACGCATGTGCGCGGAGGCCGACGCCCTCAGCGGCGCCGAATACGGGCAGGTCGGCGAAGAGAGAGTCAACCACCGCAACGGCTACCGCTCGCGCGATGGGACAGGCGGGCAGGGACGGTCCAGCCGGCCATCCCCGAGGTGCGGCAGGGCAGTTGCTTCCCGTGCCGGCTCCTCGAACGCCGCCGCCGTGCCGAGCAGGCCCTCATCAGCGTGGCCGCCACCGCCTGTCTGCTGAGCGTCTCCCCCGCCGGTCGAAAATCTCGCTCAGTCCCTCGGCGTGACCCAGTTGTCGGAGAACCAAGGCAGCACAATGGCCCGGCTCCTGGACGAGCAGGTCACAACGGTCCACCAGGAATCAGCACGGCTCAACGCCGTACCTCCGTACGTATCCTGCTGCGATCAGCAGTTCAGCGAATTCCGTCGGTTCCCCCTCACCCGTGTTCGCCACAGGCCCGCGTGGTGGTACCCGTGACGAGCGGGGAGAACAAGGCGGTCGGATGGTCGATCGGCAGTTCCGGAGGCCAGGCCGTGGGGCACTGGGCACTCGAGATGAACAGCCTGTTGGGGAGCCGGTCGAGCGGCCATCATCGCCAGCCACCGACGACCTCGCCGGGTCGATCGGCAGGTTCGCCGTTCCAGGCGTCGACTGCGGCGGCCACGCTCGCGAACACGACCTCCTCGGACTGATCGCGCCGCCAAGTGCACTTCGGCTACGGTCCCTTTGCCGCCCTGCTGTTGCTCCACGGGCTGGGCCAGGGCATGTTCTCCTCGCCGAACACACCGTCCATCGTGGACAGCGTGCCGCCCGCGTACCGGGGCGTCGCCTCGGCATGCGCCCCACGTTCCAGAACTCGTACGGAGACGGCCGGCTGAGGCGTGGGTACCGCGGGCACGGTGACCGTTCGCCGTACGGTCGGTTCCGCTGCCGCCTCGAGCCGGAGCGACTGCCTTTTCCAGGCGCAACCACCCGGGCGGGCACACCCTGAGACAGAAGGGGGCGGCGGACCGCACATCGGCCCGGCTCCACCTCCATGTTCACTACTCCCACACATTTCTGTCACCTGACAGGTACGTGTCCGGTATGCTCCGGGAGCTTCATTCGCACCACTGAGGGGGGATCCTCATGCGTATACGCACTGCCCTGGCTACCGCAGCCGCTGCTGGGACGCTCGCTGCCATTGCCGCTGCCCCGGCGCAGGCCACCGAGTACTCTTCCGCGCTGAAGATCAAGGGCGTCCAGTACGACGCGCCCGGCCGGGACTCCAACAGCTGCTCCACCGGCAACACCAGGGACGAGTACCTGACGATCAAGAACTACTCGGCCGGCACAACCGTGAACTTGAAGGGCTACGTGGTCAAGGACGCCACCGGGAACAAGTTCACCTTCCCCGCGAACCACTACCTCCAGCCCGGCGACTACATCAAGCTTCGCGGCGGCCACGGCACCGACTCCGACGCCAACAACGTCGTCTACCGCCAGAACTGCAACTTCATCTGGAACAACGACAAGGACACCATCTACCTCTACAAGTCCTCCGGTGCCCGCGCCGACGTCCACTCGTACACCAAGTCGGGCAACGACCGTGACGGCAATGGCTACATCACCTATCACGGCTGACCTGGCCTCCACGGGCGGTCACTGACGGCGGAGCCCCGCAACGCGTCGGCCGGGATGGACGGCGCGTTGCACCGCAATGGAGGGCGGAGGGCCGACGACGGCGGTGCCGAGGCGCCGACTCTGACCGCGCCGGCCTTCACCATCGCCGGCAGCGCAACACGAACCGTGCCCAGCGGCCACCGACAGTCAGCTGCGTGCCGGCCCGCGTCGCACGTTTCCGGCGGGCCCGCCTGCCACTGTCCGCTTGCCGGCCATAGCCGGGGCGGGGAGGAGAGTGAGCGCGACGATCACAGCGAGGGCGACTGTCCCGGCCGCGGCCAAGTCCCGTTCGTCAGCGCGGGGATGTGCCGACGAAGGGCAAGCCTGCCAGGGCGATCAAAAAAGGTGAGCCTCAACGAGCATTCAAATCGGCGTGATCGTGTGGAGTGCTCGATTCAACTGCCGGTCGCCGCGAGGCGAAAGCAGCTTCGGAGCGGAAGCGCCCGGGGTGCGACCAGCTGACCAGGACCTGAGCGGCTGTGATGGGCCCAACTCCAAGCAGGACGAGGAGTTCCGGAGCCATCTGCTGCACAATGCTGAGGATCTCGTCCTCGATTCCCTGGCCTCGGCTTGCAGAGCCTTGATCCGTTGGGCGGCAGAACGCAAGGCCCGGACCGTCATGCGGCGTTCAATGCACTGCGTGGGGCGATCCCGGAGTTGGGACTTCATCTCCGGCCACCGAAAAACCTGCTCTCTCACCCGCCCCAGAGCGTGACGTACACCGGGGGGCGGAACCGGGAGGGCGGGACGCCCGCGCCGCGCGCGCATAATGCGGGTCGCGGCGGGGGTGTGGAGGAAGTGCAGGAACGCGTCGGTGGCCGGGGAACGGTGCTCGGCTGCAGGACGGTGGCGTGCCACGTGGCGTCAGACGGCGTGGCCGGGGTCTCCAGCATGCGCAGCTCGTCACGCCGGATCCGGGGCGACACCAGATGGGCCAACGCCGGCGCCACCCCCGCGCCCTCGGCGGCGGCCGCCCAGGTCGCAGCCTGGTTGGGGAACACCCACACGTGCCCCTCGGCCACACCGAGTCGACGCAGCAGCCGCCCGGAGTCCGCGTCCGGATCGGTCCCGGAGGAATCGACCAGCCACTACCACTGCGGCGGCGGACCGGGCGGCCGCGGCGACCTGGCGCCGGTCACTACGACCAGCTGGGTGCGAAACAGCGGCTCGCTGACCAGTTCGCCCTGGCTCACGGCGCCGAGATACGGCCCGAGCGCGACGTCCGCCAGCCGGTTCTCCACCAGCACGCGTATCTCATTGCTGGCGGCCACCCCGAACGAGGTCTCGGTCCTGCGCCCCGAGCGGCCGGCGAAAGCCTCCACGAGCGACGGGAGCACGAACTCGGCCAGCGTGCTCGTGGCGACGACCCGCAGCTCGTCCGGCGCACCCCGTGCCGCCCGTACCGCCACCTCGGCATCGGCGCTGAGCGCGACCATCCGCGACGCAACCGGTAGCAGCCGCGCCCCCGCGGGCGTCAGACGCATCCCACCGCCGCCGGTGCGCCGGATGAGCGGATCGCCGAAGTGGGTGCGCAGCGCGCAGTGAGCGCCTGCGACACCGCAGACTCGCTCACGTCCAGAGTCCGCGCCGCGGCGCCCACCGAACCGAGCCGGGCAACCAGCACGAAGGTGCTGAGCTGCGTGATTGTCACTAGTCGATTTTCCCGCATTTAGAGGGATAAGTTAATGCTTATCGACCCATTGCATGGCCGGTGCGGAAGAGCGCAGCATCACTGCACAACGGGCACAGCGTTCCAGTAGGGCCCGATGCAGGTTCCGCCGCACCGGCAGCGGATCCCAGGTGGACTGGTTCACGAACTGCTGCAGGTTCTGCTCGTTGCCATCTGGCAACCGTTCCGCCATGGCCTGGATGGACTTGCGGCGACCGTCCATCATCAGTCCCCGCAGATAGCAGTCACCCTTCGCCTGCTGATCCTTGCGCGGCACCGAAGCGAACACGTCGGCCACGAATAACGCCAACTTCGCCCGAGCACGGTTCACTTCATGTGCGTCCACACCCCCACCATGCTCTCAAACAGGACCGAGAGGAAGACCTAACGGAGTCCTACTAGATGATCGATTCCAAGGGGTGAGCGCAGGGCGGGCTGTCCTGTGTGGTCGTTGTGTCAGGTCGCGGCGGTTATCGCGAGGATTGGTCGCATAATGCGGGCGACGATACTGCCGGGCGTGCGCCTTCAGTGGGTGAAGAGAGCCGAAGGTGCAGTCCTTTGCCTCAGGGAGGCCCCTGCCTGGGTGCGAGGCTTAACTCACCACATTCATAAGAACTGATCGAGTGCGTATGAGCCGTTCGCTCGGTCACTGCGCTACGACCGTGTCGGCCTGCCGCTGCCGTTCTCGGTGAGAGCCGTGCGCGCGGCCTGCAGCAGCTCTTCGGAGATCGGGTTGCCCCGGGTGGCGCGGGCGAGGACGAGGGCGCCGACCATGGTGCAGAGCTGGACTACGCCGTCGTCATCGCCGGTGGCCAGCCTAGCGGCGCGGTTCCGTACCCCCTTGATGTAGACCTGCTGGGAGCGGGCAGCCTGGTCGGGGTCGCGCCCCAGGTCGGTGGCGAATCCGGAGACGGGGCAGCCGTCCTCGGCGTGATCACGGTGCCAGATCGAGAGGTACTGCTCGATCAGCGTCCGGCGGGCGGCCTCGTGCTCCTCCGCGTGCTCCTCAGGCGCCATCGGCGAGTGCGTTGCCGGATCCTCGAAGGCGTGGGCGATAGCCTTGTCTACCAGGTCGTCCTTGGAGGCGAACTGCTTGTAGAACGCGCCATGGGAGAGCCCGACCGCTTTCATCAGGTCGGCGATGCTGACCGCGGTGCCTCTCTCGCGGAACATCCGGGAGGCGGTGGCCACGACCTCCTGCCGCTTCTCCTGTGCCTGCGCCTTGGACACGCGGCCCACGGAATCACTCTCCTCGAATAGCTGTCACTTGCAATCTATTCTATCCCGGGTTTAGTTTGATGGCGACATCTATTTTGCCAGCGAGGCCACCCGCAGGTCAGGCAGGGCCTTGCGCTGCCTCCCGCAGTCCGAGGCCTACGGCCCCCGGCCCGGCAATCGCAGAACCATCGACAGCACTGGAGACGCCCCGTGGCATCACCACCCACTCCCGCCGAGTCCTCGACACCCGCGCCGACCACGCCATCCGTGCCGCCTTCGCAGCGACGAAGGGTTTCCGAGGTGGTCCACCGCCGGCGCTGGGCCATGCTGGCCGTGCTCTCGTGCAGCCTCCTGGTGGTGATGCTGGACAACTCGATCCTCAACGTGGCGATGAAGACCATCGCCCAGCCCGCTCCCACTGGACTGGGCTCCACCCAGAGCCAACTGGAGTGGGCGGTCAACTCCTACACGCTGGTCTTCGCCGGACTGCTCTTCACTGCGGGCCTGCTCGGTGACCGGCTCGGCCGCAAGAAGGTACTGCTCTTCGGCATGCTGGTGTTCGGTGCGGGATCCGCGCTGTCCGCGCTGTCGGCCTCCTCCGGGCAGCTCATCGCCTTCCGTGCCGTGATGGGCTTCGGCGGTGCCTTCATCCTGCCCGCCACCCTCGCGATCATCATGAATGTCTTCGAGCGCGAGGAGCAGCCCAAGGCCATCGGCATCTGGACCGGCGTGGTCGGTTTCGCCCTGGCCGCCGGCCCGATCGCCGGTGGTGCCCTGCTGCAGCACTTCTGGTGGGGTTCGGTCTTCCTGGTCAATGTGCCGATCGTGATCGTCACGCTGGTCGCGATGGTGGCGATCGTCCCCGATTCCAAGGACCCCAGGCCCGGCAGGCTCGATCCGGTCGGCGTGCTGCTGTCGATCGCCGGTCTGGCGCTGCTGGTCTACGGCATCATCAAGGGCGGCCAACTGGGCGACTTCACCAGGCCCGAGGCATGGGCGACGATCCTCGCCGGCCTGGCGGTCCTCGCCGGTTTCGTGGTTTACGAGGCCCGCAGCGACCATCCGGCCCTCGACGTCACCTACTTTCGCATCCGGCGGTTCTCCGCGTCCGTCGCCGCCATCGGCCTGGTCTTCTTCGCGCTCATGGGCGTCACGTTCTTCAGCGTCTTCTACAACCAGAGCGTCCGGGGCTACAGCGTCCTGCAGTCCGGTCTGCTTGTGCTGCCGCTGGCCGCCTCCCAGATGTTCTTCGCCCCGCAGGCCCGGCTGGTCGTCGACCGCTTCGGCGCTCGATCCGTGTGCGCCGCCGGTCTCATCCTGACCGCCGTGGCCTTCGCCGGCTTCCTGCTGCTCGGCCAGGACACCCCCATCTGGGTGCTGGAGGTGCTGTTCTTCCTGATGGGCACGGGGATGGCCCATGTGATGCCACCCGCCACAGTCATGATCATGTCGTCGCTTCCGCGGGAGAAGGCCGGCTCCGGATCCGCAGTCAACAACACCTTCCGACAGGTCGGCGGGGCCATGGGCGTCGCCGTCCTGGGATCTCTGCTGTCCACCACCTACCGCAGCGGCATCAACAGCCACCTGAACCGCCTGTCCGCCTCCGACCGGCACGCCGCAGGTGAATCCCTCCAGGCCACCCTGGCCGTCGCCGAGAAGCTGGGACCGGCCGGCAGGGCCCTGGTGCAGCCCGCGCACGGCGCCTTCATCCATGCCATGCACATCACGGCGATAGGGTCCGCGGCCGTCGCCCTGGCTGGCGCCGTCGTCGTGCTGGCCTTCCTGCCGGGAAAGGATGCCGCCGTGGCCGCCGGCGGTGACAGGTCCCAGCGCCAGTCCGTCGGAGGCCGACAGTGATCACGAGCCATCCCCGCGAGACACCGAGGGCGACCGTCTGTCCGGGGTGTTCCTGCAGTGCCGCTGCCGACACCGGGAAGATCCGCGGCGACGTCGATCTGGAGCTGTTCGGCGATCTGATCGCGGGGGCCGGTGCTCTCGCACGCGATGTTACGGGTGGGCTCCTCGCTGGAGCAGGGGTTGTACGGGCGGATGGTCGACACGGTGCCCGCAGGTGAGCCCCCGCGGGTGAGGCATGCGTCGGCTTCGGTGCCCCTCACCTCGCCAGGCCAACGCCTTGCTGACAACTCCGCTGACTCTCCGATCACAACACGACTCAGTTATTCCACTACCCCGAAGGAGATCGACTGATGGTGGCCAACAACCTTGTTCTCATCCCCGGTACCGGCGGCGCGGGCCGTACGGTCTTCGAGCACTTGCAGGCTCGGGATGTGCCGGTGCGTTTCATGGTCCGGCGTGAGGACGAACGTGCGGCCGAGCTGCGGGCGCTCGGCGCGCAGGTCGTCATCGGCGACCTGACCCAGCCCGAGACGGTGGCGGCCGCACTGCAGGGCGTGGCGCGGATGTACTTCGCGATGCGCGTGTCGCCGGACCACCTGCTGGCGGCGACCGTGGTGGCCTCTGTTGCAAAGGAGTACGGGAAGCTGGAGGCACTGGTCGACCTGTCGCAGATGACGGTGTCGCAGATGACCGCCATCAGCACCGCGGAGTCGCACCAGCAGCGGCTTCACTGGCTGACGGAGCAGGTACTGAACTGGTCCGGCCTGCCCGTGGTGCACATCCGGCCGACGGCGTTTCCGGCCCAGTCGATCGAGGCGTTCGTGGCCGCCCAAAAGGACTTCTACCTGGGCTGAGCCGCCCCGGCCAAGACCGGCCCCGGGGTGACTGCCATCGCGGAGCCGGCCAGGCCCCGGCCTTGACCACCCGACCAGCTCTCATGCTGCTGCGCAACCTTCGAAGCCTCCGTGCTGAGCCTGTTCCGCTCCCGTCTCATCGAGCACGGGCTGGAGCAGACGACGCTGGAGCTGGTGCTGGAACGCCTGCGCGGGCTGGACCTGCTGAAGGCCGGTGGCCGGCAGCGGACCGATTCCACGCACGTGCTGGCGGCGGTGCGGACGCTGAACAGGATGGAGTTCGTCGGCGAGACGGCGGGCCGCGCTGGAA
Source organism: Streptomyces sp. NPDC050564 (assembly GCF_044457265.1). NCBI lineage: Bacteria > Bacillati > Actinomycetota > Actinomycetes > Kitasatosporales > Streptomycetaceae > Streptomyces > Streptomyces sp. NPDC050564. The sequence continues at coordinate 31,731 of NZ_JBITGS010000057.1, read as the reverse complement.
GCCCTGTCCGTCGCGGCCCCGACATGGCTGTCCGGCCTGGTCACGGCCGAGTGGGCTGAGCGCTACGGGCCGCGCGTGGACGACTACCGTTTCCCCAAGGGCGAAGAGGTCCGTGAACGGTGGTCTGAGCAGGTTGGACGGGACGGATTCGTCCTGCTGGAGGCGGTCCACGCTCCTACGGCTCCGGACTGGCTGCGCGAGATCGAAGCGGTGCAGGTTCTGCAGGTCTCCTGGGTCCAGCAGTACCACCGGGACGAGAAGGGGGTGCGCCGGCGGGAGGGCAAGGATCTCCCGCCGATTCATCACCGGTTGTGCTCGCCCTATGACACCGATGCCCGTTACGGGATCAAGCGCGGCTCGGGCTGGACCGGCTACAAGGCGCACCTGACCGAGACCTGCGAGCCGGACGCGCCGCATGTGATCACGCAGATGGCCACCACTGACGCCGTGGTGGCCGACACAGAGATGACCGAACCGGTCCACCAGGCGCTCGCGGGACGGGAGTTGCTGCCGCACGTGCATGTCGTGGATGCCGGTTACACCACTGCTGCCTTGTTCCTGGCCGCGACCGAGCGGGGTATGGAACTGCTCGGCCCGGCCCCGCACGACAGCAGCCGCCAGTCCCGAGAGGACCAGGGCTTCTCCCGCGCCGATTTCACCATCGACTGGGATGACGAGAGCGCCGTTTGTCCAGGCGGGCACCGAAGTTTCGAGTGGTGGGAGCAGAAACACCACCGCAACGGCACTGCGGTCCTCAAGGTGTCCTTCTCCGCCGAGCACTGTCGCCCCTGCCCGAAGCAGACGTCGTGCACCAAGCCCCCGTCCGGCCGCCGGGGCACAGGCATCACCTTCCTGCCACGAGAACGCCACGAGGCCCTCGAAGCCGTCCGCCAGGCCCAGGAGACCGACGAGTGGAAGGACCGTTACGCGATCCGGGCCGGAGTCGAAGGCACGATCTCCCAGGCCGTCCGCGTCACCGGCCTCCGCCGCACCCGCTACCGCAACCTGCCCACCACCCGCCTCGGCCATGGCCTCGCCGCCACCGCACTCAACCTCATCCGCATCGACCGATGGCTGACGGGCACCCCACTCGGCAGCACCCGCACCTCCCGCCTCGAAGCCCTGATGCTTGCAGCCTGACCACCCGAATCGCGCATTCCTCAGCAGAGTCCTTCAGGGCGGAGAGGAAACGGACTCCTGCGGAGCAGGGCAGGCAAAGACGCCGTCAGGGCGGCGTCTTTCAGCCCCAACTGCCCGCAGGGTGCTACAGGTCACCGGTGTCCTGCTCGACCCTGCGGGTCGGCATACGGTATTCGTGTCCCACACGGCTCTGCACGCCACCGCAGTCCGGCCCCCGACGCGACAAAGGAGTGCGCGATGGGAATGTACGAGGATGTCTTCCGCGCCAGCACCGAAGACCCGGAGGCCTTCTGGCTGAAGGCGGCAGAGGGAATCGACTGGGAGGTCACTCCGCAACGCGCCCTGGACTCCTCGAGCGCGCCCTTCTACCACTGGTTTCCCGACGGGCGGCTCAACGTCTGTTTCAACGCCCTCGACCGGCACGTCGAAGCCGGCCGCGGCGAACAGCCCGCGCTCGTCTACGACTCACCCGTCACCGGCACCCGGCGCACCTACACCTACGCGCAGCTGAGGGACGAGGTGGCAGCCTTCGCCGGAGCACTCGCGCAGCTCGGCGTGGGGCACGGCGACCGGGTCGTGATCTACATGCCGATGGTCCCCGAGGCAGCCATCGCGATGCTGGCCTGCGCACGGATCGGCGCGGTCCACTCGGTCGTCTTCGGCGGATTCGCCCCGCACGAACTCGCCGTCCGCATCGACGACGCCGCCCCCAAGGTGATCGTCTCCGCCTCCTGCGGCATCGAGGGCAAGCGTGTCATCGCATACAAGCCACTCCTCGACCGGGCCATCGAACTCGCGGACCACAAACCCGAAAACAATGTGATCCTCCAACGCCCCCAAGAACGGGCCGAGTTGGGACCCGACGATCTCGACTGGGCCGACCTGGTCGCCACCGCACCGCCGGCCGACTGCCTTCCCGTCCCCGCCACCGATCCCCTCTACATCCTCTACACGTCGGGAACGACCGGAAAACCCAAAGGAGTCGTGCGTGACTGCGGCGGCCACGCGGTCGCCCTGCACTGGTCGATGGGCGCCGTGTACGACGTCGGCCCAGGCGAGACGATGTTCACCGGTTCAGACGTCGGCTGGGTCGTCGGCCACTCGTACATCGTCTACGCACCCTTGCTGGTCGGCGCCACGACCGTCCTGTACGAAGGCAAGCCGGTCGGCACCCCGGATGCGGGCCAGTTCTGGCGCGTCGCCGCCGAGTACCGCGTCAAGACCATGTTCACCGCGCCCACCGCCTTCCGGGCCATCCGCAAGGAGGACCCGAAAGGAACGCTCACCCCGGACTACGACCTCTCCCACCTGCGCTACCTCTTCCTCGCCGGCGAGCGCCTCGACCCCGAGACCTATCACTGGGCGAGCGCTCTCCTGGGCGTCCCGGTGATCGACCACTGGTGGCAGACCGAGACCGGCTGGCCCATCGTCGCCAACCCGGCCGGCATCGAACTCGCCCCTCTCAAGCCCGGCTCCCCCACGCGCCCACTGCCGGGGTGGGACGTCCGCGTCCTCGACCCCTCGGGCGAGCCGGTGCCCGCGGACGTCGACGGTGCGATCGTCGTGAAGCTCCCCCTGCCACCCGGCGCACTCCCCACCCTCTGGAACGACGACGACCGCTACGTCGCCTCCTACCTTGCCGCCTACCACGGCTACTACCTCACCGGCGACAGCGGACACATCGACGACGACGGCTACGTCTTCGTCATGGGCCGCACCGACGACGTCATCAACGTCGCCGGACACCGCCTGTCCACCGGCAGCATGGAAGAGGCCCTGGCCGCCCACCCCGACGTCGCCGAATGCGCCGTCATCGGCGTCGCCGACGCCCTCAAGGGACAGGTCCCGCGTGGCTTCGTCGTCCTCAAAGCCGGCACCGGCCGCGACCCGAGCCAGGTCGAGACCGAACTCGTCCAGCTCGTACGCGAGCGAATCGGCGCCATCGCCTCCCTCAAGGACGTCGCGGTCGTGGCCGCCCTGCCCAAGACCCGCTCGGGAAAGATCCTCCGCAAGACGATGCGCGGCATCGCCGACGGACGCGACGAACCCATCCCCTCCACAGTGGACGACCCCAGCGTCATCGAGGTCCTGCGCCCTGTGCTCCGCCGCGCCCATCACGCCCCATAACGGCTGGCTGACGGCCTGGCGGGCTGCCGCGAAGTGGCGCGTCGACCAGACCCCGGGGCCCTGCCCCTGGGCTGGAGTCGGCCGGTGGGGCCGGCCGTCTCACGGCAGCAGGCGCTTTCCCTTCGCCACCGCCACCGCGCCCGCCCGCGTGTCGACGCCGAGCTTGTCGTAGATCCGTCCCAGATGGGTCTTCACCGTCGCCTCGCTGATGAACAGGGCCTTCGCGATCTCGCGGTTGCCGAGGCCCTGCGCCAGCTGAGTGAGGATGTCGCGCTCGCGGTCGGTGAGAGTGGGACGTGGGCTGCGCAGGTTGGCCATCACGCGACTGGCGACCGTGGCCGAGAGCGTCGTGCGCCCCTGCGCGGCGGCGTGGATCGCGGCGAACAGTTCCTCCGGTCGCTCGGCCTTCAGCAGGTAACCGGTCGCGCCCGCCTCGATGGCGCGCGTGATGTCTGCGTCGGTGTCGTACGTCGTGAGGACGAGAACGTGCGGGGCTTCACCGGTGAGAGAGGTGAGACGGCGGGTGGTCTCCACGCCGTCGATGCCGTCGCCGAGCTGGAGTTCCATCAGCACCACGTCCGGATCGAGCTTCGTCGTCAGGGCGAGGGCCTCCTCCCCGGTGCCCGCCTCGCCGACCACCTCGATGCCCGGGGCGCTGTCGAGAAGGGCAAGGAGTCCCGCACGTACGACGGCGTGGTCGTCGCACAGCAGGATGCGGACGGGACGGAACTCGTCGGTCGTGCCAGTCATCAGGGCGGCTCCAGGGGGATCGCGGCGGACAGGACGGCACCCTCGCCGGGGACGGACTCGATGGTCAGGGTGCCGCCGAGCTGGCTCGCCCGGGCACGCATCGCGGGCACCCCGTGGCCGCGGATACCGAACGCGGACGTGGGCAGGTCCGCCGGGGCGAAGCCGCAGCCGTCGTCGGCGATGTCCAGGACCACCTGGTCCTCGAGGAGCGTGAGGGTGAGCGTGGCCGTACACGCACCGGAATGCTCCCGTACGTTGGCCAGGGCGCCCTGGGCGATGCGCAGCAGGGCGGACCGGACCCGCTCCGGCAGCCGGGGCGCGCGGCCGTCGACGTGGACGCGGACGGTGAGCCGGTCACCGGACTCACGGGCGGCCAAGGCGCGCAGCGCCTCGTCGAGACTACTGCCGCGGGCAAGGTCGGCCGGAGCCAGGTCGTAGACAAAACGGCGTGCCTCGGTGAGGTTGTGCTCGGTGACGGACTCGGCCGTGCGCACACGCGCGCGTGCCTTGGCCGGGTCGGAGTCCCACATCCGGTCGGCCGCGTGGAGCAGCATCTGCTGGCTCGACAGTCCCTGGGCGAGCGTGTCGTGGATCTCCATCGACAGACGCTGTCGCTCGGCGAGCGTCCCCTCGCGGCGTTCGGAGGCGGCCAGCTCACGGCGGGCGCGGATCAGGTCGTCGATGAGGGCGCGCTGGCGTGCGGTCTGCCGTTCCATCAGAAGGAAGACGGCGGTGGCGATCGCGGTGACAGCGGGCGGGGCGAGCAGCAGATTCGGGTCAAAGCTGCCTGCGAGGCGGAGCTGCGCGGCGACGACGAAGAGCGTCAGGACCATCACCAGCACGAGGGCGGCACGGGGCAGCATGCGCAGACCCGTGTAGAAGAGCGGCACCGCGCACCAGGCGAAACTGGGCGCGAGCACCACGAGGACCATCCACACCACGACGACGAGGGCCAGCCTGCCGAGTCCCAGCGCGGTGGGTCCCCCCGTAAGGGCCGTCCGGCGCGGCTTCCCGGCCGAACGGCGCCGCCCAGCGCCCCCTCGCACCGGCGGCGCCCGAGGACGGGATGACGTAGAGCAGAGCCAGGACGACGGAGAGCGCAATGATCCACGCCGTGCGGGCCTCTCCGGGGTGGCGCAGCAGGAAGCGGGCGAGGGCGCCGCCGAGCAGAAGGAAGAACGCCACATGCATCACGGCGCCGAGTCAACGGGTGTCCGCGTCGTACGCCCGGTCCGTGCCCACACCCCTTTCGTACGCCCGTTCCGCGCCCGCGTGCATGTCGTGCACCTCCTCCACCGCTCCGGCCTGGCCGAACACTCCCATTGTCGCCAGTCACGGGCACCCCGGGGTCAACCGATCGGATGACCCGATGGTCGGCTGGTCGGCAGCCAGTCACCAGCCGGAACGCCGACCGGACCGGGCCGCATGCGGGCCCAGGCTTGAGAGCGGAAGAAGCGACCGCCTCCCCTCGCAGGAGTCGACCTCTTGACTTCTCCCCCTCGTGAACGAGGGGATTCTCACGGCTCGCGCTGTGAGGGTTTCTGTTTCACCGCCGACTGCCCGCCCGGAGTGCTCCGTTGAGGTCTTACACCAGCTCCGCAGACCGACACCGCCAGCCCGGCGGCCTTGAGGTTGATGGCCGCGTTCACGTCCCGGTCATGGACCGTCCCGCAATCGCAGGTCCAGGACCGGACATTCAGCGGCATCTCCGCCTGGAGACTGCCGCAGGCGGAGCACAGCTTGGAGGACGGGAAGAAGCGGTCCACCACGATCACTTCCCGCCCGTACCAGGCGGCCTTGTACTCCAGCATGCTGCGGAACTCCGCCCACGCCGCGTCACTGACGGCGCGGGCAAGACTGCGATTCCTGACCATGTTGCGCACGCTCAGGTCCTCGATCACGAGCGTTTGGTTTTCACACACGAGTCGAGTGCTCAGCTTGTGCAGGTGATCCCTGCGGCGGTCGCCGATCCGGGCATGGATGCGGGCGACCCGGCGCCGGGCCTTGGCCCGGTTGGCACCGTGCCCCTTGGCTTTGCGGGCAAGGGCCCGCTGGGCGTGGGCGAGGCGGGCGCGATCGCGGCGCTCATGCCGCGGGTTGGTGATCTTCTCCCCGGTGGAGAGGGTTAGCAGATGGTCCAGGCCGACATCGATGCCGACCGTGGTGTCCGTCGCGGGCAGCGGCATGATGTCGGGGTCTGCACACAGCAGGGACACAAACCAGCGCCCCGCGCTGTCCTGGGACACGGTCACCGTGGACGGCTGCGCGCCCTCGGGGGGCGGCCTGGACCACACAATCGCCAGCGGCTCGCTCATCTTCGCAAGCGTCAGCCGGCCATCCCGGTAGCGGAACGCGCTGGTGATGTATTCGGCAGACTTCCGCGATTTCTTGCGGCTCTTGAACCGCGGATATTTGGCGCGCTTGCCGAAGAAGTTTGTGAACGCCGCCTGCAAGTGCCGCAGCGCCTGCTGCAACGGTACCGACGACACCTCGCCCAGATAGGCGAGCTCTTCGGTCTTCTTCCACGCCGTCAGCATCGCCGACGTGGCGCCGTAATGGAGCCGCTCCTGCCGCGCCCACGCCTCGCTACGCGCAGCGAGCGCCAGGTTGTAGACCTTGCGCACACACCCGAACGTGCGCGACAGCTCTGCTGCCTGCGCATCAGTGGGATAGAAGCGGTACCGATACGCCCGCTTCACAGGGCCGGTCTTCACCTCTCACAAACTATCAAATCAACTCGTGGTCCCCTGCGCGTAGTTGGGGATGAGCGACGATCCGCCCTGACAGCGAATCGTCTTTCCCCGCCCTGCTCCGCAGGAGTCCGTTTCCTCTCCGCCCTGAAGGGCGGACTATCCACGGAGGTAACCAGATGAAGAAGCTGTCCCGCCGCGCCCGCATCGCCGCCGGCGGTGCCGTGATCGCCGCTGTCGCCGCGGCCACGTTCGGCACTGTGTCCGCGAACGCCTCGTCGTCCGCTCCCACCGCGGCCGGTGCCGTGGCGAACGTGACCAGCAGCAGCACCACGACGTCCACCCATCTGACGGTCGACGCCGCCGTCGACGCCGCCCAGGCGGCGCTGGACGCCGCCGAGAAGGAACACCAGAGGGTCACCGTCGCGGTCGTGACCGCAACGGCAACACCATCGTCACCCTCCGCGGCGACGGCGCGGGCCCGCAGTCGTACGAGTCCGCGCAGCGCAAGGCGTACACGGCCGTCTCTTGGAGCGCACCCACCTCCGAGCTCGCCAAGCGCCTGGAGCAGACGCCGAACCTGAAGGACATCCCCGGCACGCTGTTCCTCGCGGGCGGTGCGCTCGTCACCCACAAGGGCGCCCCGGTCGCCGGGATCGGCGTCGCAGGCGCGCCCTCCGGCGACCTGGACGAGAAGTTCGCCGCCGCGGGCGTGGCGGCGCTGCGCCGCTGACCTGGTGACGCGGCGGGACCGCCCCGCCGCGTCCTCGGCCCGTCTTCGACCACACCATCACGGCCCTGACCACCGCCAACGCCGCTTCGGGCGCAACCGCACACCCGCCACCGCGGCCCGAGCACTCCGCCCGGACCAGGGAGCGGGCGCTCGGCTCCAGGTGCTGGCCAAAAGCACCAACACGATGCTTGAGCCCGTGTCAGTGAGAGTCAGCCTCACGCACCCGTCGAAGTCTCTGCCGTCCTGCCCGCCCGCAACTACGGCATCCACGTCGAGGGCTGAGACGAGGCGGATACCCGAACCCCCGAGCGACGGACCGACATCCACGTAGCCGTCCCCAACCTGGCCTGCTGCCTCATCACACATCGGCTGGACCCAGTCATTGCACGGCCAACTCCGAACTTCCACAGCGGGCACGCGGCCACGCGGCTTGGCGCATAGGCGAGTCCGGGATCATGCCCGCTTTGCATACTGACTGGCATGGCCACCTATGACGCGCTCGGCACAACGTATGCCCGGACACGACAGCCTGATCCGCGGATCGCCGCGCAAATCCACGCTGCACTCGGGAACGTCACGGACGTGATCAACGTCGGAGCGGGCACCGGTTCGTACGAACCACCGCAGACGGTCCTCGCGATCGAGCCCAGCCAGGTCATGATCGCCCAGCGTCCCCAGAGATCCGCGCCCGCCGTGCAGGGGGTCGCAGAAGACCTCCCACTGCGCGACAACGCCGCCGATGCCGTCATGGCACTGCTGACCGTCCACCACTGGACCGACCTGACAGCCGGAATCAGCGAACTGCGCAGGGTCGCCCGCTCCCGCATCGTCATCCTGACCTGGGACCAGCACATCTTCCGCGAACGGTTCTGGCTCGTACGCGACTACCTTCCGGAGGCAGCCGCGTTCGACGACGCCCGCGCTATCCCGACCGACCAGCTGGTTGACCTGCTCGGCGGGGGGCGTCAGGAACCGGTCTGGGTCCCCCACGACTGCACGGACGGATTCGGCGCCGCATTCTGGCGTCGCCCCCACGCCTATCTCGACCCGCAGGTACGCGCGGGGATTTCCATGCTGGCCCAGACCAGCGAGGACGCCATGACAGCCGGCCTGACTCAACTCGCGGACGACCTGCGGACCAACCGCTGGCATACCCGTCACGCTGAGTTGCTTGCCCTGGAAACCATCGACGTTGGTTACCGGCTACTCGTGATCGATCATTGACCCACGCACGGGGCCCCGGTCGTGGCCGCTCAGACAAACCATCTGATTCCGTCAGCAGCTGTCAGCCGGTCTGCGTCGGCCCGTTGTTCAGCACGCCGCTCGTGTGGAGCTTGCCGATGACCACTGAAAGTCTCCGTGCCCTGGGACAGAACAGACAACACCTGAGGCACGGCGCGGGGTCGGCGACGGGTCGCCGGGGCAGCTCGCGACGGGCGGAAGGCCGTCGGCCAGGGCGAGGGTCTGGGCCGGGCGTGACTGAGAGGCGGCCGTCGGGGTCCGTAGCCATGATCGGCAGGTGCACGAAGACCGTATGGTCTTCGGCCGGTGGCTCCCAGCAGCTCACGTCGCCTCGGATGAGCACCGCCCGCACCTCTGCATACACCGGATGCGCCGGCAACCCGGGCTCGGAACGGCCGGCCGGCCGTTCCGGGCAAGGATGTCGACACATGACTCCCCCATCCCGTCGACCGGTACGCCGGCATCCAGGACGAATGAAGCGGCAGGGGCCCGTCCTACTCGTCCGCGACGCGTACGACGGCCAGCGTGACGTTGTCGGGGCCACCCGCCGCGATGGCGGCCTTCCCCAGCTCGAAGACCGCCATGCCGTCGTCGTGCTCCCGCATCACCTCATCGAGCACATCCGTTGTCACCGGGTCGGTCAGACCATCGGTGCAGATGAGGTAGCGGTCGCCGGACGAGAGGGACGCTGCGCTCACATGGGGGTGGATGGCGCGGTAGCCGGAGGTACCGCCCAGGCACTGGGTCACGAGGAACGTGGTGCGCTGCCCGGGTTCGAGCCGAGGGCTGTCGTCGACGCTCACCTGACGTAGCCCGTCGCGGGGGGCCGCGAAGACCCGGCTGTCGCCCACGTTGAACACCAGCAGCGAGCCGGGCTGTACGACGACGCCGGCGACCGTCGTCCCCATGGTGACGAGCCTGTTTCCCTCGTCGCCGCCGGCAGCCTCGTACACGGCACGGTTGCAGGCACTCAAGGCGTCACGGACGGCCTCCTCGCTACTCAGGGCGGGACCGATCGACGCGATCCGGCGCACGACCAGGGCGCTGGCCACGTCCCCACCGGGCTGCCCGCCGAGACCGTCGGCGACGGCGACGACGAGGGGCGGCCCGAGCGGGAAGACCAGGGTCTGCGGATTCGCCGTCACGGCGCCGCACAGAATCCACGGCCCGATGACGAGACTGTCCTCGTTCCGTTCGCGGCGCAGCCCGGGATGGCTGAGCGCACTCACCACGACGTAGGGCATGGAGCGCCACCGCCTTCCCGCACCGGGCACACCGCCAGAGGCCGGGCTTCCGCTCCAAGTCTAGGAACGGCGGCAGTCGGCCCACCAGTGCAGTTGTCCAGCAGGGGCCGTCCACGAGCTCGGCGCGTACTGAGAGTCGGATCCCTTGTGGTGCGTGTGTCGGACGCTGCGGTGCACGGCAGGGTTCCGTGCGACGGCCCTCAGGTACGACTCTCGGCGTGCCACTCGGCATTCGCGGGCTCTCCCCCGGGGCCAAACCGTCCAAGGCGGAGGAGGGTCTTCATTCAGGCCGTCCGGTGTTGTTTCGCGACTGCGGTTCTCCGTGGCTTCGGCGGTATTCGCCTGGGGGCATTCCGTAGCGTGTCTTGAAGGTCCGGCTGAAGGCGGTGGCATCGGAGAAACCGGCGCGGATCGCGATCTCGGCGACGCTCCGGCCGGCCAGACGCGGGTCGGCGAGGTCGGCCCGGCAGTGCTCCAGCCGTTGCTCGCGGATGAATTCGCCGACCGTCTTGCCGTTCTCCCGGAAGAGGTAGTGCAAGGCGCGCAGTGAGATGTGGTGGGCCGCGGCGACGGCCGTGGGGGTGAGCTCCGGCTCGCCGAGCCGGGCCCGGATGAAGGACTTGATCTGGTGTAGTTGTGCCACCCGCCGTGCCGCTTTGGTCTGCGGTCCGTCAGCGTCGCTCAGACTCGCCAGGAACGCGGTGGTCAGGTCGACCACGGCAGATGCCAGCCGGTGGGTCTGACCGGCCTCCAGCTTCGGCCCCTGTTCAACGAGTCCACCGAGCAACTGGCTCAGCAGGGCGCCGAACCCCGTCCGGGACGGCAGCGCGGTTGCCACCATCCGACGCAACGCCTGCTCCGGAACGGGTACCGTGCGCCGGGGCAGGTGCAGGACGATGGACTGGGCGAGGTCGTCGGTGGCGATCGATGCCCAGTACGGCTGAGAGGTGTCGTAGAGCACCAGGTCACCCGGGCGCGGGTTTACGTGGTTGCGGCCCTGCTCCCTCTGCATGGTCCCTTTGACGACCAGGGCCAGTACCCACAGTTCGGGGTCAGAACGCTGAATGAGGCGTCGCGAGCGTATTGACTGCATAGCAGGGAACGCGACGCTGGAGACACCGATCCCGTCGCCCAGCGACAAGAGCGTCGCCGAGGCTGGAAAGTCCGATACGTGCTCGGTGACGATGTCATGCGGTGCCATGTCGCGGGCCACCAGGTCGCAGAACCAGCTGAACCGCTCGGCTGCCGGCAGGTCCCGGCTGCAAAGCGTCATCACCCTATTAGTCCCACCATTAGTCCCATCCCGTCTTGGCAGCCGCCCCAGACAGACGGCGAGGCGCTGCTTCCACCCCACCTGCATAGTCCTGCACCGTAAACGGCCTGGGGAAGCGCCTTATGCGTCAAGGACAGCCGTGCCGAGTCCGATGGCCGCGGCGTTCGACGCCTCTCTCCGCCCCGTGTCGCTGGAGACTGACATCTGGTCGGCCACTCCGCGCACGAACCCGTCCAGCAGCGCCCGGCAATCGAAGCGCTCGGCCGTCGGCACGCCACGAATGCCGAGTTCGACCCCGATCACCCCCGCATACCGTGCGCGGATCATCAACAGTTCCTGCGCTGGCGATCAATGACCTGAAGAGTCACGGGCGGCGAGGATAGGGCCCGTCGACCACACCGGACGGACCGTGGTACGGAGCGGCCGCGGGCCGCCAGGCGGAGCCCGGGGATTTCAGGGGGAGGTCCCCCGGGCCCCGCCTGGCCCAGACCCTGTCTGGCCGAATCCGGGCCCGGTGCCGGCCGTTCCGGTGGTGTGCCGTCAATCACCGGGCCTCTTGGGGCTCGTGGCCCTCGGTGCCTCGTGCGGCGGAGAGGCTGCCACACAGCAGTCAGGTCGCTGGAGCGCAGACGCCGTCGACAATCAGGACACCTACTACGACGACCTGGCGGGCATCCTGGAGAAACGGGACCAGGAACTGCGGGTGCGGACCGTCCACGGTCCGAACGGTATGCGAACCGTGCTTACCTTCAAGGACACCACGGTGGACGCATCTTCCGGTTCGAAGCCTGAGCACGAAACCAGGGTCGAGGACTCCCAGGAGGCGCACTCCATCCCGCAGAGCCTCGGCTACATTCCGGCGATCGCCTTCGAGAAGCGGTGCCGTAACTAGGACTTCGAGGCCCACGGCCGGCAAATATTCTCCCTCTCCTTTTGGCAGTCCACGAAGTACGGCCTGCTCGTCACCGCAGCGACGGTGACCAGCCGTACCCACATCACTGCCAGGGACCAAAAGAACCTACTGAGTTCGCCGGTCCGGGAAGGCGCCGCTGATCCCCCCGATGTGGGTCAGGGCCTCGGTGGCGTGCTCGCGAGTGCCGCCCATTGAGGGGTCGGCGGCGAGGGCAGCGAACAGGGCGGCTCCCTCTTCGGCGTGCCCGGCCAGTCGGTACAGGATCCAAGCGGATTTCACTCTGGCATGGGGAACCGCCTTCCCTTCCAGCCGGTCCGCAAGCTCGCGCAGCTTCTTGATCACGGCCAGGGCGGCCAGCGGGCGGATCTCGCCCAGTTCTGTGACCGCATAGGTTCGCCGGGTTGGTGGTCGTGGCGGTTGGATGTGCGGTGACGTCAGATCCGATCGCTGGAGGCGCGGTGGCCGAGCCCTGTCCACGTGCACAGACGGACCGACCAGGAGGGCCAACGGCTGCAGCAGATCGTGCGCCGGGGCAGGACCAGTTCGGTGCGCTACCGGCGCGCGATGATGCCGCCGGCCTCGGCCGACGGGAACCGCGTCCCGGCGATCGCCCGGCTGGTACAGGCTGACAAGGACACCGTGCGCGATGTGATCCACCGCTTCAACGAGATCGGCCTGGCCTGCCTGAACCCTCAGTGGGCGGGAGGCCGTCCCTGCCAACTCAGCCCTGATGACGAGGACTTCCTCGTCCAGACGGCCACCACCCGCCCGGCCAAGCTCGGCCAGCCCTTCACCCGCAGGTCGATCCGCAAACAACGCCGTTTACTCCCCCCGTGGCGCTACCTTCCAGCGCACCAAGACGTGGAAGGAGTCGGTCGCGTCATCGGGCCACAGCGGTTGTTGCTGTTCGGCAGCAACGGCTCCGGCACTGCCCCTGGCTCCCCCCCTCACCGGTCAGATCCCTCAGCCGCCCACAGCGCCACGCTGGTCTGCCGCCCCGGCGTGGCCGGTACGGTGTCAGCGGCCCGGGGCTCGCTGCCTGACCTCCTGGAGGACCCATACGTTGCCGTCCGGGTCGCTGAAGGTGGCATAGGAGCCGTAGTCGGCACGGTCGGGGTGTGGGCCTGCCAACTGGCCGCTGCCCTCGACGTCATGGATGACCCCTTTGGCGTCGTGACTGTGAAAGAAGAGTCCTCCGGCGTCGTGGAATACCTCGCCCACCTCAATGCCGCGGCCGAGGAGATCCGCACGGGACTCTTCGATGTCGGAGACGATGAGATACAGGCCCTGAAGCGAGCCGGGCTCGGCGGAGGTCATGCCTTTGCCGAATATGATCGAACACTCGGAGCCTGGTGGCGTGAACTGCACGCCCCGGAAGGCCTCACCCGCGGAAACGTCGATGTCCAATCGGAATCCTGCCGTCTCGTAGAATTGCTTCGCTCGATCCACGTCGGATACGGGCAGTATGACGACTTCGAGTTTCAGCTCCATGAGTATTTCCTTTCTTCGCACACTGCCTGTGAATTTTCTGCATTGCGCAGGTGGCTTCGCGCAATTGTTGCCGTACGCCGATTCGCAGACCAGACGTCCCCTTCGAGTAGAAGCGCACCGCCGCGCTGCCTGTTGGCTCCGGCTTGTGTGTCGCCCTCTGCGCTGGCGTCCGCATGGAACGACACGTACATAACTCGGGCCCCAGTGCGCCGCCTTATGGGCGAAAGTGCTGTTGACGGAAAGCCGCGGTCTGGCGATGCCGGGAGTTCCGCCTCCCGTTGGGAGTCGCGATGGCCGACGCGAGGGGGCGCTGACAGGGGAGGAGGGGAGGCCAACGGCCGCGCTCAGGCGTCATGGAATGCGCTTGCGCATGACGCTCTTCCCGTCAAGGCGGAGATGTTCCTTTCGCATGTCAACTTACCGGTCTATGCGTTTTGGTGCGCGGCATGCCTCTCCTGTCCGCCACCAGATGCGCGGCCCGAGAAGCTCCCTCTTCTCATAGGGAGCAGCCCCGGCCTTTTGACCTGGGCATTCCGTGCGTTGCGCGAGCCGGGTAGGGGAAAATGGCGCGCATGTCCAGCCGCTCGGTATCGGCTTGCCGGAACGCCGGTGTGCACGTAGAGCGACGGGAGGAACGCGGCAGGTCAGGCGGAAGCAGGCTGCGAGGGCAAGGGGTCGGTGGTCGCTTGCTGGGACAGCGGGTGGCGTGCGCCAAGTCGAGGTCGGCAGCTTGCGGGGGCGGCCCCGTCCTACTCGCTGGGTTCACCGGGCTGTCCCTGAGGTGCACGCACTCACGAGGGTGTTCTGGACGGTTCCCTGATCCGCAGGTCGGATGGAGCCGGCAGCCGCGGCTCAGTGGCCGGCGCTCTGGCCACCGTCGACGTGGAGAATTTCGCCGGTGACGAACGGGGCGTTCTCGAGGTAGATCACCGCATCGACGACGTCACTCACCTCGCCCATGCGGCCGACCGGATGCAGGCTGGCGAGCGTCTCGTGGTAGCCCTCGGTCATCGGTGTCTTGATGGTGCCCAGAGCGAGGGCGTTGCTACGGATGCCGCGGGTGGCGTACTCGATGGCCAGAGCCTTCGTGGCGGACTGCAGGCCGCCCTTGGTCAGGGAGGCGAGTACGGAGAGCACGTTGGAGTTGGCATATTCGGCCAGGGTGCTCGTGATCTGCACGACGTGACCGCCGCCCTGGGTCAGCATCTGCTGGATCGCGAGCTGGGTGATCCGGAAGAAGCCGGTCAGGTTCACGCCGACCATGGCGTTGTACTGTTCCTCGGTGTACTCGGTGAACGCGTTCCCGATGTAGATCCCGGCGTTGTTGACCAGGGTGTCAATGCGGCCGAACCTCTCGATTCCTGCGGTGATGACGCGCTCAGCGGTGGCCCGATCGGCGATGTCACCCTGGACGGTGAGGACCTCCGCGTCTTGCGACTCGGTGATGGTGCGCGAGGTGGCGACGACGGCGTAGCCGAGTTTGCGATAGGCGGCGACAATGCCCGCTCCGATGCCCTGCGAAGCACCGGTAATGACCGCGACCTTCTGACTCTGACTGCTCATGATGACCTACTCCGCAGGAGATGGGATGGTCTGACCGATCACTAGCCGCCAGTCATCGGCAGTTCCCAGAGATAGTTGCGAATCGCCAGGTCAGTGCCTGTGTAGGCATTCTCTCATGTCATCGACGTGGGGGCCTCTCGCCGAGGATGATGCGGGGCCGCCGGCTGAGTTCCCGGGGCCGTGCAGTCGGCCGCCAGTGCTGTGACCGCATTGAGACGTTGCCATCTTGAAATGTGCTGGTCAGTGGGGCTGGTGTGAGCCGGGGGTGGGGTGCTCGTGCTGGTCATCCGACTGATCGTGCTGGGATGATCGTCTGCCGCGTCGAGTCAGCGGCTCGTCTCCGCGTTCGTCAGGACGAGGAGGGCACGCATGAGGATGGTGGTGTGCTTCGCGTTCAGGCGGAGCTTGGTGAGTACGCGCCAGTTCTTCAGGTCGGCGAAGCCGTGCTCGTTCGCCGCGCGTTCCCGGCTGACCAGCCGGTTCGCCTGCTTCTCGGCGGCGGTCAGCGGCTTGTTCCGCGACGCCTGCGCTACCGCGCACCTCGGTCGGCTGTGTCGCGGGGAGACGGTCAGCGGGAGGTGAGGGGGGTTTCGGACTCAACGCGGGTGAGTTTTTCGGGGTTGCGGACGTAGTAGAGGCCGGTGACGCGGGCGTTCTCCACGCGGAAGGCCAGCACGCCGTCGATCACGCCGTCCACGCGCAGGATGAGTCCGGGGTTGCCGTTGACCGTCGTGGGCTCGCTGGTGAACGTGCCGCCGGCCTTGTCGACACTGCCGGCCATGTAACGGAGCACCTTGTCGGCGCCGACGACCGGCCGCAGGGCCGCCAGCTTGAGGCCGCCGCCGTCGCTGACGAAAACAACGTCCGGGGCGAGTACGTCGAGCAGTCCCTGCAGGTCCCCGGTCTCGAGCGCGGACTGGAACGAATTCAACGCTGCCCGGGTTTCTTCCGGGGAAACCGATGTGCGGGGCCGGCGGGCGTCGACGTGCTGGCGGGCGCGGTAGGCGATCTGGCGTGCGGCGGCGGGGCTTTTGTCGATCGCGGCCGCGATGTCCTCGTAGCCGAAGTCGAAGACCTCGCGCAGCACGAAGACGGCGCGCTCGGTCGGTGAGAGGGTTTCGAGGATGAGCATGAGCGCCAGCGACAGGTTCTCGGACAGTTCGACGTCCTCGGCCACGTCCGGCGCGGTGAGCAGGGGCTCGGGCAGCCAGGGGCCGACGTAGGCCTCCTTGCGCCGGTTGAGGGTACGGAGCCGGTTGAGGGCCTGTCGGGTCGTGATCCGTACCAGGTAGGCGCGCTGGTCCCGCACCTGCTCCAGGTCGGCCTTGACCCACCGTAGCCAGGCTTCCTGGAGGACGTCCTCTGCGTCCACCGCCGATCCGAGCATCTCGTAGGCGACGGTGAACAGCAGGTTGCGGTGGGCGACGAAGGCCTCGGTCGCGGGGTCGGTGACGGGGTCGTTCATGTCGTGCACTTCACTCTCTCGTGGTTGGCCCCGCATGCCGGAAACCGGCCGTGGAAATGTACCCGCTCCGATGACGGGGTTGTCGGCAGCAGCCGTCCCACTGATCAGGCCACGCGGGGTGGGCGGGCGGGTGGGCTGGCGCCCCGGCGCCCGGCCATGGCATACGGGACCGCGGCGTTTGGTGCTCGTCCCTCCGGCTCCGTCCCTCTTGGGCCGGACCGGTCGGTCCGGCCCAAGAGGGACTTGGCGGCTAGGCCGCGCGTCGGGTGCCGGGCGGCGTCATGGGGTGTTCCGGCTGAGACGTTTCCTGGCGGTCGGTGCTGTCGCCGTGGGCTCCGCGGGAACTGGCCTTGCGTGCCCCGGACACCAACTTGTTGAGGGTGAACCGGCAGGCGATCTCCTTGACGCCGGCACCGGTCCGCCCGCTGATGCGGAGCGCGTTCACCCTGTCGTTCGGGTAGGAGAACTGGGTGACGCCTTCGTTCCGGCCGAGGCTGAGGCACTGCCCGGCGAAGAACATCCGGACGGGAGCGGGGGTCTTCCCCGCGATCCGGCGCAGGATCGTGTCGGCGGCCGCCGGGCCCAGCTGCACGGCGGCCTGGCAGCTCATCCGGAAGGGGTGGTCCGGCATCACCCCCGCGTCCCCGGCGGCGACGATGCGCTCGTCGTCCACGCTGGTCAGCGTCGTGTCGGTGACCAGCCGGCCTTCGGCGTCGGTGCGCAGCCCGCTGCGGGCGGCCAGGTCCGGGACGCGGAATCCTGCGGTCCAGATCGTCACCGCGCTGGGCAGCGAGCGGCCGTCGTCGAGCCGTACGGCGTCGCCTGTCACTTCCGTCACCCGCGCGCGGGGGCCTTCGAGGACGGTCACCCCCAGCTTGGCGAGCCGGCGGGCGACCGGGCGGCGGACCCGGGCATGCAGGGAGGGGCCGAGCACGCGGCCGCAGACCAGGGTGACCTTGCGGCCCGCTTCCGCCAGCTCGGCGGCGGTCTCCAGGCCGGTCGGGCCGGCCCCGACCACGGTCACCGGAGCCGACGCGGACGTCGTATCCAGCGCCGACCGCAGTCGTTCCACCCCCTCCAGGGTCGACACCCAGTGAGCGAACTCCACCGCTCCGGGCACACCTGGATCGGCGGCGCCGCTGCCCACCGCGTAGACGAGGTAGTCGTAGGAGACCGTGCCACCGCCCGCCAGCGACACCCGGCGCCCGGCAGCGTCGATCCGGGTCGCGGTGTCCACCACCAGCCGGACATCCCCGCCCAGAACCTCACCGAAGCCCTCGATCGCGTCGTCGGAACCGGTCACGAGCTGGTGCAGGCGGATCCGCGAGACGAAGTCGGGACGCGGATTGACCAGAGTCACCGCCACACCATCGCGCCGCGCCAGGCTGTTGGCCGCCGTCACGCCCCCGTACCCGCCGCCGACGACGACTACCTCGACGTTCCCGTTCATCATGTCTCCTCGTGTTGTGGACCCGGCATGGAGACACCAGCCGCCCATCCGCTGTAACAGCCCGCGCATGAGACGTGGCGCACATCGGACGCGGCGGAAACGCCGCCCCTTCCGCCGCAAGTGGTGTAACGCAGCCCTGACGAGGTCGGGCAGGGGCCGGGGGTCTCGCAGTAGCGGGCGAGTGGGGCCCAGCTCGCTGTATTCGGCCTGACACGGCTCGGTGGTGGCCGCGCGGGCGACATTCATGGAGCCGAGGGGCACGACGTGGTGCCGGCCCCGTTCCCTCAGTGTCCGGCCAGGAGCCATGCCTCCGACGTCGGTGAGGTCCACATCCGGCAGGTATGAGACGGCAGAATCGCCGCCCTGGAGTGCCACGTCGCCACCTCCCCCCTGCTTGCGTCGGTGACGCCCGAGCAGTGGGGCGTGGTCGCCCAATGCAACGGAAAACCGTGGCCCCTGGAGCAGGAGGCACCACCTACTCGGGGGCCACGGGCCGTTCACCGGCACATGGTTGCTACAAGCCACTGCCGCCGACCGGCTCTGCCACAACCGAGCAGCGTCGCGGCGGAAAAGGGGCTCACCGCATTCGCTGGAAGACACCGCGAACGGCCGCCGGAAAGCCGAGCGGCGGCCGTTCTGCGTCAGTCGGCATCAGCGTCGCAGGGCCAGGTCGTTGCGAGCCAGCTTGACCGCGGCAAGAAACGCGGCGACCACCATGCCGAACAGGTTGATCGTCATCATCGTCTCGTTGATCGCATGCCCGCTCCAGCTGACCGAGGCCCCGTCCTTGACCATGTCACCGGAGGCGCCGATGAAGTAGGGAACCGAGCTCAGCCCCAGCGCCCCGTAGAAGAGCACGTTCTGCGCCAACACCCCCCGCCCCTCGGTCCGCACCGACACCGAGGTCGACGCCGGCTGACGCTTCATCAAATACAGTGCGAAGATCTGGAAGTAGAGATAGGTGACAAACCACCAGCCCAAATAGTTGGTGTAGGGCACCCCGAACACCCCGCCCCCATCTTCCCAGACCCAGACCCGCTTCACGGTGGCGGCGATCGAGTCGACGCCGAGGTCGAACATGGTCATCAGTGCCGCGGCCAGCATCGGCAGTGCCACCACCTCGACCCGGCCGGCGACCGACCCGGACGAGCCGCCCAGACAGCTGTCCGCCTCGTCGAGCAAGGTGTTGGCCACCTGCCAGCAGACGTAGCCCAGACCGAAGTAGATCGGTCCGATCTCGATGGGCACATGAATCAGCTGCGGATGGCCCGTGTAGTGGTATTGGCCGAAGGGGAACCCGGTGGAAACGCTGAGGTTCTCGAAGAAGTTGCTCACCACCAGGGTCACGATCAGAAAGAACAGTAGCGTCCGCCACCCGTATCTCCGCACCCCATGGATCAGCGCGAACGGGACCGACAGCAGCAGCATCGGCACCGCGATGTGCGTCCCGGTCAACGGTACGGTGAGGCCCACTACTGCGGCGGCGGCTGCCAGCAGCCAGAGGACGCGGTTCCATGGGTTCATTCCTGCCGGCCCGCCGTCACTCCCCCATCCCCGCCGCCAGCAACCACCGCGCTCGGCGTTCCCGCTCATCATCTCTCCCCATGCCGTGGACTCGGCATCAAGACACCAGCCACTCCTCTGCCGTAACAGCCCGCGGATGAGACGTAGCGCACACCGGACACAACGGAACGCCGTCCCTTTCCTCGGGCGGCAGTTGGGCATGAGTGCTCAGACGGTCATCAGAGGGCACCGCCGACAGGCCGCAGGGGCGGCCTGCTTGAGGCCACCGCCGTAGCCGGCGGAGCTGAACAAACTGGATGAAGGCCGACGGCTCGCCGGCACGCGAGCCTGCTCACGGATGCTCCGACACCGCAGGCTGTGCCGGGGGCTTCAATCTTCCGCTCGGGCTACTGGCAGGTCGAGGCGGTGCTCGCGAAGCTGAAGCGGCTCGCAGAGCGAGGCTGGCTGCACCGCACCCCGGCGGGTCGCTATACCAGCCGGACGGATCGGTAACCGTGGCCGGATCACGGCGTAACCGGTGGACCCCCGACCGAAGTTGGGACGTCCATGTCGAAGAACTCCCAGTCGGTCGAGGGCCCGGACACGCTCGTCTAGGACCGACGAGCAGGGCAACCTGTTGTGGATCTCGGCGGCCCGGCCGGGCCGCTCCTCGGAGATCACTACCGCCCGCTACAACCGAATCTGCGCCAGGCTGCGCGAGGCCGGTCTGGGCGCACTGGCCGACCTGGGCTTCGTCGGGCTGGATGACGACCCGGACAACCCGTGGTCATCACCGGCCGCAAGGCGTCGCGGAACAAGCCGCTGACCGCCGCCGAGAAGCAGGCGAACCGGCTCAGCCGGGAACGCGCGGCGAACGAGTACGGCTTCGCCGACCTGAAGAACTGGCGCGTACTCACCAAGCTCCGCCTGAACGCGAAGCACGCCACCATCCTCATGCGTGCCCTCCTCGTCCTGACGAACGCGGAGACGAGCCGCTGACTCGACGCGGCAGACGATCATCCCAGCACGATCAGTCGGATGACCAGCACGAGCACCCCACCCCCGGCTCACACCAGCCCCACTGACCAGCACATTTCAAGATGGCAACGTCTCATTGGTTCGCCGGGTTGTGTTCAGGCCGCGGCGGCGGCGCGAGGGCCTACGGCGCGAGATCGGCGACGGCACCATCCCTCTGAGTGATCCCACGGAGTCGTCCGGCGTCCTGGAAGCCCTCAGCCTGGTGCTCACTCGAGCCCCGAACCAACGTCCCAACGCCGCGGAGCTGCTGAGACTCTGAAGCACCAGGCCAACGCTGATTGGAACGACCACCACCCCATGCATGCGTCCCCAACCGGTTGCAAAGAGTAAGTCAAGCGGCCGATCCCCCATTGAAGCTAGATCACGTTGGCACCTTGCCATGGGAACGGACGGGAACGGTAGTTGTGGACCCGGGTCGCACACTTCAACTCAACTCCGCGTCCGAAGAGCTGGAGGACGAATGTGCCCCGCTTCATGGCCGTCATCAGCATCGCCTGCGCCCTCATCTGTTATCGCCGCCTCGTCAAGCGAGACGGGCTGCAGAGGTGCTGGCAGACGAAGTCGCGCCAGAGGGTGATGGCGATGGGCTTGGTCTCGGTGTGGGTACCGGTGTAGCCGGCCAGTTGTTTGTCCCGCGATCCGAGTGCGTCGAAGAGGCCCAATTGGCCGTCCCTGGGGAAGACCTCGTCCTGCCACTGGATGTGGAACAGGGCTGGGGAGGTAATCCGTTGAGCGTCTGCAGCAATACCTTCCGGCACGTCCAAGCCTTTGTGCAGGGCTGGTCCTTGCCGGAGGTCGAACTCACCGAGGACCACACAACGGAGTTGGTCGCCCAGGGCAGCCGCCAGGGGAATGCCGAACCGCGTACCCATAGACATGCCCAAGTAGGCGAGGTTGTCACCGTCCACGACGCCCAAGACCCGGAGGGCGTCAACGGACGCCCGCCAGTCGTCCACCATGCGATCGAGAACGAGGTCGATCCCCTCAGCGGCGATGCGGACCTGGTACTCCGCGCCTGGCAGCGGGCTGGGGACCCGACCCCCGTGGTATGGCCCGTCGATCGCGAGTGCGGCAAAGCCACGGGATGCGAACCAGCGGGCCAAGCCGCCGATCCGCTCGCTTCTCTTGTGTCCGCTACCCCCGTGCCCCAGCAGGACCAGGGGAGGAGGTGTTGACTTCTCCCCCTCGTGAACGAGGGGGATTCTCACGGCTCGTGCTGTGAGGGTTTCTGTTTCACCGCCGACTGCCCGCCCGGAGTACTGTAAGTGCAGGGCACAGCCATGTGTTGGTGGCAGCAAGCAGCGCGGTCTCGTAGTAGCGGAGGTTGAGTTTGTTCTGGAGGCCGGCCAAACACTCGCTGGTGATGTCAGGGTCTGCAGCGCACGCGGCGCACCAAGTCTTGGGCGGCCTCCGGCCACTGGGCATGGTCGAAGTCGAAGCCCGCTTCGAGCAGGCGGCTGGGGACGACGCGGCGACTCTTCAACAGCAGCTCGGTGTCCGAGCGCAGCGCGAACGCACCGATTTCCGCCATCCATTTCGTTGCGGGCAGGCCAACGGGAACACCCCACGAGGCGCGCAGCGCGCGCATGAACGCGCGCTGCGGCAAGGGAAGGGGAGCGGCGAGGTTCACCGGCCCGGCGAGGTCCTCCCGGGCGACCAGGAATTCGACTGCGCGGACAAAGTCGCGGTCGTGGATCCAGGACACGTACTGCGCACCGCCCGCGACCGGACCGCCGAGGCCAAGTCGCGCCAGCCGCAGCAACACATCGAAGACGCCGCCGCGATCGGGGCTCATCACCATGGCAGAACGCAGGGCGACCTTGCGGGTGTACGGGGTTTCGGCGCGCTCTTGCGCCAGTTCCCAGGCTTTGGCGATCTCGACGCTGTAGGCCCAATAGCCCGGGGCGCCGGGTTCAGTGCCGCCGAGCACGCCGGTCGCCTCGTCGTGGGGTGCATCGAAGCGGTGTGCGTAGACGGTTGCAGTGCTCATCTGCAGCCAGATTCGTGGAGGCCGCGCGGCGGCTGTGATCGCTTGGCCCACCACTTGGGCGGAGTGCACGCGTGAATCCATCATGGCCTGTAGGTTGGCCGCGCTGTACCGGCAACTGACGCTGCGTCCGGCCAGATTGATCACGACGTCACTACCGTCGATCACCTCAGCCCAGGGGCCCAGAGTCGCTCCGTCCCAGCCGACTTCGCGGTCGCGCACCGGTCGTCTCGTCACAACCACGACTTCATGGCCTGCGGCGGTCAGCGCGCGGTTCAAGATCGCGCCCACCTGCCCAGTTCCTCCGGGTATCACTATCTTCATCGAGCTCCCCCTTGGGCATGTGGAGCGAGCCTAACGCATAATTGAACGCGTTCAAGAGTGAGCGGTGTGCAGGGGGCCAGGCGCCCGGCAAAGGTGCCGGTGGAGACGGGCTCGGGTTCCCAGCAAGGTGCAGATCCGTGCGAACCCACGGCCGAGCTCGGCCCTGATCGAAACTGTCCAAGTGCTGTCCCGCAACTACTGGTCGGAATCTCGACTGGATACCTGGTCTGTTCGTCACCCTGAGGTTGTTCGCCACGAGCCGGGGACTCCGGCCGAGCGCGTCTGCGCTGACGCCGCTACCCCTCGGACACCACCGCCGCTGGGCCGACGCTGATCGAGCCCCTACTACCGGTCCCGGCCTGTCAGACCAAGAAAGGAGGCAGGCCGGAAACCCACCCACGACGGGAGACCGTGAATGCGATCCGCTACGTGGTGGACACCGACTGCAACTGGAGGACCCTCCCGCGCGACTTTCCGCCCTGGTCCACGGTCGACAAGCTCTTCGCGCGCTGGGCGACGGCCGGAGTCGTCCGTCCTGCGCGACGAGTTCCGTCGCAAGATCCGCGCTACAGTCGGCAAGACGCCGCAGGCCTTGGCTGTGATCATCGGCTGTCAGTGGGTGGAAGCCGCCGAGACCATCGGCCGCGAAAGCCGCGGCTACGCCCCGGCGAAGAAAATCAACGGCCGCAAGCGCCACCGCGTGGTCAACACCCGCGGATTACCTCTGCTGATCATGGTCCCCCCGCCGACCTGACCGACCGCGACGCTGCAAAGAAGTTCCCCTTCCGCCTCCGGCTCATGTACCCGGAGATCACCGTGGTCTGGGCCGACTCCGCATACGCCGGCCAGCTGATCGAGTGGGCGAAGAAGACCTTTGAAGCTGACGATCAAGGCCGTCTCCCGGCCTCCGGGCCACCCTGGCCTCGTCGTGCTGCCCCGCTGCTGAATCGTGGAACGGTCCCTGTCGTGGATCATGCGAGCGGCGCAAGGTCAGAGACTATGAACGACTGCTCCAGCACTCGGACGCGCACATCACCTGGCCGCGATCACTCTGATGACCAGACGACTCACCCGGCGGTCAGTGCCGGGATCCCAGCTTGGGTAGGGCCAGCGAGCCGCTGCTTGACCTGCGCAGATACAGCCCACGCTGTGGCCCTGCACTGATGTCTTGATCTGCCCCTCTGGTGGGCCGGACGCTGGATTGCTCGTAGATTGGAAGTACAGGCGGTCATGCTCGCGAGCCACGGAGCGCGTGATGACAGCGGACATCGATTTCACGGCGTTCTTCGAGGTCACACCAAGCCCGTACCTGGTGCTGGACACGGACCTGGTGATCCGCTACGTCAACGTGGCATACCTTCAGACCACCGGGCGGACCAGAGACGAGCTGATCGGGAAGTACTTCTTCGACGCCCTGCCGGAAAACCCCGACGCCCCCGACGAACATTCTGGGCACAACGTGAAGACGTCACTGCGCCGAGTTCTGGACACCGGGAAACCGGACACCCTGGTGCTGCAGCGCTACGACATCCCCGCCCCCAACCTGCCGGGCAGGTTCGAGGAGCGATGGTGGTCGGAGATCCACACCCCGCTTCCCGGTCAGGACGGCGCAGTGAAGTGGATCGTCCAACGAGCCGAGGACGTCACCGCCTTCGTCCACTCACGAAGGGTGCGCGAACTCACCGAGGAGTTCACCGAACGGGAAAAGGGCATGGCCGCCGAGCTCTACGTGCGGGCCCGCGAGCTGCACCGGCTCAACCAGGAACTGCGCCAGGCCCACGCCCGCGAACGCCAGATAGCCATCGCCCTGCAGGAAGCCATGCTCCAGTCCCCCGACCTGATCCAGCACCTCGACAACATCGCCGTCCGGTACCTGCCCGCGACGAAAACACTCAACGTATGCGGCGACTGGTACGACGTCGTCGACCTGCCACCCGACCGCTACGCCGCGGCGGTCGGAGACGTCGTCGGCCACGGCCTGCAGGCCGCGGCCGTCATGGGTATGCTCCGCAGCGCCCTGAGCGCAGCCATCCGAGCCATCCCCAGCCCCGCCCAGGCCCTGGAAGTCCTCGGTCTGTACGCCCGCTCCGTCGAAGGCGCGACGGCCGCAACCGCGGTCAAGGTACTCATCGACACCCGCAGCAGATTGATCATCTACAGCAACGCAGGGCACCCACCCCCGGTCCTGCTCCACCCCGACGGGACCTGCGAACTGCTGGACCAGGCCACCGATCCGCCGCTCGGCGCCCGCCCTTACCACGTCCCCCGCCCCCAGGCCGGCCTGCCCTACACCCGAGGGGACACTCTCGTGCTGTACACCGACGGTCTCATCGAGCGCCGCGACGAGGACATCGACGCCGGCCTGGCACGTCTGACCAAAGCCCTGGCGCAGAACAGCACCCTCGCCCCCGATCAGCTGGCCGACACGCTGCTGGCCAGCCTCAACCTCGCTGGCGGCGCCCCTGACGACATCGCCCTCATCATCATCCGCCTATAGCGCGGCCTCGCGACTGCTCGCGGCGCTGCAACTCCCGTGACTGCGCCAAGAGTTGGAACACCGGCCGGACGGCCCTGTCCATGGGGCGAATTCGGGAACCCGAAGTGATCGCACCTTCTTGCCCCCGACAGAACAGGGCGTGTCCGTAGCCGAGGTTGTCCAGCGCCACGGTCTCGAAGCCGCGCTGGGCCAGCGGGGCGCCCAGGATACGGGACATCTGATGCCCGTTGTCCCCACGCCGTGGTGCAGGACGGCATTCGCCTTCGCCGCCGGGTTCACATAGCAGTCGAGGTGGAAGCGGGCGAGACGTGCTTGAAGGAAGCCGCTGCCGGCCTGCCGAGCGACTGGCTCGCTTCGTGCACGAGCTGCCATCCGTTGAGCGCGTCCAGCAAGTTTATGAGGGATGGTTGTCCGTGCAGCACCCGAACCGGCCATCGGTGGGGTGTCACCGGCGCGGCAGGTGCCGCTGCCTGGTGCGGGTTGGTTCCGTAGCGCAGTTCCACGTCCTGGCCTCCTCAGCGGGGCATCGCTGACGGAGGCGCCCAGGCGGTCGACGCCCGCATCGGAACCTGGCCGCTCCCCGGTGGTGGTCCACCCTCGCCAGTTGCGGCCGGGCCCAACTCTATCGGCAGGCAGTACGGCGTGACTGCTCAGGCTGCAGATGCGTTGGCTCGTCCGCCCCAGCCGACGCCCTTCTCGCTTCGTATGCGGGCACGTTGCTTGCGTTGGGCCGCCAGGACGTCGAGGTGGCGGGCGTTGGCGTTGCGCCCGGCGCAGGTAGGCATGCAGGGCGCGAGTCTGCACGGTGTGGTTGGGGTGGTTCGAGTTGGTGACGGTGAATTGCCTCGGCGGTCCGACGTGGGCTTCGATGGGGTTGGCCCACGAGGCGTAAGTTGGGGTGAAGCACAGTTCGACCCGGTGCCTTGTGGCCCAGCGGCGGATGTCGGTGCCCTTGTGGGCGCACAGGTTGACCAGGATGACGTAGATCGGTGCGCCGTCGGGTCGAGCAGCGCGGATCGGCTTCAGGGCGGCCAGGGTGTTCGCGGCGTCCTTCTTGCGGCGGTTGACGCCCCACAGGCGGTCGTCGCCGACCGAGTAACAACCGTGGAAGTAGCGCACCCCGTGAGTGCGGTGGCAGGTGGCGGTCATCCGGTCAGGGGCTCCCTGTGCGGCCCAGCCCGCGCCGGCGGTGGGCCTCATCTCGAGCGGTCCGAAATCGTCGAACGCGAAGACCCGAGTCGGAAGCTATGCAGGAGCTCCTCGATCCGGTCCAGCTTTGCCTCGCGGTTGGGGTCCGAGGACTCCTTCCACGTCTTCGTCCGTGGGCAGGTGACGCCGCGGCGGCCCCGTAGACGCCGGCGTCTTTGTGCGAGCGCAGCGCTGCCTCTGACGGCCCGGGCGTGGCCGGTCGGTGACCGGGGCGGGCCCGCAGCAGGCTGGGGCGGGCACGGAGTCGGCAGGAGCTGTGTCAGCGTGCGGGGACGGGCAGGAGGCGGTAGGCGTCCTGGTGTGTGATCACGCGGCCGGCGGTGGGCGGCGCGAAGTGGGTGCCGAGGACGAGGGTGTTGGTACTGGCGAGCGAGGCAAGCAGTCGTCGGCGCGTGGCTTCGGACTGCTGCGGGTCGATGTCGACGCGGGAGCCGATGGCGGGGTGGGCAAGCTGGACCGGGTGGTGGATGCAGTCCCCGGTAATCAGCGCCGCCTCCCCCTGGCTGGTGAGCTCGACGGCGATATGGCCGGGGGTGTGACCGGGCGTGGGCAGCAGCCGCAGGCCCGGCGCGATCACCGCACCCTCGGCCGGGACGTCGACGAGGTCCAGCAGGCCTGCCTGCTCGACCGGTAGGACCGAGTCGCGAAACATCTCCTTGCGGGCCTCCTCCATGTCGTAGCCGGCCCAGAACTCCCGCTCGCTGCGGGAGGTGACGTAGCGGGCGTGGGGAAAGGTGGGGATCCACTGGGCGTCCACCTCCTGAGTGTTCCAGCCGACGTGGTCGGCGTGGAGATGGGTGAGGATCACCAGGTCGACGGAGTCCGGCGGGAAGCCGGCGACGGTGAGGCGCTCCAGGAAGTCGGTCTCCAGATTGTGCCAGGCCGGGTTGGCCCGCTGCTTGCCGTTGCCGATACCGGTGTCGACGAGGACGCGCAGCCCGCCGACGACGAACGCGAAGGTGTGGCTGTCGATGTGCAGGGTGCCTTCGTCGTCGGCGAAGTGGGGGCGCAGCCAGTCCTGTCCGGCCACAACCTCGGGAGTGGCCTCGGGCAGGAGCCATGGTCCGGTCGCCGGCGGAAGGAGGATCTCGCCGACACGGTGGACATTGACGTCGCCCACGGCCCAGGAAGGGACGGGGGGAGCGGGGGAAGTCTGCATAGCCTCGTTTCCTTTGCTCTCTTCAGCGGAGATGGTCGTCTGCGCGGTGGGTTGCCGCGCGCCGGGCTGCCGCTGCCGGCGACCGCCACGCCGCAGTCGCGGCGGTCGCCGACCACATCCACTCCGTCGTCGCGGGAACCGGGCTTCGGACAGACCCCGACCGCTGCGGCCCACGACGCGAGCGAGGACAAGAACGATGCAGCCGTTTGAACTGTCCCTCACAGCGGCCGTCGACGCGATCCAGGTGCGGAACAGCGGAAACCGATCGGATCGAGCGGGTGGAACCGCACGTCGGGGCTTACGGCAGGTCGCCGCGGAGCAGGTGCGCCCGTCCCGCGCTTCATCCGGACGGTCCCCGCAGCGCAGATCACAGCGGCCGTCGCGTGCCAGTCGGTGCGCGCGATATTCGCACAGGTGTCACCAATCGGGTCCAAGCAGCCCTCCTGGCCCGCGATCCATCGGCGCAGGCGAAGGAACGGATCACTCCGTCTTGCCGACGGCAGAACCGCTGATGGCGCGTGCGAAGCAGGTGTCGGCCGGCAGCGGCTGGTGCATGGGCATTTCGGTGCGCAGGATGTTGGCCGGCACCAGCGCGTCGCCGGGGCCGGACTTCTCGCGGGAGGCGCCGTACCGGTCGCGGTAACGGGCAGCGGCCATTGGATTGATCGCGAAGATATGCCGGCCCTGGTCGGGCAGGCGATCGCCGGACATGCCGACTTCAACGCCCAGTTTGTCACCGACCAGCTCCAGCAGATCTCTCTCGGCGAGTACGTCACCTCGTCCGACGTCGCCAGCTGACCGGGCAGCTCCCCTTGGCCCTGGCCAACGTCGCCGCCCGCGCGGGGTCGACGTGTCGGAGAACTGGCAGTCGGAGTACCTGAGTTCTTCCCCTACGCCGGCGTGACCGTCTGGCTGTTGCAACGCGGTTCCCCGGAGACCAAGAAGCTGCACAAAGCCGGCACCGAGACGGACAAGGACCAGCTCGTCGGCGAGCCCGCCAAGGAGGGCTCGCCCCGGTGGGCCAGGGCTGGCGGATGGCGGGGCAGGGTTCGCACTCCCTGCTGCTGGTGATGGCCACGATCTTCCTGCTGTGCTGGCTGGTCCAGTCGATCACCGCTGTGGCCGCCTACAACGGACAGCGGCTACGGCAGCTGCAGGCCCCGCTGAGCTGGTTCGACTACCTGGGCGCGGCGGACTTCTGGAACCGCACCCTGCAGAACTGGCAGTCCGAACTGCCGGCCGCCGACTCCATGGCGATGCTCTCGATCTACCTGCGGCAACGCGGCTCCCCGGAGTCGAAGCCGGTGGGCGCGGCCCATGGCGTCACCGGCGTGGAAGGCTGAGAACCCAGAAGCTGAGTCCGCTATGTAACGAATTCACGTATGGATGGCTCCAGGCCGGATACCCGAGCGGAATGGTGCGCACAGTGAAACGGCATGGGCGGCACGGCGAGCGCTCCTCGGTCGGCGGTGAGGACGAGACCGTGCGGGCCCCGGACGCCGGGCCGGACGAGCAGGTGGAGCGGCAGGCTCCGGACAAGCCGACGGACCTGCCCAGACACTCCTGGGGAGCGGTCCTGAAAGGCACCCTGAAGGAGTTCAAGAAGGACGAGTTGGCTGACCGGGCCGCGGCGCTGACGTACTACGCGATCCTGGCGCTGTTCCCCGCACTGCTGGCACTGGTCTCGCTGCTGGGCGTCGTCGGGCAGTCGACGACGCAGGCGGTGCTGGACAACATCCAAAAGCTCGCTCCCGGCCCTGCGCAGGACGTCCTGCGCAGCGCCGTCCGGCAGATGCAGGGCAACGGCGGCCTTGGCTCGCTCATGGCGATCGTGGGCCTGGTGCTGGCGGTGTGGTCGGCGTCCGGTTATGTCGCCGCGTTCATCCGCAGCGCCAACGCGGTCTACGACGTCCCGGAGGGCCGTCCGGTGTGGAAGGTGCTGCCGGTGCGGGTCGGGGTGACTGTCGTGCTGATGGTCATGGCCGTGGTCAGCGCGCTGATCGTGGTGTTCACCGGGGTTCTGGCACGGGAGGCGGGCACCGCCCTCGGGGTCGGTGACGCGGCCCTGACGGCGTGGTCGATCGCGAAGTGGCCGGTGCTGGTGGTACTGGTCACGGTCATGATCGCGATCCTGTACTGGGCCACTCCGAACGCGCGCGTCCACGGCTTCCGCTGGATCACCCCGGGCAGCCTCCTCGCGCTGGCGATCTGGATGATCGCCTCCGCCGGGTTCGCGCTGTACGTGGCGGGCTTCGCCTCGTACAACAAGACCTACGGAGCGCTCGCGGGCGTGATCGTCTTCCTGGTATGGCTGTGGATCACCAACCTGGCGATCCTGCTCGGCCTGGAGTTCGACGCGGAACTGGTCCGCCAGCGCGCCATCGCCGGGGGCTACCCTGCCGACGACGAGCCCTACGTCCAGCCGCGCGACACCACGAAGTGGGACGAGGAGGACCGACGGCGTCTCGGACACTGAAGGCCGGTTCCTCAGGTTCGACCAATGGACGCGGAGGGGTCTGCGCGAAGAGGAACGCCGGGTGGCCAGGCGAGCGATCGTGTGGGGGTCGTCGTGGCTGCGGCTGTTCGCACCCGCGCTGGAGGAGGCGACCGAACACGCCAAGGTGAGGTGAGCGACCGCCGTGGCGAGGGCCGCGGGTGGCGGGGTCGTGCAGCCGCCGTCGCCGGAGTGGCATCGCCCATTCCGAGCCACCCTAGCTGCGCACGGGTCGGGGTCCGATGCCACTCGCGCTGATCACGGGCGCGGTCGCGCTGATAGCGGTCAGGCCGATTGCCATGGCAGTGGCTCTGATGGCGCAATGCGGACGTCGGCTGAGGCGGGGGGCCTCGAGGACCGGGGGGCGTGTCTCCCGTCTCGCGTTGTCAGGCCACACCCCGGAATAGCTGCGACATACACCTAATACGCACAGCGGGATAATTTTTCCCAACGTGGTGGCGCACAGGCACCGCCCCCGTCGAACAGGCAGGTCCGCCCATGGCGAAGAAACCCCACGCGTCCGAGCCGCCGCACGGTCAGGGCCCGAGCCGCCACCAGGGCACCGAACAGCACGGCTGGTCTCCCGACGTGGACGAGACACGCCAGCAGGACAACCCGAGCACCCATCGCTCGTTCCGGACCGCCGAGCACGGCGGCGGGAAGGGACCGGGACGGACGAAGTCCAAGGAAGAGACGAAGTCCGTACCGGGCGACACGGTGGAAAGCCACACCCAACGCGGCGAGGATTATGCCGGCGGGGACGAGAAAGGCCGCCGGGACACGGGGCGCAAGGGTCGCTCTCAGCGCCCCAGCGGCACCAAGGACGCCTCCGCGACGACCGGCGTGGATCCGCAAGACCCCTCCTCCGGGCGCCGCCCAGGCTAGGTGCCGAGACCCCGGCAGTCCGAGACCGCCAGGATGCCACAGGCCAGTTCGGTGGCACCCTGGTTCGGACGCGACTGCCCCGACACGCCACTTCGTCGAGCGCCTTCACTCGTCGCGCGCGCCATGACTTGCGCGTCGGACGCGGAAGCTCCTCCGAGCCCACCTCCGCCCCGAGTACTCGTGCAATCACACCCTTCCGGCCAACGCTCGCTTCGTGGACACGGCAGCTCTTTAGACGTCATCTCATTTGGATCGGTAGCCTGTCGGTCGTGGTTTCGATCGTAGAGCGGCTGGTGCCGGATGAGTTGTGGGAGCTGTTCCAGCGAGTGGTCCCAGAGGCTCCGTCGCGGCCTCAGGGCGGCGGCCGGCGCCGACACGGCGACCGGGAGGTGCTGGCGGCGATCGTGTTCGTGGCCACGTCGGGCTGCACGTGGCAGCAGCTGCCGTCCGCGTCGTTCGGGCCGTCGGGAGCGACGGCCCACCGGCGCTTTACCGAGTGGTCGAAGGCCAGGGTGTGGGCCAAGCTCCACCGCCTGGTCCTCGACGAGCTCGGC
>NZ_JBITGS010000056.1:0-48444 GCF_044457265.1 Streptomyces sp. NPDC050564 | reverse complement strand
CAAAGTCCTGGGTTGGCGCACGCCGGCCGAGGTCTTCGAAGAACAGCTACGCTCGCTGCAACAGCCCGGTGTTGCAACGACTGGTTGAACTCGCCAACTACATGTCGGCCGAGTTCGGGAAGACACTCGACCAGTTCGGGCTCCGCAGATCTTCCGGCCGCACCGGGATCTGTTACGAAAACGCCATGGCCGAATCATTCTTCGGCGCCCTCAAGAACGAGCGCGTATCAAGGGTGACTTACCTAACCCGCGAGGCTGCCCGGCAGGACATCACTCGCTACATCGAATTCTGGTACAATCGCAAACGCCTCCACTCGGCGGTGGGTTACCGCCCACCACGCGAAGTCCACGCCGAGTACGAGAAGTTGCGAATCGCCGCGTGAAATAGACGGTCAGACGCATGTCCGAAAAACGCGGGGCCCCTCAGTGCCCCTGACCGGCGGGAAACATCGCCCGCGGACGGACTTGTGAGCCTTCTGCACGAGCGAGAGCTGGAAGAAGGCGGCGCCCCAGGCGATGGCTGGGGCGCCGCGCTATGTGACCGACTCTCGTTGTGCTCTACGCCTTGAGAAGCTGTGTCACAACCTCTTTCCGCTGGGGGCTCGCGAAGAGCCGAATCCTTCGACGCTCAGACGCAACGGTCGCACAGGGTTGCGCGCCGCAAAGCGGACCGAGACCAGGCCAACCCCGGCACAGGCGCCCACCGGCCGCGATGCGCCCGGTGTGGCGGCGGACCGTACGGCGACTGCCAGGCCGGCCGCTCGGTTCGCCCCGAGCCGCCCACGTCGCGGCGCCGTACGACCGGGTCCTGGAGCAGGTCGGCTGCCAGGCCGGGGTCGTTGTCGCGCAGCAGGTTCAGGAGCTCGGGTCGTACTGAACGCACGTTCATCCGCTTCAGGACAGCGAGCTTGGTGGTGTCCCCGCACCCGGTGCACAGCGCGAGGAGCCAGGCGTCGAGGAGCTTGTGGTTCGCGTTGGCGCGGAATGTGCCGTGCGCCCGGAAGCGCCCGGGGACGCACGTGTGGCAACGGCGGAGAACTATCGGCAGGCTGGTGGGCACGACCACCCAGTTTTTGGACACAGAAATACACCGGTTCCAGTGAGAAGACCGCAGCGAAAAGGAGCGCGGCGCACATGTGCGACGCACGACGGATCAGCGCTCGGGGGGTCTCACTTGGTGTACAACGGCACGTCCTTGACAGGGTGACTGCGGGCGGGAGAACGGTAACGGCACACGAGGGTGCGGTTCCACGGATTTTCGGGCGGGTGGCGAAGAACGACTCGGCGAGCGCGTTGTCCCAGCGCTGCCCGGTGCGACCGGCGGACGCCGAACTGATCACGACGGTGCCGTCGCCCTACTCCGGGCCGGCAGGTGTCGCGTTCATCGAAAGGCAGTGGGGCCGGGCGACCACGAGGGCTGGGTATACGTTCGTCATCGTGGCCTCCGACGATCGGCCGGTCGGCCAGGCGGGGCTGTGGCTGAAGGATCTTCAACAGGGCCGTGCGTCGCTGGGCTACTGGGCAAATCGGCGCGTGGCCAGGGCGCCGCCGTGGCTGCCGTCGACGCAGTGGTCGGCTGGGCCTTGCGTGATCTGCGAATTCCCCGGCTCGAACTATGGGTGGAGCCGGGGAACACGGCCTCCGTGCGCACTGCCGAGCGTGCGGCGTTCCAACGTGAGGAGCTGCTGCGGGGATGGCAGCAGGTGGGGGACGAACGCCGGGACATGTTCATGTATTCGCTGCTGAATGACGAGCTGTGATGTCGTTGGTCCTGCCGACCGGACGGCAGGGCCAACGCACTGACAACAGGGTCAACCGGCTGGCTGCGTAGGTCTTAAGCGGGAGCACATGTTGACGGGTTCCGGCATCTCTCTTCGTCCGGCGAGTGCAGGGATATCGGTGAGAAGTAAGAGCACGTGAGGCGGCGCGGGCTCGCCGTGATCGCGTGCGGGGGTGGTGCGGACCATGGCAGGATGACGGCATGTTGATCCGAAAGGCCGATGCCGCGTAGGCGTCCGAAGGGGCTGCGCGCGGAGCGTTGGCGGCCCAGAAGAGGTGTCCCGGTCCGCCGGATCCGCGGTGTTTCCGCGGCCACTCGCGTAGCGATCCGGAAGTTGGAAGAAGAGCGTCTGTGGCCGGGGGCTGTTGCCGCTGCCTTGGCGGAGTGCCGGTGGCATCTGGGGCAACCGGGGCACGTTCTGCCAGATCCGGTGATGGGCTGCGACTGCTGTGACCCTCTGGTGGCGCGAGACCTTCTGGAGGACGTGCTGCTGTGGCTTCCCCGTGGTGCTCGGACAGACCTTGGCGGGCTCGTGGCCAGATTGGACGCCGAGTTCGACCGCAGGACCGTCTCCCTCAGCTCTCACCTCGTGCTGGCAACTCCGTTCAGCGCTTGCGGATATTGGCGCCGGCGATTCATGGAGAACTGAGGGTGGCGTGGTTCCTCGCTGCTCAGCGCTCAGCCAGCGGCCTGCTGTTCGGCACGGGTGGTGGCGAGGCGGTAGGAGTCGGTGCCGGTCTCGAAGATGTTGCCGTTGAAGGTGAGCCGGTCGACGAAAGCCGCGCAGAGACGGGAATCGGCAGCACCCGCCTTGTCGACATGGTGAACACGATGGACCCCAAGCTCGTCGCCGCCGCTTTCGGCATGGACCCGCAAGCCACCCTGATCCATCTGTCCGATCGCCTCGACGAGACCCGCTTGTCGCAGTGGGAGACGCTCAGAAGGTGATCTCTGGTCAGAGTTCGTAGGGGTAGAGACTGATCTTCTCGCGCTCGATGAACAGCTCCACCCACGTATCGGCGACATCCTCGGGCAGCGGATCAGCGAGATCCAGCAGGATCAGACTGCCGTCCAAGTCCAGCACGGCGGCACCATCCTCTGTGGGGTTCAGACGTCCTCGCAGGACAACGCAGTGTCCACCAGGCCGGACTCCCGGTCCGGAATCGGCAGCCAGATTCGCATTCCGCCCCCAGACGATGTCCTCATCGACTGTCCACTCAACGTGGTACTCCCCCGGCTCCGCGTTCTCGTCACCGCACCAGCGGACCGCGGTCCTTCCGAAGGGGGTCCGGATCTGAGCCACACAGGGGCTCCAAGGAAACTTTGCGACCTTCTCCAGTTCGACCAACACCGTTCGATCATGCAGCATCCGAGGTGCTGCCGGAACCTGTGCTGTTCAGGCGCCGCCTGGCACGGGTTCGCCGGAACATGTGCGCTTTGCCGAACGATTCTGTCCTGCTCGGCTGACAGGCCAACAGGCGGAAAGCGAGCGCCCCGACGCCTGATCAGGCGGAGGCGAAAGCCTCCTCGGGGACATCGTCGAGGACGAATCCGTTGTCGAGCCGGACGCGGACCGTGACGTGGAGCATCCGTCGCTGGTAGGCGACCCACTGCTCTTCCAAGGCCCCCACCTGCTCCTCCAGTTGCTTCCTGCTCGCCGGCGGCATCTGGTGGCCGAAGTCGTCGAGGAGCGACTTCAGGCGCAGGTACTCACGGACCTCGTGGCTCTGCTGCCGGTGATGCTCGTCCACACGCTCGACGGTGCCCTCGATGCCTGCTGCCAGGGCCACAGAGGCGGCGAAGGCACCCGTCTCCTGCGGGGGCTCACCGGCTGGGGTCACCGACCCGGCCAACCGAAGATCCGCCGCCAGCCGCACCCGTTGGCCCACGTTCAGCGTCATCGATCCTTCGTCTTCCTCCTCGGCCACCGGCGATCCGGTACACGTGGCGTCGCCAGGCGTACCGGACAGGACAGGATCATCCCACGCTCACCTCCGGCCCCGACACGATCGAAGCCCTCGCCAACCCTCACCTGGGCAACAGCCGCACGACGGGCGAACAGGATCCCGACGACGGTCTGTCGGACGGTGGCGAGAACGGCTTGGAGAACGTCGACGGTGAAGTGGAGCGGGTGTCGGCGCGGGCGGCGAGGGTGCTGCGGTTCAGCGAGGAGCGTGACCCAGCCGCGCTGATGCAGTTCGTCGGCGGCCGGGCTCCCGCTGCTGCCCGGCCGGGCGGGCCCTGGACGGGCGGATGCCCGGCCGGTACACGGTGCTGGCGTTCGCCCGCGGCACCGGCGCCGACGAGCGGGTGTGGGCGCAGGCCGCCGCGGCCGTGGCTCGGAAGCCGGGCCGGGCCGGGCCGGGAATGCGTATGTGCCAGGGCGGATCAGCACCCGGGCCGGGCTCGTGGCCGCCATGTTGAAGATCCGGGCGACGGCCGGCAATCCGAGCCTGCGCGCGCTGGCCGCCGCACCCCGGACCGAGGGCAGGCTCTCGCGCAGGGCGGTGCGTGCTCAGACGCGAGTACGAGCGTGCATGGACCCAGAACATGACGCTTGACCAGCCGGTGCAGCACGTGAGGATCCTCCATGGGCGGCGAGAACAAGTAGAAGGGCCGTTGCAGGGACTTGGTGAAGTCCGCGATGTGGTCGCAGTAGCGGCGTACCTGCGCGACGGGGTGTAGGCGGGCGGTGTTGCCCATGCCCTGTACCGTCACCAGGTCCTCGGCGTCCGGCACCGGCTCGACGGCCGTCCACTGCTTGAGCTCCACCACCACATACGACGGCTCACCCGTCACGGGGTAGGCGCCGGTCAGCAGGGCGTCGACCCGGTAGCTGGACCGCGGCACCGGATACTCGATGAGGACTTCGACGTCCCCCAGGCCCGCATCGAGCAGGGTGTGGGCGAGGGCGGGAAGGCTGTTGCCCCACGACCTCTTCTCACTGGCCCCGGCCTCGAAGCTGTAGGTGAACTGGAACTGTGCGGCCAGGCTCTCCACCAGCGAGCCGGCACCCGCCGCCTCAGCTACAGCACGCGCAGACATCCGCAGCAACGACACGAAACAATCCCCCGGGCAGCACGAAACACCGTGTGCGGGTGGGGGCATGTCCGCAAACAGCGGAAGCCCGGCGGGCCGCGTGAAAACACAGATCACTCTAAACCCCGCCACCGACATTGCGTCGTGGCCCTGCAGTTGGGGCCTGACGGGGGCCCGGGCCCGGTGCCGCGGCCAGTTGTCCGGGCGGCGTGCTGTCCGCACGGCACGGTCAGCGCGGGTGTCAGGCAGGTCCGCCCACAAGGATCAGGCGGAGACGGGGCCGCCAGACCAGGTGAGCGCCCGGATCACAGTGGCCGGCCCCCCGGCGGCCATCTGCCGCAGCCCCGTGCAGCCTGCTCGGTCGGGGGGCAGGCAGCTCTCCCGCGTCATCACTGCCGGATCCACCACAGGATCGCCCCGACCAGCGCACCGCCGGCCGCGGTGGACGCTCCTCGCACGGCCGCGAACAGCGCGGCATGACGCAGACGTCGCAGGCGCTTGCCTTCCATGGACCTCAACTCCCCTTCTACAAACGGCCCTTTACCTACAGGGTGAGGGGCCGGGGAGCCCGCTTTACGGGGTCCGACAACGCCGTACGTATTGCCCAGCAAGGCCTGTTTCGGGAAGTGTTGTCATACGGAATCAGACAGATTCAGACGGTCGGAGGGCCTGTTGGGAGAACTCCGCAGACCTGAGCTTGCACCGGGGCGGCTGAAAGAGCTGAACGATGCGCTCCATCATCTGCACCTGCTCGCAGGCCAGCCGTCAGTGCGCGACCTGGAGCGGGCGCTCGGTCGAGGGGCGTTCAGCCACAGCCGTATCTACGATGTGTTCAGCAGAGAGCGCCTGCCGACGTGGGGCATGGTCGACATCATCGTGAAGGCCTTGAGCGAGCAAGCCCCCGGTCTGTCTGCGGCCGAAGAGCGCCGGCATTTCCATGCCCTGTGGATCGCCGCCTCGCGCAATGACACTGAGCCCGTGCCGCCGCGGCGTAGCAGCCCGCAGGCCGAACGGTTAGCAGTGGGCCGCTACATGGCAGAACTGAGCGACGCGTTCTTGGACTTGCCGATGATGCAAGACCCGCAAGGACGATCCATGTTCGTGCGGTACGTCAGCGATGGCTTCCCTGGTGTGCGGTTCGAAGTCCCCGATCATCTGACTCCAAGCTTGTTCGCTTTGGCCGTGATGGATCAGGTCCGTTGGATCGAAGGCGGCCTGGCAGCGCTCACGGAGTACCTCGAAATGCTGACGGGCGGCGACGACCGATCGTTCCAGCGGTTCAAGGACCTTGTTGCCGAGGCCCTTCGCGATGTCCGCCCTCCTCAACCCGATTCCGAAGGCGCCGATCCGACTCCTTAAGCCGGGCCGGGCCATGGGATGTTGCTGCTCCACAGTGCGGCAGCCTTCCTCGCTTCCGCTGCCTGCACGGCGGCGCTACGCGCTGCCCGAGGTAGCGGCCATCGGCAGCCCCTGGTGGCCTTGCAGCTGCCGTTGGTTGCCGGAAGGCAGGTGGGTGTAGGTGACGGGCCCGGCATCGACGGGCTCGCACAGCCGCTCGCCCAATGCCGCGGCATCCTTGCTGGGGCTGGCAGTGCATAGGACGGCGGTGTTCTTCCCCATCCGTGTGCCGTTCACGGCACCGCGTTCGACGAGCCTTCTGCCCTACGGTGCCGGGCCGGCACAGGTTCTAGCCGGTCTGCTTCGCAGCCCTCGCCACCCTGGCACTGCAGCTCTACGATGCGCTCGTGGACGGGGCCACCCTTTTGAACGTGCTGGCCATAGCGATCTCCGTTTCCGCGGTGCTCGCCTCGATGTGGTTCGGAGCGCGGCAGGTGCAGATCGCCCGGCAGGCGAACTACATACCTGCTCTGATGGAGCTGCTCGCCGAGTTCCGCTCCGCCGAGCTGCACGAGCAGTACGCCTACGTCTGTCGCGACCTCAACCGTGAGCATGCGCCGGATGGCGGGCTGCGGGGCCTGCCGCCTGACGCGAAAGCGGCCGTGTACAACGTCGCCTACTTCTTCCAGACACTCGCCGGCCTGTACGCGCTGGGTGTCATCGACGAAACCGCCGCCATCGTCATGGCGCGGGGCCGGATCGCGAAAGTATGGGAAGCCATCGAACCGTTCGTGGAACAAGAACGGCGCTTCCCCGACGTCGACAAGCACCTCCTCGCCCTCCTGCAGGCTTACGCGGCCGTCTCCCAGCAGTTCACCGGCCCCTCCAGCGCAGAACTCATCCGGGCGCGCTGGCACAGCAGACACTCCACGTTCTGGCAGCACCTGTTCGGGCGTCACGGCCGCTGACCCAGCCGCGGCGACGGCCAGCCCCTCCCGTTCGCCAACACCGGATCGCGAGCACCCCCTGCCTGACCGTCACTTGGTGCAGGGCATGGATGCCCCGGCGGCCGTCACGGTCTGTGAAGCGTATTGAGCGGCGCGGCGAGGTGTTCTTTGCCGCGCCACCTGCAGGGATTCCAAGGGCCGGAACTGGCCGCCGAGGTCAGTCGCCGCATGGGTCTTGCGGCTGTGTCATGACCCCAGAAGGTCCCTGTGGGGTGGCATTGTCAGGGCTGCCGCCCGGGCTCGACGACGGCAGCCGTCATGGCCTGCCGACGGCCGCGTTCCTTCCTGCGGGCGCGTTCCCGGCTCTGGTCCAGCCCGGTCATGATCTACATAAAACAGCCACTACGATGGGCTACCGCTTCGGCAGTTGCGTGCCGTTGATCGCCAGGGGGATGTGCGTGTCGAACCGTGTTCAGTCGCTGCAGCCGGGCGATCCGCGCCGTATAGGGTCCTACCGTGTCGTTGGACGGCTCGACTCGGGCGGCATGGGCACGGTGTTCGCTGCGCTGTCCGGTGCGGGCGAGCGGATGGCCGTCAAGGTCATTCATCCGGCGCAGGCTGCGGACGACGAATTCCGTGCTCGCTTCCAGCGCGAAGTGCAGCTCTCCCAGCGGGTCACCGGCCCCTGCCTGGTGCCCCTCCGCGACGCCGACACCGAAGCTGCCCTCCCGTGGCTTGCCACGCCCTTCATCCCCGGCCCCACTCTCGACCGGCACGTGACGCTCAACGGTGCCCTGGCCGGGGCACATCTGTACGCACTGGCAGCCGGCACCGCAGCCGCTCTCAGCGCCATCCACGCCGCGGGCGTGGTCCATCGGGACGTAAAGCCGCCCAACGTGATCCTGGCCCCGTCCGGACCGCAGGTGCTGGACTTCGGCATCGCCCACGCTCTGGACGGCACCTCGGTCACCCGTACCGGAGTGATGACAGGCACGCCCGGCTGGATCAGCCCCGAGCACTACCGCACCGGCGCCGTCGGCCCCCACGGCGACGTGTTCGCCTGGGGAGCCCTCGTCGCCTACGCCGCGACCGGCCGGCCGCCCTTCGGCAGCGGCGCTGCCGACGCCGTGGCCTTCCGCGTCATATCGGCCGAGCCGGACCTGAACGGCATGCCGGCCGATCTGCTCCCACTGGTCGAAATCGCCCTGTCGAAGGAGCCGGCCGACCGTCCCAGCGCCGACCAACTCGCCTTGGCCGCAGCGGAATTGCTCGCTGGCCCGGGACCTACCCCGAGGGGCAGGACTACCGTGACGACACCGACTGGACCGACGTCGTGCGGGGCCTGATGTTCGGCAGCTGCTCGGAGGCCCAGCAAGACTTCCACAACGACACCACCTGGCCCTACGGCCGCGCCGCCGTCGTCTACCGCGAATCCATGGCCAGCCCCCTCATCGCCGACTTCCGCGACGTCACCCACATCGACAGCTGCCGCGTCTAACCCCCCCAGTGCGGGCGCACCCTCGGTGCGAGGTACTGATCCGCGTCATTCGCATGTCCGAGGCCATGCCCTCATGGGATCGTGGACCCGGTATGACACCTGGTGGGGACGGGGGGTGGGGCGCGCCATGCGCACAGTCGACTTCCAGGCCGAGATCGCCTCTGCGGGACCCGGCGTCCATCAGGTGACGCTGCGGACCGCGGACGGCGCCGAGGCGAGTGCCGACGGGGTGCGTCTGCCGGTGGGTGCGGAGGAACTGCGCATCCTCTCCGCCCGTATCCCCGATGCGATTCTCGCCTCCTCGGCCGTGGTGCGCCGCAGCGCGCCTCCCGAGGAGCGGCCGGTACAGGAGCTGGGCCGGATCCTGTTCGACACGCTGTTCGCCGGCGAGGGGCGTGCGCTGTTCGCCGCGGCGCGCCAGCGCGCCGCCGAGCGGGACCGGTCCTTACGCCTGGTACTGCGGGTGCGTCCGCCGGAACTCGCGCGGCTGCCCTGGGAGTTCCTCTTCGACAGCGCTGAGAGCAGTTATGTCTGTACGACGATGCCGCTGGTGCGCCGACCCCAAGTTGCCACGCCCCAGCGTCCGTTGGCGGTCGCCGCGCCGCTGCGCATCCTGTGCATGGCCGCCCGCCCGGACGATCTCGAACCCCTCGCGGTCCGGGCCGAGCGCGACCGGCTCGGTGGTGCGCTCGCGGGTCTGCAGGAGGCCGGGCTCATCGAGCTGGGCTGGGTCGAGGGCGAGACCTGGCGCGCCCTGCGGACCGCGCTCACCCGGCGGGGCCCCTGGCACATCCTGCACTTCATCGGTCACGGCGGCTTCGATCCGGTGACCCAGGAGGGCACGCTGGCCCTCGCGGGAGAGGAGGGCGGGACGTACCAACTCGGCGCCGAGAACCTCGCGATGATGCTGCACGACCACCGTTCGCTGCGCTTGGTGGTCCTCAACGCCTGCGAGACGGGCCGCTCGGCGGCGGCCGACCCGTTCTCCAGCATGGGCGGCGCACTGCTGCGGGTCGGCGTGCCGGCCGCACTCGCCATGCAGTACGCGATCTCCGACCGGGCGGCCGTCGAATTCGGCCGCAGCTTCTACGAGGGCCTCGCCCACCGCCTCCCGGTCGACACGGCGGTGACGGAGGCCCGGCAGGCGATTCGGCTGGCGTTGCCGGGGACGTTGGAGTGGGGGACGCCGGTCCTCTATATGCGGGCGGCGGAGGGGGTGCTGTTCGATGTGGACCCGCAGCCGGCAAAGAAATCCGTGACCGTCGGGCAGCCGTCCTTTGAAGGGGGCGAACCTGCGGACAGGGCCGTCCCCATCGCGGCCCCCTCGAGCTCGTATATACCCTTTGAGGGCGCCCGCTCGGCGCAGGCGGCAAGCCGGCACGTCACCCGGGTCGATGTGCCCAAGAGGGCCTGGTCGCTGGCTTTCAGCCCGGATTCCAGCCGCCTTGTGATCGGGTGCGAGAAGTGGCTCGCAGTGGTGGTCAATCTGCGGGGGCGGCAGCTGTGCGAGGCGAAGGTCGGTGGCTATGTCGCCTCCGCTGCCGGCGCCGTCCAGTCGTTCTTCCTCTACCAGGACCGGGTCGTGTCCGTGTGCTTCGACCGGACGGGGGACACCTTCGCCACTGTCGCGGGGACAACGGTCCGCAGGTGGAGCAGTGCCACGGGCAGACGCGTGTCGAAAAGTCTTCTCGGCCGGGTGTCGTACACGGACACAGTCGCCCTCGCCGACGGCGGGCAGATCTACGCGGCCGTGTACCGCGAGATGCACACCGCATTGGTGTTGACCGGACCCGCGGGCCGACGGCTTCCCCTGCCCCATACGGGAGACGTGTTGGACCTGGCGTTCTCCGGAGACTCCACCCGGATCGCTGCGGGCATGCGGGGCCCGCTCCCGCAGGACTCGGACAGATGGCATTCCCAGCAAATACCAGGTGATGCCCGGGTCTGGAACGTGGCGTCGGGCACCGAGCTCTGTCGGCTGCCCCACGAAGCAGGCGTGTCGGCGGTGGCGCTCAGCTCGGACGGTACCCGCATCGCCACCGCGAGTGGCAGCCTGGCGCAGGTCTGGGAGGTCCCGACCGGACGTCTGCTTCTGCGGCTGCCGCACCACGGCGATGTGATCAGCCTCGCATTCGGGCCCGACGCGAACAGGCTCGCCACCATCGACGGTTCCATCGCCACCGTGTGGGATCTGCGTGCGGAGCGAGCCGTGTGGGAGCACCACGCACTGCGCGCCAGGCCGACCGCCGTGCCGGTCGGTATACACGGCCTCGGCTCCGTCGCCTACAGCCCGGACGGCACGCACATCGCCGTGCTGCAGGGCTCCGAGGTCCACGTGATCGACCTCGAAGCGATCGGACCTTGAAGGACGCGTTCTCAACCGGAAGGCAGCCCCGCCCGTGACCGCCCAACCCCCGCCCCAGGCCGACGTACTCGTTCCCGAGCAGG
Organism: Streptomyces sp. NPDC050564; assembly: GCF_044457265.1. Lineage (NCBI taxonomy): Bacteria > Bacillati > Actinomycetota > Actinomycetes > Kitasatosporales > Streptomycetaceae > Streptomyces > Streptomyces sp. NPDC050564. The sequence goes on along the minus strand of NZ_JBITGS010000056.1, from coordinate 37,394 downwards.
ACGCCCCCGGCACCGAGGCCGCGCTCGTCGAGACGCTGACCGCGCTCGGTCTCACCGTCCGAGTCAAAGCCGTCCCCGTACGCCGGAGCCTGGAGCTACTCATCCTCGTGACGTTGCCGCTGCACGCCTTCCTGGGCGGGCTCGGCAGCAGGCTCGCCGACGACGTCTACCGCAAGCTGCGCGAGGCAGTCCGGCGCACCCCCGCCCCGCGCCCCGTCGCCCTCCAGGACACCGACACCGGCGTCCGCGTCCTGCTCACTCGTGACCTCGACGCGCAGGCATACCACCAACTCCAGGCGCTGGACCTCACCTTGGTGCGCGGCACCCTGCGCTACGACACGGTCGAGCGTTCCTGGCGCCTGGCCGAGGACGCGGAAGAAACAGGCTGAGGCGAGCGTACGCTCAGGACGGAGTACACCGCGCCGCCCACGAGCCCGGACACGACGAAGCTGCAGCCGACCCCGCGGGCCAGTGCGAGCAGGACCCCTTCGTCCAGGGAAGTGGAGACCGCCGCGAGACCGACCGCCGCACCAGCTGCCCAGCCCGCAGCGGCCCGAGCTCCCAGCCGCCGCGGTACCAGTGAGCTTCTTCCATCCGGCCACCGATCAGGTGACGGTCCACGAAGCGCAACGAGCGATGCCCCCGAGCCGTTGATCGAAATGTCTGAAATCTCAACCACGTTGCCCGGGAGCCTCGTTGGTCATCTATCCTGCCGCACCCGACCTGCCGCATGCGCTCGTGAAGTGACCATGCTCGTCGTCACCCGGAGGGTCAGCAGCGCCAACGAGACGGTCATAGTCCGGATGCCTGCCACGTCGACACGCACCGCCAGCCCGGGTCAGAAGAGAGAAGTGAAGATCCTGTTAGCGGTGTCGTTGAATCGAACGTGCAAGGGCTCGAGGCGTCGGCTGTGCCGCTTCGCGGCAGAGAGGTCTGGCGCCCAAATTGCCTCACCTGCAATACGTTGGATCTCATGAGCCAGGTCACGCAGTCCCTCGTCAAGGACGCGGGCTGCCGAGAGTTGAAGCTGTAGCACAGACTCCGACCACCCTTTGGCCGTTGGGGTCTCCCACTGACGTGCAGGCCACGAGCCTGATTCGCGGAGCTCGGCGAGGACGCGGTCAAGCTCCTCGTAGGCGGCCTTGATCACGTCTGAGACCGCTGTCTGCAAGGCCTGGATGCTCTCCCTTTGGAAATCATCCCTAGTGGCTTGTCGATCTCGCTCGTATTGCTGGTCGCGGATCATCGTCTCGTGCCTGGAGGCGAGTCGTTCCTTGTAGATCGTCAAGATGGACGTAGTCAGGGAACCGAGTAGGACTCCCACGAAGCCGAAGATTGCAGAGGCCATGTGAACAGTTTTCCCTCCACGACGACTGGTCGTCACGCTGCGGGGCAGCCGTTCGTAGTCGGGTGTGTTGCGGCGGGCGTTCATGCACCAGCCGATCGTGCGTATCCAACACGCCACCACCCTTGTAACCAGCCAGCTCAACTTCCGTGCCAACCCCTGCACAACGGTTGGTGGGCACGCCGCTGCTGGGGGGTGACACCTGAACGTCATGGGGTCGCCGGGGGTTCGTTCCTTCTGGCGATCCGGAAATCGCGGTACTCGTCGCGGATGATGCCCTGGTTGACCCAGCGGTCGGAGTTCACGCCGGGCTCGCTGCAGGCCCGGTAGAGAGCCTCCTCCGGAGTCGACACGGTGGCGATCTCCTTGCCCCAGGTCTCGTCATCGGGATCCAGGGGCGGAAACTCAGAGACGTCGTAGAAGGTGTCGGTGCCCGCGTCTTCGACTTCGCACAGGTAGATCGTGACCCCCGAGCGGCCCGGACTGATAGCGATCCAGCGAAGGCCCCGGTGACCTTCGCGGTCGATTTCGCCGAGGAACTGCTCGATCTGCTTGCCGCGGTGCCGCGCGCCACCCACGTCACCCCGCGCAGACCGACAGGCTTTCCGGCACGGCTGGTCGACTCACCACGGCGGCCGGTACCTACAGCTGGGCTCGTCACGTGTCTTCGTCGGCGAAGGCGTAGGGCGGGATCGTCCATCGCATCACCGTCTCTCCCGCCTCGCCGGCTTCGAGCGTGACCGGATAGACCCGGCCGGTATGCCGCTCACCGCGGTGCCGCATCGAGTGGTCGCCCTGGTCCCATTCGATACCGAGCAGACGGCAGCCCCCGACCTTCGTCGCACCGGCCCGGAGCGGATGGTGCCACCCGGCCCGCCGGAAGCGGTAGAAGTCGGCGTGCTTGTCGACCGAGACCATGAGGCCCTTGCCATGGAGGCAGTCGCGCCAGGCGGTGAGTTCGGCCGCGCGTGCGACCGCCTCAGCCACCGGGAGGTCCAGCCACCCGTGCGGTCCGTCGGTGCCGTACCGGGCGATCCGCTCGCCACCGAACCGCGCGTGTGCGTCGTCCGCGTACAGGCCCCAGTAGAAGACATCGGCGAGCCCGTCGGCCGGCTCGTCGTCCGTTCCCGTCCACACATCCAGCGCAGTGGCGTCGCCGACCACCATGCCGCACCGGTCAACAGGCAGGTCCCCGAGCCGGACCGGTACCGACCGGCCCGCGCTCTCGGGCCACGGAAGACCGAGACCGATCTCCAAGGTCGTGATCACCGGTTGCTTGTCGAACGGAGACGGCGAGGTACTCGCCCGTACCGTCAACGGCCGGTCACCGGCTGCCGGAACCGCGACCGCCTCGCACAACCACTTCCGAAGGTGGCCTCCTCCTGACGCCGCGGCCGTCCTCGCGCGCTCGGACAGGGGCTGCCCCAACTCCCGCCACTGGTCGATCCACCCGGCCATGCCGAGCACCAGCACACCCGACGGCGCATCGACACTCCCCAGACCGACGAAGATCTCAGACATCGGCCGATTGTCCCTCCCCCGCACCACAACGACCCGCACAAGACGCCGACACCCGCCACCACATGAACGGCGGATGCTGCCACGCTGCGGAAGGCACCTCCTTGCCCGCAGGCGGCCCACGGGTTGGACCGGGAGATCCAGCGGGCTTGGCAGGCCGGCAGCGCTGCAGCGTAGTTCCTGCGGGACCGAGAGGGAAAGGACCGGCCCGGCAACACCCACCACCACGAAGCAGAACGCACCCATCGGTCTGGAAGCCGTCGGACAACACCATGAGCCGGATCAGGCAGTGTTCGAGTGCCGGCACCCAGCCGCGTTCACCGATGAGCGGCCAGCACGGCCGCGAAGCCCTCCTGCAGGTCCTTGACGAAATACTCGGGAACCTCCAGCGACGGGAAATGTCCGCCGCTTTCGGGCGACCTCCATCGCACGATCTGTCGGTACCGCTCCTGCGCCCAGGGGCGCGGACACTTCTCGATGTCGCGGGGATACATACTGATTGCTGACGGGACGTCGACCCGAAGTTCCGGGTCCAGCGAGTTGTGGCTTTCGTAGTAAATGCGGGCCGCCGATGCGCCGGTCCGCGTCAGCCAGTACAGGGTGACGTCGTCAAGAATCCTGTCTCTGGACATCGTCTCGAACGGGCTGTCTTCGGTGTCCGACCACTCGGCGAACTTGTCAAGGATCCAGGCAAGAAGCCCGACCGGCGAGTCGACGAGCGAGTAGCCGATGGTCTGCGGTCGGGTCGCCTGCTGCTTCGCGTACGCCGCGCGGTGGCGCCAGAAATCGCGGGTCTCCTCGGTCCACTTGCGCTCGACCGCTGTCAGCCCGTCCGTCGTCAACCCCGGCGGCGCCTCCGCGAACAATGTGTGGATGCCGAGAACGTGCGCCGGGAACCTGCCGGCGAGAACCGTGGTGATATTGCCTCCCCAGTCGCCGCCGTGGGCTACGAACTTGCTGTAGCCGAGCCTTCCCATCAGTTCCACCCATGCGGCCGCGATCTTTTCGGTCCCCCATCCGGTGGTGGCCGGCTTGTCGCTGTAACCAAAGCCCGGCAGCGACGGAACCACGACGTGGAACGCCGGCGCGTCCGCATCGTTCGGATCTGCCAGCTCGTCCACCACATCGATGAACTCAGCAATGCTGCCTGGCCAGCCGTGCGTCACGATCAGAGGAGTGGCATCCGCACGCGCGGACCGGCGGTGCAGGAAGTGGATTCCCAGACCATCAATGGTCGTGCGGAACTGGCCGATCCGGTTCAGGCGTTGTTCGAACGACCGCCAGTCGTACCCGGTACGCCAGTAGTTCACGACATCGACGAGGTCGGCGAGCGGAACACCCTGTTCCCATCGGCGAGGGTCGGGCCCGGCGCGATAGACCGTCTCGGCCTCCGGTAGTCGCGCCGCGGCCAGTCGTGCGCGCAGATCGTCGAGGTCAGCGTCAGTCGCGTGGGCTTCAAATACGTGCACGTCGCTGGTCGGACGGGGCATGAGACCTCCTGGCCATCGTAGAACCGTCTAAGACGGTTCTAGCAGTCCTCCAAGCCACGCTGCAACCGGCTAAGGTGGTTCCATGCGTGCTGCGTTCCCCGACTTCCGCCTCGGCAACGTGCTGGCCACCAGCTTCACGGGGACTCTCTCGGAGCGTCATGGCAACCCTGTGGAGCGCATTCCAACGCCGCAGCGACTCATCGACTGGCTGGCAGTGAACGGCCTCGCCGTGGACTCCTGCACCACCGCCCAGCTCGACCTCGCCCGGGAACTGAGGGAGTCGATTCACGCCGCCGCGACAGCGGCCGCGATCCAGGACACTCTCCCTGCATCTGCCGTCCACGTCATCAACGACTGCAGCGCTCAGGGCCGGGCCGCCGCGATCCTGACACTCGAGGGCAAACGGCAATGGCGACTCAGCCCGACGTCCTGCGTGGAAGACGCCCTCAGCGTCATCGCCGCCGACGCCATCGCCATCATCACAGGCGAACGAGACGGAAAACTGGCCCTGTGCGCATCACCCACCTGCCAAGCCGCCTTCTTCGACACCAGCCAAAGCCGCACCCGCAAATGGTGCGACATGAACACATGCGGAAACCGCCAGAAGAAAGCACGCTTCAACGCCAACCGGCGCAAAAACCCCAGACCAGCAGAATAATCATTGCCCCGGCACATCCAAGTGGGCCCCCGCCAGCGACGCATCCGTCGCGTCGGGCGCACCCCAACGGCACCACCAAGACAGTGTCCTAGGTGGTGAGGCGGCCGTTGATTCGATCACGGGGCGGGGCACGTGGAGCCGGATTGGCTGTCAGCTGCTGCCGAGGCCTCGCACTCTGCCGAGAAGCATCCGGTTTGGGCCCGGAGCCCGGCTGCCTGGGCGAGCGGAGCCGTCAACGCCTCGCCGGGACGTGCGTGCTGACGCCTCGCGTGCAGAGCCGCATCACTGGCGGAAGGCGGCGATGACGATGTCCACGAAGGATCGGACGAAGGGGCTGGCTTCGCCTTTCGCGTGGGCCACGACCACCGGGCTTTGAGGCACGTCGAGCAGGGGAACCATGGCGAGCCCTGCGTCCGGTGCGTGATCCATCGGCGTCATCCCGACCGTGCCATTCCACAGCACGGGGCCTCCGCCAACCTGAAGTTGCAGGTCAAAGGGCTGGTGTGGCCGGTGCTCGGGGTGCTCGCGCTGGTCGTGCGCGGCAGTCTGCGGAGTAGATCATTTGACGGTGGGGGCGGGCTGTGGGTGGCCAGTTCACAGATTCCCTACGTGCGGCCGCATAAGGGGGTGACTGTGCGTGATCACCGGGTTGGCGGTCGTGCTCCGTTGTGTGCTCACGCTGCTGACGGGCTCCAGGGCGGGGGTCCGGTCGCCGTGGCTGACGGACCCCCGCTCGACGCTGAGAAGCCGTATCTCAACCGAACGTGATCACTTGATTTCCGCTGGTCAGGCATGGTCTAGCTCGGAATGAGGGAGGCATGCGACGTCTTGTTTCGGCTCCGTGATCGAGGGGTGCACGATGGCGTCGGTGTTGGGAATGCTGGGGGAGCGGGAGACAGCGGCCCGGGTGCGGGTGGAAGGACTGCGCGAGGAAGTCGCGCGGCTGTCCGAGGTACTGGAGGCTGCGGAGATCGAGCTGGACCGGCGGGTGATCGCGCGGGAGGAACTGGTCGAGGCCCTGGCGGCCACGGCTGCCGAGACCACCGCTGTGACCAAGGCGGAGACGGAAGCCGTGTCCTCACCTGCGCCGGTGCCGGGCTCGATCGTGCCGCCTTGGCGCGAAGGACTGCCGGTGACGGTGCTGGCGCCGGACTATCAGCGGATCCTGGGTGTGCTCGAGGAGCGGCAGTCGGCGGGCCAAGGACCGGTGAAGGCCAAGGAGATCGCGGTGGTGCTGGGCCTTCAGCCGACGTCGGCGAAGGTCGAGGGGGTGCGCTCGAAGGCCAGGCGCCTGGCGGAGCGAGGGTGGCTCGTGCAGGAGACGTCGGGGATGTTCAGCGCGGGCCGGCGGCCCGCGGCCGTGCCAGGCGCCGTCCCATCCGCGTGACCATCGACCATCGGATCATCGCCTCGCTGCTGGCCGGCAACGTCTCGTAGTCCCGGGCCAGCCGGCGTGAATGCATCAGCCATGCGAACGTGCGCTCTATTACCCAGCGCCTCGGCAGCACCACGAACCCCTCCATGTCGTCGGTTCGCTTGACGACCTGAAGGGTAAGCGCGAGTTTCGCCCGTGCCCAGTCGACGATGCCGCCGGTGTAACCGCCGTCGGCCCAGACCAGGCAGATGTCACGGTGCAGGCGCCGCAGCCGTATCAGCAGGCCCATCGCGGCATCCCGGTCCCCGACGTTCGCGGCGGTCACCGCGACGACCAGCAGCAGACCGAGACAGTCCGTCACGATGTGCCGCTTGCGGCCACCCACCTTCTTCCCGCCGTCCCAGCCGCGCGAGACGGACGGCACCGAGGCGGCGGCCTTCACCGACTGCGCGTCGATGATCCCCGCCGTCGGCTCCGCCTCACGGCCCTCGCGCTCACGCACCCGTCCGCGCAACCGGTCGTGGAACTCGGTGAGCAGCCCGTGCTCGCGCCAGCGGCGGAAGAAGGCGTAGACGCGGCCCCAGTCGGGGAAGTCCGCGGGCATCGCCCGCCAGGAGATCCCGCCCGCGACCAGGTAGCGGATCGCGTCCAGCAGCTGGCGGTGGCAGTAGCCCTCGGGCTGTCCGCCTCTGCCCTGGAGCCAGGCCGGCACCGGCAGCAAAGGCCGGATGGCCGCCCACTCCGCATCCGTCATGTCCGACGGATACCGGCGCACCCGATCGGGATGATCGGCCGCGTTGCCGTACACGTGCGCGAGGCAATCACACGATGGAGCAGCCGAGTTGAACTGAACGGGCTCGGACGCGTACAACAAGGACACTAGGGCCTCCCGGCACCACTCGGTTAGATTCGCATCCCCGAGCTACAGAGAGGCCCTGCCTTCATGCGCGTACAGCGGGAAGATCACCCCGGCGGGAAACCTGTTCGAACCGCACGTTCCATGATTGGTTGAGATGCGGCATCTAGCGGCAGCGCAAGCCGTTGACCTGCGGCAATGTTGTCGCTGACGGGCTTTGGAAGGCCGCAAAGTCACCGGCAACGCCATGCGGGAGTTGGACGAGACGGGGACCGTGACGCGAGACCGGAACAACAGGACCTCCTGGCACTCCAGTGGTCGCAAACCCGAGCTAGGGGCCCCGTACTCACCACCCGGCCGAGATCGCCCGGCCAAGGACCGTGTTCGATCAGAACCAGCCTCACGATCGGTAGAGGGTTGTTACTCTGCGTTACGAATGGCGCTGTGTTGGCTCGTAGCCCCAGCTGATCGGGAGTGCCGGCGACGCAACCCGATGTCAGCCCGACATGACCTCGGGGTACCGGCTTGGGCTCACCAGGTCTTCGCAGCGGCGAGCAGATGCTCACGGACGAGCGTGACGTGAGGATTGATGGAACTGCCTGGGCGTTGGACGAGGTAGGCAGTGTTGATCGGGGGGTCCTCCGGCTGGTGCAGTAGCCGGAGGGCGCCGGAGGCGAGTTCGGTCCGGCAGAGGTAGCTGGGCACGACGCTCCAGCCGGCGCCGGCCGTGAGGGCGGTGAGGACGCTGCGCAGGTCGGGGATGGTGATCGCGGCCTGGACGCGCAGGCGGCGGTCGAAGACGTGGCGCCAGTAGCGGCGGGCGATGGGCAGGTCCTCGGCGTAGGCGATCATGGGCAGGCTTTCCAGGGCAGTAGGCAGTTCCTGTCCCATGAGCTGTTCGGCCCAGACGGGGGCAGCAACCAGGACGAACTCCTCGTCGGCGAGGAGTTCGGCCTGCAGCGTCCGGCCCCGGGGCCGGCGGGTGGCGACGACGAGGTCGTGGCGTCCGGCCCGCATTTCCTCGAGCAGCGGTTCGGTCAGTCCGATGGCCACCCGCAGCCGGACGCCCTGCGCGACCAGCGGAGCCAGCGTCTGAAGGCCGAGGGTACTCATGAACTCTGCGGGCCCGGCCAGGTGCACCGGTCCCGCGGTGCTGCTCGGCTCCTCGCCGGTGATGTCGGCCAACTGATCCAGGGGGCCTGACAGTCGCGTGGCAAGTTCGTCCGCGTGGGGCAGCGAGGTGACACCGTGCGCCCGGCGTTCGAACAGTTCACGGCCCAGACGGTTCTCCAGCGCCCGGATCTGCGTGGTCACGGTGGACTGCGACAGCCCCAGCCGCCGTGCAGCGGCGGTGAAGGACCCCAGGCGGTGCACGGCAAGGAAGGTGCGCAACAGGTTCAGGTCCAGCGGACCCAATCCATGAGTGTCCTGATCGCTCACGGCGTCGAGCCTACGAGGTACGCACGGCAGCCACCTGCCATTCGTCCCCGTGCAGGGCATCGGTTCGTCGATACCTGGTATCGATGCCTTCATTGGCGCGATTTCTTCGGCGGCTTTAGTTTCGAACGTAGGAGCGCTGACGTTCTGAAGTCGAAACGTCAAAGCGTGAACCCCCAGCTCTCGGAGACCACCACACCATGTCGAAGATCCTTTTTGTGATGACCGGCGCCGACCACTGGACGCTGGCGGACGGCACCAAGCGCCCGACCGGCTTCTGGGCCGAGGAGGCCGTGGCCCCGTACCAGGCGTTCACGGCCGCCGGCCACGAGATCGTCGTCGCCACACCCGGCGGCGTCGTACCGCCTCTGGACCAGGGCAGCCTGGCGCCGCAGTTCAACGGCGGAGAGGTGGGGGCGAAGAAGGTGGCGGACGCCCTCGCCTCGATCGACGAGATTCAGCACCCCATCAGGCTGGAGGACGTCGACCTCGCCGACTACGCCGTCGTCTTCTACCCCGGTGGCCACGGCCCGATGGAGGACCTGGCCGTCGACGCCACCTCCGGCAGGCTCCTCATCGATGCCCTCGCCTCGGGCAAGCCGCTCGGCGTGGTCTGCCACGCACCGGCCGCCCTGCTCGCCGCCACCACGGCCGACGGCGGCAACGCCTTCGCCGGCTATCGGCTCACCGGTTTCAGCAACGCCGAGGAGACCCAGACGGGCCTTGCGGCCAATGCCAAGTGGCTGCTCCAGGACCGTCTGGTCGAGATCGGCGCGGACTACCAGGAGGGCGAGCCGTGGGCCCCGAACGTGGTCGTCGACCGCAACCTGATCACCGGCCAGAACCCCGCCTCCGCCGGACCCGCCGCAGCCGAAATCCTCAAGAAGCTGGCCTGAACCTCGCATATCCGCTTGCGCCTGGGAGGGGCACCAGACGCTGCTTTCGCCAGCCGGCCCCGTACGGGCGCAGTGAGGCACGCGGACGACATCGGCACCTATGACAACGGCGACTGAGGCGGCCGACTCCTCACAAGCCGTCTCACTCTTGGCAGGTCGTGGCCATGAAAAAAGGCTCGTGATCCGGGCAGCCGCCACAGCCCTGCCTCACCGCCGGAGGCACACAGATGAGCAAGATCCTCGCCGTAGTCACCAACCAGTCGACCTACGGAACGAACCCCCACCGGACCGGGCTGTGGATCGCAGAGCTGGTTCACTTCTACGACCGAGTCCGCCAGGCTGGATTCGAGGTCGACATCGTCAGTCCGGAAGGGGGACAGGTACCGCTGGATCCGCGAAGCGTCAGATTGGCCGACAAAGAGGTTCGCAAGTACATGAACGATCGCGCGTTCATGTCGAGCCTGGACCACACCAGGAAGGCGGCCGACGTCGACCCGGCCGAGTATGCAGCGATCTTCTACACGGGCGGGCATGGCGTCATGTGGGACTTCCCCGGCAGTGCCGCGCTTCAGCAGGTCGCGCGGGATATCTATGAGAACGGCGGCGTGGTCTCCTCGGTCTGCCATGGTGCCTGCGGACTGCTGAACATCACGCTCTCCGACGGCTCCCTGCTCGTCGAGGGCCGCACGGTCACCGGGTTCTCCACCGCGGAGGAGCGAGTCGCCATGGTGAAGAGCCGGGTGCCGTTCCTGGTGGAGGACGAGTTCCGCAAGCGGGGCGCGAACTATGTCAAGGCCACCATCCCGATGACCCCCTTCGCCACCGCTGACGGCAGGCTCGTGACGGGACAGAACCCCGTTTCCACCAAGGTCGTCACGGCAAAGATCATCGAGACGCTGCGCCAACTTTGACCTTGATCCGCATCGGCCGGACCGGTCCTGCTCGTGAAGTGTCTCGGGGCGTTTGACGGTTCTGCTCGCATCTTGTCGGTGACAGGTGGCTTGTTCTTCGAGCTCAGGGCTGTCCGGGTCCTGGGCTCGTCAGTTTCCAGTGCGCGGGCTGGACAGGCAGGCTCGGGCGGAGTTTCTGCGGCGGCCCCGGACCAGCGTGAGCCTGCCGGGCGTGCCCTCTCACTCGCATTTTCACAACGTCGGACCGGCGTATGTGCCGTCCGTCAGGCGGCGCACTCGGAGGAATGTCTTGAAAGCAGTTTCGATCAAGGAACCCGGTGGGCCGGAAGTCCTGCAGTGGATCGATGTGGAGGACCCCGTCCCCGCGAGGGGTGAAGTGGTCATCGACGTCGTTGCCAGCGCCGTCAATCGGGCCGATGTGGCACAGCGGCTGGGGCTGTACCCGGTTCCGGAGGGAGCGTCACCTTACCCGGGCCTGGAGGTCTCCGGACGGATCAGCGCTCTCGGCGAGGGTGTGACGCGTTGGCAGCCCGGCGACGAGGTGTGCGCACTGCTGACCGGAGGCGGATACGCGCAGAAGGTCGCTGTCCCTGAAGGGCAGCTGCTCACGGTGCCCAAGGGCGTCAGCCTGGTCCAGGCGGCAGCGTTGCCGGAAGCCACCGCAACGGTGTGGTCCAACGTCTTCATGACCGGTGGGCTGAAGCCAGGCGAGACCTTCCTCATGCACGGCGGAGCCGGCGGCATCGGCACGACAGCCATTCAGATCGCCAAGGCCCACGGTGCCCGCGTCGTCACCACCGTCGGCGGGCCCGAGCAGGCTGCCAGGGTCCGAGAACTCGGCGCCGACCTCGCGATCAACTACCGCACCGAGGACTTCGCCGAGCACGGCCCCTACGACGTGATCCTCGACGTCATCGGCGGCGACTACCTTCCGCGCAACATCCACTCCCTGGCCCTCGACGGGCACTTGGTCGTCATCGGGCTGCAGAACGGCCTGACGGCCGAACTCAACCTCGTCGAACTCCTCGCCAGGCGTGCATCCGTGCACGGCACCACCCTGCGCTCCCGCCAAGCTGGACAGAGGGCAGCCATCGTGGCCGAAGTCCAGGAACATGTATGGCCATTGATCGAGAACGGAACGGTGCAGGTCGTCATCGACCGGACCCTGCCCATGGACCAAACCGCAGAAGCCCATCGCATCCTGGACGCCCACCACATCGGCAAAATCGTCCTACTCAACCCCGACGCGGCATGACTCCAAGAGTCGGCCGACCGACCCCGAACCGGTGCACGAGGCGATCGCACCGCGCCAAGCGGGAGGTTTGGACGGAGCGGGGACCGGCACACGGGACTGGAACAACAGGGACTCCACTCGAGTGGCGGCGCGACCCCGAGCTTCCCAGGAGGCTCTGTTCTCGTGCCAGCCACCCGGCCGAGATCACCCGACCTGGGCCGTTGTTCGATCCCAATTGTCCTGATGACCGATAGAGATACGGCTTCTGACCGCTTACTGCGGCTGTGTTGCGATCTGGATCAGGTTGCCGCAGGTGTCGTCGAAGACTGCGGTGGTGACAGGACCCATCGCCAGGGGCTCCTGGGTGAAGCGAACGCCGAGGGCGTGCAGGCGCTCATACTCCGCCTCTACGTCGGTGACGGCGAACTGGGCGAGCGGGATGCCGTCCTTGACGAGCGCGTCGCGGTAGGGCTTGACGGCCGGGTGGCCGGCGGGCTCCAGGAGGAGTTCGGTGCCGTCGGGCTCGTCGGGCGCGACAACGGTCAGCCACCGGGTCTCCTCGCCCAGTGGGACGTCGTGCTTCTTCACGAAGCCGAGGATCTCGGTGTAGAAGTGCTCGGCCTTCGCCTGGTCGTCGACGAAGACGCTGGTCAGATGGATCTTCATGGAGTGCTCTTCTCCGGTCCGGATGGGGCGGGCATGGGCCATCGCTCGGCTATCTGCCGCAGCGGGGCTGTGTTCAGGTCGTGGAACTTGTAACGGCCCTCCCGTCTGGTCCCGACGAGCCCGGCGGCCTCCAGCAGGGCGAGGTGCTGGGAGACCGCCTGACGCGAGATGCCGAGCCGGTGCTTCATGCTCAGTCGCGAGCAGATCTCGAACAGCGTCTGTCCGGACTTCTCCGTGAGCTCGTCGAGGATGATGCGGCGGGTGGGGTCGGCCAGAGCTTTGAAAAGGTCGTCGGCCACGACCACAGGATAGGCAAGTGTCTACTTGCCTATCAAGTCGAGGGCGGCGGTCTGCGGGGTAGATCGTCTGTCAACGGTTGACTTCGAGGTTCGTCAAGACAAGTAAGGCGCGCAGGAGGCGGGTCGCTTGGACGGGGTCGGTGCGGAGTTTGGTGAGGGTCCGCCAGTTCTTGAGGTGGGCGAAGCCGTGCTCGACCGGTGCCCGTCCGACGGCGAGGACGCGGTTGGCTTCCTTCTGGCCGGGTGTGAGCTTGTGGGTGCGGCTGGCGTGGAAGCCTGTGACGATCACAGGGGCGCGTACGTCGTTGTCCAGGCCGCGGAAGCCGAGGTCCGCGAGGGATCCAAGGCCGGCGGCGCGTAGGTGGGCCAGGATGTGATCGTGGCGGGCGGTGGTGTTGTCGTGGGTGCGGCCGGGCCGGGCTGCGGAGATCCAGATCAGGCGGCCCTTCTCATCGGTCAGGGCGAGGAAGTGCAGGCCATGACTGCGGTGCTTCCCGGAGTAGTTCCGCCGGTTTGCCCTTCCGGTGCGGCGCTGGGTGGGGATGAAGGTGCCGTCGATCAGGACCACCTCCCTGCCCCGCTTGGCGACCTTCCTCAGAGCGCGGTCCAGGCGCGGTGCCTGAGCGGCGAGCAGGGTGATCAGTTCGTCGCGCCAGCGGCGGACGGTGGACTCGGACACGTTGTTGCCGCTGGCCATGTCGGCCAGGCGCTGGTCGTGACGCAGCACGGCCAGGACGATTACCGCGATCCGTCCGGGCGGCAGGATCCGCCACCTGGAACGGATCGCCTTCAGGCGGCGACGCAGCAGGCCGGCGAGGTGGTTGACGGTCCGCGTGGACAGCGGCAGACGGCACCGGTAGACAAGCGGGCAGGTGTCCTCGGCGCGTTCTTTGGTTTTCGTCACACAAATCCAACGGCCGCCGGGGGCACCGTGGTTACACCCGCGGCACACCACTCTGGGCGACAGCGTCTCCGGTCACAGGCAGGTGGTGAACTTGCCGTCGGGAAGTTTGCACAGCCAGCCGCGATCAACGAGTCTGACCAGCCTCCCGCGCAGCGGTTCAAGCTTGGCCCGTACGGCAACGTCGACTCCCAGCATCTCGCCGACCTGCCGGGTCATGACCGGCCCGGCGGCCTGCCGCACAGCGCCAAGAATGCGCTGGTAATCCGGCGGGAGCGTGGTCTCCTCCAGGTCCGGCGTGCGGTGCGGGATCAGCATCACCGCCCGGCCGCCCACCTGCCCTGGCGCCGGCGCGACCGAGGTGCGTTCGTCGGCGAGCTGTTCGCTCACCCTCTCAAGGACCCGCTCGGCGACGGCGAGCTCGTCCCGTTCGGCCCGCACCTCCGCCAGCTGCTCCGTAGCTGCACGGCGTGACTGCACCATGGGGAGCCACTGAGCGGACCACTTGGCCACTTTGGTGCCCAGAAGCCCGGGTTGGGCTTCGCCGGCTCATTCCTGCCGAGCTATCGGAATGTGAGGGTCTGGAGCATGCCTTCGAACTGCCTGAACGCCGGCGAAGTATCGACGACCTGGGTGGTGTCGACCGGCGTCCATACCACCAGCGGCCCGCCGGGGACGTCGATGACGGCTACGCGGAAGTCGTTGTCAGGCTGGAGGCCGAAGCAGTCTTTGTCCGGGTCCGCTTCGGCCGTCGGACAGCCGAATGATCCGTCCAAGGGCTCATTGGTGCTGCCGGTCAGCAGTGTGGCGGCCCCGCCACCGACGGTCGTGGTCTTCTCGTCCCGCCAGTTCGCGTGATATCCGGCCTGCTCATGAAGGTATGCCAGGTAGCCCTTGTAGGTGGTGGGCGGCTTCTCGGGGCTTCCGCTGCCACCTGGTCGGTACACCACCGCGGGCAGCAGGAATCGGACCTTGTTGCCGGATTTCACCCACGTCAGAAGGGTGCGGGTATCCGACACCGGTCGGCTTCCCAGCGAGGTGGGGACGGTGATCGCGAGAGGCACCCCGAAGGAATGGCTGATGTACGTGTGTGATGCCGCTATGGAGGGCGACGGCTTGGCTGCGCCTCCTGCGCCGCCACCGCAGCCCGGTACAGCGAGCAGGACGCACGCGCCCGCAGCGGAAAACAACACCCGAGCGCGCGTGCGCCGCATCCGGCCACCCCCAGTACGTGAGGTACGACTTTGAAGCCACCGCATGGGCTGCGGCAAGAGAAGGGCGCACAAACCCAATCCTGCCGACCTCCATGCTGCACGCGGTGATCACCCAAACGTCGTGCCCCAGGTACGCATGGCCCACGCTGGTCCGCGGCCGACCAAAGAGCGACCCAGGCGTTCCAGAGGGCCCAGGGCTGGACGGGCAGGGACGCCGACCGAGGTGGACCTCTCTGGTGCGGGGCAAGGGCAGGAACATTCGATGGCCGTGAGCCCCGGCCCACCTGGGGCGCCGTCTCGCAGCCACGCCGATGACATCCCCCCTTGGTCACCAGGGGTGTGGGACGTTCCCCCTTTGTTTCTGGGACACCTGGGACGGCATCGTCTGGCGCGCCGTCGGAAACGCTGAGTGACGCAGAGTCATACGGTGAACCTGCTGATCACTCAGGGAGATTCCGATGAACCGACGCACTATGCGCAACGGCCCGGTGGCCGTGACGGCCGACTTCGCGTTGCGGCCCACGGCGGCGCTCGCCGCCGCCGACCCCCACCGTGCCCCTGGGCATCACCGGGCGCACAAGGTGCACACCCCGCACGGGCGCCACTGCGTGCCGGCACACTCGAGCGAGCAGGTGGCCGCGTGGTCATGGGGAACGACATGCCGCTCACGGTCCGCTCCGGACCGAGCCCCGCATACCGGAAGATCGACAAGGTGCGTGACGGCAGGATCCTGGGGCTCGCCTGCAAGAAGCACGGCACCAAGGTGCTCGCGGATGCCCGCTGGCACAAGCTGGCCGGCCACCGCGGTTACGTCTCCGCCCACTACGTCCACACCTTCCGCCCCGTCCCGTGGTGCTGAACCCGCACCGACGGCGTGTCCGTAGCGACGTCTGAACCATCCCTGGCTGCCCGCCTGTTCGCGGTCGCGAGCGGACGGGCAGCCCGACTTCCAGGAGCATGTGATGACGCACCACACCATCCAGATGGGGCAGCCGGGCCGCAGAACCGTACTGGGGCTGGGGGCGGTGGCAGCACTGGCCTTCCTGCCGGCGGGACGGGAAGCACACACCTCCCCGGTCGCCGACCACAAGCTGCCCGCTCTGTCCGCAGCCGGTCTCCCCCTGCTCAGGGGGCGGCTGCGCCACACCACCGTGCTGCAGTCGTTCGGATTCGACGAACCACGCGGCCACATCTATGCGCTGCAGATCGTGGAAGGCGGCGTCAGGCTGCCGGGAGAGAAGACGGCCCGTACGCATGCGGAGCGCGCGAAGAGTGGAGATCTCTGCCTGAACCGACTGGCCATGGATGGCTCGCCGGCAGGTCACATGTATCTGAAGGGCTTCGGTCACGGAGGCGCGCTCGGCATCGAGGCGTCGGCCACGGTCGCCAGCCTCTGGACGGAGTGGGACGCCAATCCCGCCTCCGGCTACGGGCGCGGAATCTGCCGCTTCCGCTTCACCGACGGCCGGATTCTGTCGCGCGCCGACAGCAGACTCAGGGGCTATCGCCCGGTCCCCGGCTCCACCACCAACTACGCGGCGCTCGACGTTCCGAAGCGGCGCCTGCTGCTGCGTTACAAGAAGCACGGAGCGCCGCGCTTCGCCCTGTACGACCTCGACCAGTTCCAAGCCGGAGCCTACCGCCCACTCCTCGACATGGCACAGCCCGGAGCCGACTCGGGCCTGCCCTTCCAAGGCATGGCGCTGTACGGCAGCTTCGCGTACCAGCTCCTGGGCAGTGCCTACGGAGCGCGCAACCCGTCCTCCTCAGGCGGCAATATCCGGCTCTACCGGATCGACCTGCGCACCGGGCGCGTCGTGCACGAGCAGGTGGAACGCACGGCTTTGCACCTGTCGCCGCGCGAGCCGGAGGGCCTGGCCGTGCTGCGCGAGGGGACGCCCCGGCTCTGCCTGGGCCTCACTGAAGGCCCGGTAGGTGGGCGCGGCTTCCGGCTGTACTACAAGGCGCTCAGCTGATCCCGTGCGACAGGACTCTCAGCCACCACAGATGGGGCATCGTGCCATCAGTTATGAAAGCGCAGCGTCTGCAGCCGCTTGGCCGCGCCGTAGGTGGCGCTGCCGAGCTGCGCGATGACCGCGAGCTCCTCCCTCATCGGATCAGCCCGGTCTCGCACGCTCGCGCAGCAGCCGGTCCGCCTCCCCCGCACCACCGCCGGCGCCGACGAGCTCGGCCTCCGGGAAATTACCGGGTTCGCGGCTTCAGCCGCGCCCATCCCGGCTGCCGGGAGGGCAGTCGTCAGGCGCACTCATGGCGTCAAGCCCGCCACCGCAAGGTAGGTGGGAATCTCCCGGCTTCAGCCGGAAGAGCACTTCAACAACAGATGAAGCCCCTGCTCGACACCTACGCCGACCGGCTCAGCCACACACTCGACGCGGAACACTCGCGTCAGGGACAGGCACCACGAGATGATCACCCTATGGCAGATGTGATTTTCTTCGATCTGGACGGCACCCTGGTCGATCATCGAAGCGCCGCCTTGGAAACGATCGGCCAGATCGTCCAGGACGCGCCGAACGCGACGGCTCCACCGGAGGAGCTGGTGACGTTGTGGTGGACGCTGGAGGCGCGCCACATGCGGGAATACCTGGCCGGTCAGTGCTCCTTCGGTGAGCACCACCGACGCAGGCTCCGTTCCTTCCTGCCGATGCTCGGCGAGCCGGTTCCGACAAGTCCTGGCCTTCTGGACGCCTGGATCGCCGAGCGCTACCTCACCGTGTTCGAGGAGTCCTGGCGGTGCTATCCCGATGTCCAGCCATGCCTGGAGACCCTGAAACGGCTTCCCCGAGGACCGCGTCTGGCTGTTCTCACCAACGGGGACCCCGAGCAGCAGCGCGCCAAGCTCGCCCGCTTCGGCCTCCTCGAATACTTCGAAGCCGTCCTGACCCCGACCGAACTCGGTGCGGCCAAGCCCCTCGCCTATGCCACCGCCTGCCAGCGGATGCGGACGGACCCCGCGCAGGCCGTCAACGTGGGCGACATGCTGGAAAGCGATGTACACGCAGCCGCCCTCGCCGGGCTCACCGGCATCTGGCTGGACCGCGGCATCGACTTCGTCACCGGTGGACCATCGCCGACGGCAGACGAGACGGTGCTCCGCATCGAACGGCTCACCGACCTCCCCAACCACCTATCACGCACGAACGCCTGACCGGCTCTCACGGCCGTCGTGAGTGAGCGACCCGGGTCAACGCCTTCGCCAGGGGCACGCATCAGCTGGTTCCAAGAATCATGGCCAGGTTCCAGGGGAGCGAAAGCGGGCGACCAGCGTGCCCAACACCGTTCGGAGCACGCGACTGAGCACGAGACCCGGCAACAGGACTCACCCCCCTTAGTTCCTAGGAACGGTAGTCGTCGGGCCGCGGAGCCGCACGTCTGCGGCCCATTCGGGGTGCTGGGGGTGGTTCCCCAGTTCACGGGCACAAGACTGGAAAGTCGGCCTTGATCCAAAGAGCACGGATAGCGGCGGCCTTGTCGTCGGCGGGGTCGTCGTCGGCGCTCCATATCTTGGCCTGGGTGGAGTCGTTGACGGATGGCCAGCCCGGGTTTCCGGTGGTAGCGAAATCGGCCCACGCGCGCACCATGCGGCGTGCCAGTCCGTGGTCTGCGGATGTGAGTGCGCCGCCGATGAGGAAATTCAGGCAGTCGCTGTCGAGGTTGCCGAAGGCGAAGGGGATGTCCGCACAGTGCCAGGCCCGCACGAGCCCGTGCGGGCCGGTGCGCCGACGATCGAAACGCGACAGGAACGCCCGGCCGCCGGCTTGGGCGTGCAGCTCGGCGAGTCGGTTGCTGTACTCGCCGAACATTAGATCCCCAAAGACCGCGAGGTAGACATCGAGCACCGGGGTGTGGGGCATCGCAGCGCGATAGCCGGCCACCAGGCCGTCAGGGAGGCTGAAGTCTTCGGCGAAGAGAGCCAGCTGTTCATCGGTGGTGATCTTCGCGCTGCTGCCGACGGCGTCGAGCAGCCAGTACTCTTCCGTGGTGTGGCAGACCAGCAGGTCCACTTCCCGGGTCACACCGGCTGCCATCCCAGTGAGGGGGTCAGTGGGCAGGACATCGCCGTCAAGGACGGGGGCATAGAGCGCGGGGTCGTAGTGGCGGGATCCGGAGGCGGGGTCACGCCGGTAGTCGTCGACCACCCGGTCGGAGGCGATGACCAGGGCCTGCGGAGTCGCAGACGTCAGGCCCTCGGCTGTGGCAGGGCAGCTCGCTGCCGCAGCGATCTCGCGGGTGGTTGCAGCAGCGATTTCGAGTGTGTAGCAAGGGCTGGCGGCGCTGTGAGCGATGGCACGGTGGAACAGGCCGCGAGCACGATCCATCACCATCAGGCAGGCAACCGAAGCGGCCCCGGAGGACTGGCCGACGACCGTGACGTTGCCAGGATCGCCACCGAAGGCGGCGATGTTCTCACGAATCCAGCGCAGGGCCGCGACCTGGTCGAGCAGGCCCCGGTTGTCCGGGTAGGCGGTTGCTTCGGCGGCGGGGACGTGGCCGAAGCCTTCGAAGCCGAGCCGGTAGTTGAGGGTGACCACGACCGGACCGGCGCAGGCCAGCGTGGTGCCGTCGAAGTCGGGTTGGGCTGAGGATCCGAAAGAGTAGGCACCGCCGTGGATCCAGACCAGGACTGGCAGGTGGCCGCCCTCGGGGGCCGGGGTCCATATGTTGACGGTGAGGATGTCCTCGTCGTCAGGCGACCACACGGGTGCGCCAGGCAGTTGTGCCGACTGCGGGGCGACCGGGCCGAAGTCCGTGCAGTCCCGCACTCCGGTCCACGCCGGTGCCGGGAGAGGTTCCCGGAACCGGTTGGCGCCGAATGGCGGGGCGGCATAGGGGATGCCAAGGACGGCGACGACTTCGGCAGAGGCCCGAAAGCCTTGGACCGAACCGTTCTTCGTCCTGAAGGTGTCCATCGGGAGACTGCCTCTCGCTACACGCCAGATCGCCCGGGAGGGCGGGGCTTCAGCATTGCATCGTGCGGCAACCCAGAACCAACACCAAGATCATGAAGATTGACACACCAGTGATGCCAACCCCCCGCTCAGGTGACGCACATGTCCAATGAACCCGTACATTCCGGGGCACCGGGGCGACGTCGATCCCATCAAATCCGATGATGGTTGATGACAGGGTTTGACGACGAGCTCCGCCCCTCCGCGCAGAAGGGACCCAGATGGCGAACCTGGTCTACAAGCGGGTCTCGACTGACCAGCAGCCGACCGCCGCTCAGAACCTCGCCCTCGACGATGCCGGTGTCGAGGACCCGGTCACGTTCGAGGAGGAGGCCAGCACCTCCAGCCGCCTCCACCCGCTCCCCCGCCCGAAGTTCGGCGAACTGCTGGCGTACGCCCGGCCGGGCGACACCGTGTACGTTTACTAGATGTTCCGCCTCGTACGCGGCACTCAGCACATCCTCGACGTGCTCGACGTCTTGCATACCGGTCGCCTCGCCCTGCGCATCCACGACGGAGCATTCTCCGCCATGGACCTCCCCGCCCGTCACCCGCGCACCTGAGAACTGCTGTCCACGGTGAAGTTCATGATGCAGACCCTCGCGGCCGCCAGCGAACTCCAGCGTGAGCTGACCTACGATGGACTCCGGAGCGAAGGGCAACAAGGGCGGGCACCGCCCGGCCATCAAGAACGAGAAGACCGACGCCGTGCGCGCCACGTACATGGACGGCCGGTCCATCGCCGCCCTGGCCCGCGAACACGGCGTCAGCCGCGACGCCATCCGAGCGGCCGCCGCCGGCCACGAGGCCGCCCAGCCCCGGAGTTGCCGGTCACCCTCGACGTGCCGGGCAAGTCGCCGACTTCCTGCGAACGGCCGAACTGGACCCGTCGAGCGGGTCGCGCTCGACCAGGGCGTGACCTAAGGCGCGGCCAGGGCTACACCCTACGCGTCAGCACCATCCCCGCGGTCCACCGCCAACTCTTCGCTCGCTGCCAGCCGCTCGACGGCACCCGGGGGCACCCAGGCGATCCCCGCACAGCGCAAGGCTCGCGCGAGTACGAGAACCGCGTCAACGCTCTCCTGGCCACAGCCGGACCATGATCCGGGGCAGCGGCTACCGTTAATTTCCGTTCGGATACTCCCCAAGGGCCACGTCGACTTCACCCGGCTGCGCGACCAGGACCTGGGCGCCGTCGGCTTCTGCCAGGCCGCCTGACCGGACCGAGGCAGGGGCGGCATCATGAGGGCCGCGGCGGCGGGGCGTCTGCGGGTACGCCCACGCGGGCGGGCCTGCGCGAGGAGAGCCGGCGGGACCGCGCGGAACGAACAGACGGCCGCGATCCGGTCGAACCGCGCCTCTGGCCATACCTCGTGCCGTACGGAGGGCTGCTTCCAGTCGGAGTCACTTGCAAGTGTGCCGAGCCACGATAGGTGTCACCTCGCCAAGCAATCCGGGCGGCCGACGCCTGCGCTTGCGGATATCGGCGACTGGCCCTGGAGACACGAACTGGCGCCGCCGCGCCCGCCGCAGGCAAGTAGCCGCCGCCGTGCTCCCGGCCGAGTCGGTCAGGCCGCGCCCCCACCCCACAACGGCGGGCGTCGCGGCCGAGGGCCCGCTGCTGCTGGCGGCGGTCGCACTCGCCTTCACCCTGGCCCAACTGCTGTTCGTGGCCCCCGGCTTGCACCTGGGCTGGGACGAGACGGTGTACGCCAGCCAGGTCGCCCCCACATTCCGTCCGCGTACTTCAGCACGCCCCGCGCCCGGGGCGTGCCGGTGCTCGTCGCGCCGCTCACGCTCCTGACGTCGTCCACACTCGCGCTGCGGGTCTATCTCGCCGTGCTGTCCGGCGCGGGGCTGTTCCTCGCCCTGCGGGTGTGGCGGCGCCTTCGCCCGGTGCCGGCGCTCGCGCTGGCCGGGGTGCTCTTCGCCGGGCTGTGGGCGACCCAGCTCTACGGGCCGCAGGCGATGCCGAACCTCTGGGTCGCCCTCAGCGCACTCGCCGCGGTCGGCTGCTTCCTGCGGGCCGCTGGGGATCCTGCCGACCGGCGGGCACTGGTCGGACTGGCTCTCGCCCTCGCGGCCGCCGCGCTGCTGCGGCCCTCGGACGCGGTATGGCTGTCCCTGCCGTTGGCCGCCGCTGGATTGTGCGTACGGCGGTGCCGGCGCCCGGCGCTGCTCACGGTCATCGTCGTCGGGCTCGCGCTGGGCGGCGCACAGTGGATCGTCGAGGCGTACCTCTCCTACGGCGGTATGGCCGCGCGGCTGCACCGCGCCAGTGCCATCGAGGGCGGCATCGGCTGGCACGTCGCGATCGGCAACCAGCTGCGCACCCTGGCCGGCGGCCCCGAACTGTGCCGCCGCTGCACGATGCTCTGGCGCCACCGGACGGCCGCGATCTGGTGGTTCATGACCCCGCTCCTGGCCGTCGGCGGCGTCCTGGCGGCCGCCCGGGCCCGGCGCCTCGCCACGTCCCTGCTGCCCGCCCTGTGCGGCCTGTCGCTCGCGATCCCGTACCTGCTGCTCATCGACTACGCGGCGCCCCGCTTCCTGCTCCCCGCCTACGCGCTGCTGGCACTCCCCGTCGCAGACGCCCTGACCACCGCGCCCCGATCCCTACGCCCACAGCTCAGGCCGGCCGGCGTCGCCCTGGTCGCCGTACTCGTCGCGGTGCAGCTGGTGAGCCAGCACGCCATCCTGACCCACGCCGCACGGACCGCCGCCGACGGCACAGGCGACTACGCCCGCATCGCCGCCGACCTGCACACCTACGGCGTACGGCCGCCCTGCCTGGTCACCGGCCGGCTGGCCACCCCCGTCGCGTACCAGGCACGCTGCGACTCCGGGCACGTCACCGGGCACAACCAGAACACCACCACAGCGAAGGTCCTCGCCCTCGCCCGCCGAGAGCCGGTCGCCGTCCTGGTGCGGCCCCACCACAAGGTCCCGGCCTACGCCCGCCGTTGGCCCTCCCGCCTCCTGCCGGGCCTGCGTGTCCACCACGGCTACCGCGTCTACCTCTCACCTCAGGCGTCCGGTACGCCGGTGGCGGGCAGCCCGAACAGCAGCACTCCGATGACGATCCGGTAGATCACGAACCCGTTGATGGAGTGCTTGGCGACGAACTTCAGCAGCCAGGCGATCGACACCAGGTCACGGATGAGGGCGGAGATCGCGCCGGAGCGGGAGAAGCCCGGTCTGTTTCCAACCTTCTTACATGCTCCGGCCGGCGAGGGATCCATCGACAAGGAAATCGTCCAACACGCCCGGGTCCAGGGGTCGCCATGATCCAGCTGGCCATGACCGATCTGATGGCCCGCCGCCTCACCGGCGAGACCACCGTCTCCTGGCGCGGTCCGGCACCCCAGGATCAAACACCAATTCCGGGATGAAACAACGGGAGGAAACGACCTCTGAGAAGCCCCCCATCGGCGACGATCACCGACTACGAAAGTCTTGTACGAGCCCACGTCTGTTCTCTCCCTCTTTCTCCCTCGCTACATAGACGGTGTTGGTCGCCGTTCCGCCTTGCAGGGGATTGTCGAACTCGACGACATGAGCTTCCGAGTCCGCGAAGACTTCCGCGAGTACGGAGGTGAATTGTTCGTCCGGCGGGTCGTTCGACCACAGAGCGAAGACACCGTCCGGGTAAAGGTGGTCAGCGAGGCCGCGTAGCCCCGCAGGTTCGTAGAGCGCGGCGTGACGTGGTTGCAGCACATGCCGGGGCGAATGGTCGATGTCCAGCAGGATGGCGTGGAATCGGCGGCCCGGTTCTTGTGGATCCAGACCGCGGGGGGCGTCGGCCAACGCGAAGAAGTCGCCGTGCGTAAGGCGGCAGCGGGGATCCGAGGCCAAGCCGTCGCCCAGGGGCACGAGTCCTCGCTTGTGCCACTCGATCACTTCACCGAGCGCCTCGACCACGACCAGCGAACGCACGCGCGGGTCGTCCAACGCCGCCCGTGCCGTGTATCCGAGACCGAGCCCGCCCACGGCGACGTCGAGTTCGCCTTGGGCCAGCTGCGCCAGGCCCAGTTTCGCGAGTGCGATCTCGCCCGCTGTGAAGAGGCTGGACATGAGGAACTCGTCGCCGAGCTTGACCTCGTACACGTCCTCGCCCGATGACAGGTGCCGCCTGCGCCGCAGGCTGATCTCCCCCAGCGGTGTCGGGCGCCAGTCCACCTCCTCGAAACGCAGGCTCATCCACTTCCCTTTCTCCGCCGACGATGCCGGCGAGTTGTGCGCGTCGGAGTTGCCGGACGCGCCGGACACGGCGATGTGGACGAGCGGGCGACTCCCGGACTCCCCGTACCCGTGCCCAGTGCCCAGTGCCCGGCTGCGGGGTGGGCCGCTCAGGCGTCGATGATCACAGGAATGATCAGGGGCCTGCGGCTGTGGGTGCGGAACGCCCAGTTCGCCACGGCGCGCGCGATGAGCTGTTCGAGCTGGTGTGCGTCCCCGACGCCTTCCTCCGCCGCTTTGGCCAGCGTCTTCTCGATCAGGGGGACGACCGGCTCGAAGGTGGTGTCGTCGTGGACGAAGCCGCGGGCCAGGAAGTCCGGGGCCTCGGCGAGAGCGCCGGTGTCGGCGTCGACGATCGCCACCACCGTGACCACACCCTCCTCCGCGAGAGTGCGGCGGTCCTTGAGGGAGGCTTCAGTGACGCCGCCGACCTCCATGCCGTCCACGTAGACGTTGCCCGCGGGTACCTTCCCGGTGATCGAGGCACGTCCGTCGACGAGATCGACGACGACGCCGTCCTCGGCGATGACGACTCGGTCGGGGTCGACTCCGGTACGGATGGCCAGGTCGGCGTTGGCCCGCAGGTGCTTGAACTCGCCGTGCACGGGCATGACGTTGCGGGGCCTGACGATGTTGTAGCAGTACACGAGTTCGCCGGCGCTGGCGTGCCCGGAGACGTGCACCTTGGCGTTGCCCTTGTGGACGACGTTCGCACCCCACCGGGTCAGTCCGTTGATGACGCGGTAGATGGCGCTCTCGTTGCCGGGGATGAGGGAGCTGGCGAGCAGGACGGTGTCGCCCTTGCCGATACGGATCATGTGGTCGCGGTTGGCCATCCGGGACAGCGCGGCCATCGGTTCGCCCTGGGAGCCGGTGCACACCAGAGTGATCTTGTGGTCGGGCAGCTTCTCCAGCTCCTTGACGTTGACCATAAGGCCGGAGGGCACCTTCAGGTAGCCGAGATCGCGGGCGATGCCCATGTTGCGGACCATCGAGCGGCCCACGAAGGCGACCGTGCGGCCGTACTGGTGCGCGGCGTCCAGGACTTGCTGGATGCGGTGTACGTGGCTGGCGAAGCTGGAGACGATGACCCGTCGTGGCGCGGTGCGCATGACCTGCTCGATCGCGGGGTTCAGCTCGCGTTCGGAGGTGGTGAAGCCGGGCACTTCGGCGTTGGTGGAGTCGGTGAGGAACAGGTCGACGCCCTCCTCGCCGAGGCGGGCGAAGGCGCGCAGGTCGGTGATGCGGTCGTCCAGCGGGAACTGGTCCATCTTGAAGTCGCCGGTGTGCAGCACCAGTCCGGCGCCGGTGCGGATGGCGACCGCGAGGCCGTCCGGGATGGAGTGGTTGACCGCCACGAACTCGCAGTCGAAGGGGCCGAATCCGCGCCGGTCGCCCTCGCGCACGCGCACCGTGCGCGGCCGGATGCCGTGTTCCTTGAGCTTCGCCTCCAGGAACGCCAGCGTCAGCTTCGATCCGACGACGGGAATGTCGGACCGTTCGCGCAACAGGTAGGGCACGCCGCCGATGTGGTCCTCATGACCGTGGGTCAGCACGATCGCCACGACATCGTCGAGGCGGTCCCGGATCGAGGTGAAGTCCGGCAGAATCACATCCACCCCGGGCTGGTGCTCCTCGGGGAACAGCACGCCGCAGTCGACGACCAGCAGCTTGCCCGCGTACTCGAAGACGGTCATGTTGCGGCCGATCTCACCCAGACCGCCGAGGGCGACGATCCTCAGCCCTCCCTCGGGCAGAGGCGGGGCGGCTTTCAACTCTGGATGCGGATGACTCATACCTTGACGCTACCGGAGAGTCGCATGGTTGATCCTTTACGTCCGTGGTCTCGTTCTCCCGACCGCTCGACCTCTTGCCCCTCGGCGGATCGACGAATGGGACCATGTGCTGTGCCGCCTCGGCCGAGCGCCTCACACCGGCGGCCAGGACAGGGAGCGGTGGAGGCCGTAACGCCGACCGTGGGTCAGTCGGACTCCGGGCGTACTGGAGAAGATCTCGTGCCCTGGTCGTGAGCGCCTGACTCCGCCGCCTCCTGATGCGCCTCGGCATTGGTCCACTCGGTGTAGAGGAGAGGGCGGGCGACTGCGAAGAGGGCAGCCGCCACAACCTCTTCCGCCACCCCCAGCACGAAGTCCGAAGGACCCGGCAAAGAACCAGCACGGGACGGGTCACCAGGTATGACGAGGGGTGCCCACAGGTCAGCACGAAACCAGCACCGGCACCACCGAGGAGTCCCACGCCAACAAGACGAGCCACCCCTGACCTGCGGTTTTGCCAAGTGTTCCGCATTTATGGTGGGCGGCGCCTCGAAAATTTGTGCAGAAACCGCATGACCACAGACAGTAATCACAGAGAAGACAGTTACGGACGGTTTTCCCGATGCACGGGAGGCGCAGCGAGAGTCTCGGCGAGTGTGGGCTGCGGGAATTCGATAGGGCTGGTCGCGGCATGTATCCGTCTGAGCTCTGGCGCGGTTGTTCTTGGGACGGGTGAAGTCGTCAGCGATGAGCGCACGCGGCATTCACGCCCTGTCCGCCAGGGGGTCAGGGCGGCTGCGTATCACCCGGTGGCATGGAGCATCCATCCCGGCCGACACACGCCGCTGCTCACGTCAAAGGAGCCCTGGTGTCCAGCCGGTGCACGCTGGCGATCCCGTCGCATAGGCCCCTACCGCGTCATTGGGCGGCTCAGGACAGACGGTATGGGCTCCGGCCCCCGCGACATGGTGTCGAAGGGGCCGGAGTTGGTAGCGGGGACAGGATTTGAACCTGCGACCTCTGGGTTATGAGCCCAGCGAGCTACCGAGCTGCTCCACCCCGCGTCGATAGGCTGCGGCATGCGCGTGGGCCAAGCGCGCCATTACTCGCGGCCGGAGTTGTACGGGCGACTCCAAACGGTGCCTCAACCCCCGTCCGCTGGAGCGATCTACAGTGCGATGTCTTCAAGGAGTTGAGGGCCGTTGTTGCGGACGTTGTTGACTGCTGTGGAGACCGGCCGGGCGTCCAGGTGGCCGTCGGCGGGCTGGGTCAGCAGTGCACGCAACTCGTCGGGGTCCTGGTGGTGGGGGTCGAGCCACGCGTCGTAGTGCTCGGGGGTGAGCGCCAGCGGCATGCGCGGGTGCACGTGGCCAGCTGCGTCGGTGGCCTCGGTGGTGATGATGGTGCAGGTCATCAGCCAGGCGGACGGGTCGTCGCCCTGCTTGACCGCTGGATCGCGCCAGTACTCGTACAGCCCGGCGAGCGCCATCACCTGGTCGTTCTCGGGATGGATGAAATACGGCTGCTTGCGGGCCTTGCCCGTGTCCTGATCTTTGAGCTGCTGCCACTCGTAGAAGCCGTCGGCGGGCAACAGACAGCGGCGCTTGGCGAACGCGCGGCGGTAGGCGGGCTTCTCGTGCACGGTCTCCACCCGCGCGTTGATCATCCGGGCGCCAACCTTCACATCCTTCGCCCACGACGGCACCAAGCCCCAGCGCAGCGGCCGCAACTGCCTGCCCTCCGGTGCGGCACCATCATGTCCGCGCGCGGTGCGCTCGAGGACAGCCCACACATCGTTGGTCGGCGCGACATTCCAGTTCGGCGCGAGCGTCTCCTCGGCACGCCAGTCGGTGACCTGGAAGAGCTGGACCAGATCCTCGGCACTGCGGGTGGAGACGTATCGGCCACACATACAGCCACTGTGCCACCGGCCGGGCTTATCGAAGAGCCGTCTGGCACCCCATGCCGGGCCGTGTCCCGAAGCTGCCGCAGGGCGTCCGCAGTGCCGACGCGGGACCTGGTCGTAGTTCTCATGGCCAGGCCCGTGCTCGTACGTGATGAATCGGTTGGCCAGCTCAACAGCGTCACCGAGGGCCGCGGCACGACAGGTTGGAGGTGCCGTTGGCCGCGCGAAGTGGACGGTGCTGGCAGATCGCCCGCGGTGTCGGGTTCAGTCGAGGGTCCACGGACGGGTGCCCGCCCGGGTGCTGTGACGAGACGAGGGTGATCCGATTCGGGCACCGGCGAGCGGAGCAGGCGAGCGACCTGTGCACCACGGCGGGGCCAGGGCACCGCCCACCCCCAGAGGCGGTCCCGGTTCGATGTCGAGGAAGGAGACGGTGCCGTCCGGGGTGACCACGGCGGGCGGCGGATGACCGGCGCTGGCCAGGGTGCACTGGCAGGTGACCGGGTCGTACACCGCGTACAGGCAGGTCGCGCCGATCGCCCCGGCCATCTCCATGCCATCCCTGAGTTCGTCGAGGATGAGGTCGTCCAGGTCGGCCAGCAGCTCCTCCGGGGGGCAGGTCGAGATCGGCCAGGGGTGCGTACCGCTGTGCGCAGCCGTCCCATGGCCGTGGAGGCGTTCAGGCGTGGCCGACGACATCACCGCCGACCAGGGCGATCCGCGCCCCGGACAGGGCGATGACGTCGAACCAGTCACCGCTCACGCCGGCGGCGGCCAGGTAGCGGGCCGCCGTTTCCAACGCTTGCTGGACGGGGGAAGTGGTGCAGCAGCAGGCTGCGCTGCAAGGCCAGGGCGGCGCCGTCGCTCTCCTGCGGCACGGACGCCTGCAGGAACCATTCCACCTCGCCCTTGCCGTTCAGCACTCGCCCTTGCCGTTCAGCAGCGGACAGGCGCGCAGTTCGGCCTCGGCCGGCCTGGTCGCGCAGCAGAACCCGGCCGATCCACGCCTGCCGATCGGCCAGGTGCCGCCGCGCGGAGTCCGACAGACCGTTGGCGGCTCGGCAGCCGCACAGCCCACGACGTCCTCGGGGACGTATCCCAGCAGGAGCTGGACGCCGGGGCTCCAGGCCGTGACCGTTCCGTGTGCGTCGACGGCGGCGGCCGCCAGCTCCGTGGCCGGGACGAATCCGTCCCCGCTGGTGGGGCGGAATCCCGCGTACCTGATCACTTCGGCTCATCCCCCGCCGAGCGCGGGCCACGGCCCGTACCCGACGCCAGGATCACCGTGCTGAGGGGCCGGCGGTTGGAGGGGCGGAGTCGAGCAGCGCCTCACCCACGGTCGCATACACGGGGATGGCCCGTCGTAGGCCGGTGACGGCCAGAACGTGCAGCAGCGGCCCTTGCGGGCACACCAGCCGGAGCCGGCCGCCATACCGTGTGGACCGAAGGTGCGCACCGAACAGGGCGCCCAGCCCCAGGGCGTCGCAGGTGGTCACGCGGGAGATGTCGATGACGAGCCGGTAGGGGCCGCTGCCGGGCATCGAGGTCACCAGCGTCAGGTACGCGCAGCTCCGCCCGCGTGGTCATGGACAGTTGCCCGGCCGCGTCCACGACCAGCCATCCCTGCTCCGGGCGCCAGGCCAGGAAAAGGATGGAGGCGTCACGCCGAGGCACCCTGACCACCCCCTTCCTGCAGTCCCGACGGACCCGGCGAGTAAACCGGGCAGCGCCTGAGGGGTTGCGGTGCTGTCCGAGCGGGCCGCCGACCCTCCTCTCGTATAAGTCAACAGATCAGCTCAATCTAGTCATTTATGATAATTACGTAGGTCATGGACCGGGTAAATGTCAAGCTGACGAGAAAGGTGCGGTAGCGCGCCGGGCGGATGTGCGGAGGCATGCCGTCATGGAGTGGTTCACGGACCCCAACTTCTGGCTGACCAGGATGCTCTTCCAGCGCGGCCTGGCTGTGCTGTACTGCGTCGCGTTCATCGGTTCCGCCTTGCAGTTCCGCGGGCTGATCGGACAGCGGGGGCTGCTGCCGGTGCCGTGCTTCACCGCGCGGGTGCCGTTCCGGCGCGCTCCGAGCATCTTCCAGCTGCACTACTCCGACCGATTCTTCGCCAGTGTGGCCTGGACGGGCGCCGCGGGATCCGCCGCTGTGGCGGCGGGGGCGGCGGACCTGGTGCCTTTGTGGGCGGCGATGGCGATGTGGGCGCTGCTGTGGGTGCTGTACCTGTCCATCGTCAACGTCGGACAGACCTGGTACGGGTTCATGTGGGAGTACCTGCTGCTGGAGGCCGGCTTCCTCGCGGTCTTCTTCGGCAACGACGACGTCGCGCCGCCCGTGCTGGTGCGATGGCTGATGGTCTGGCTGCTGTTCCGGCTCGAGTTCGGCGCCGGGCTGATCAAGCTGCGCGGCGACCGCTGCTGGCGCGACCTGACGTGCCTGTACTACCACCACGAGACCCAGCCGATGCCCGGCCCGCTCAGCTGGTTCTTCCACCACCTGCCCCGTCCCGTGCACCGCGTCGAGGTGGCGGCCAACCACGTCGCGCAACTCGTCGTGCCCTTCGCGCTGTTCACTCCGCAGCCGGTGGCGAGCATCGCCGCCGGACTGGTGATCACCACGCAGCTGTGGCTCGTAGCGTCCGGCAACTTCGCCTGGTTGAACTGGCTGACGATCATGCTGGCGCTGTCAGCGATCGGCGGCTCCCCGGTCACCCACGCACTGGGCCTTCCCGCTCCGCCGCGCTTCGCCGCCGCACCGGCGTGGTTCGAGTCAAGCGTCGTGGCCATGGCCGCCCTGGTCGTGGTGCTCAGCTACTGGCCGGCCCGTAACCTGCTCTCCCGCAGCCAGGTCATGAACGCGTCCTTCACGCCGCTGCACCTGGTCAACACCTACGGGGCGTTCGGCAGCGTGGGCCGCACCCGGTACGAGCTGATCGCCGAGGGCACCGCCGAGACGCAGATCACCGAAGGCACGGTGTGGAAGGAGTACGCCTTCAAGGGCAAGCCGGGCAACCCGCGGCGCCTGCCGCCCCAGGTGGCCCCGTACCATCTCAGGCTGGACTGGCTGATGTGGTTCGCCGCGCTCTCCCCGCTCTACGCGGCAGCCTGGTTCCCCGCCTTGCTCCTCGCCCTCCTGGAGAACAACCCGGCCGTCCTGCGGCTGCTGCGCCGTAACCCCTTCCCCGGCTCGCCACCTGTTTTCGTCCGGATCCGCCTGTACGAGTTCCACTTCACCAGCTGGTCGGAACTGCGCGCCACCGGCGCCTGGTGGAACCGGACCCTGGTGGGCGAGTTCGTCCCGCCCGTGGCCAAACGTGAAGAGCTGTCCCTGCACTGACGCTTGCATGGCCCGGACCTCGTCGGCCAGCTCAATCCCGCAGGGACAGCCGTCGGCTATCGTGCGCAGCCGACGTCGAGGACCTCTATGACGTCATCGTGAGTGGTGTAGACGAGCCAGCACCATTCGCCGAACGCTGCGGCCAGGTTGGTGACATGTGCCTGCGGGGTCTTCGCCACAGCCGTAATGAGCGTCATGATCTCCTCGTGCATGCCGTTCGGGACACCGAACAACACACTGGCAGCGGGCTGGACCAGTTCGACTCTCATATCGGCCCCCTGCGGACGCCAGGAGCAGCGCCGGTGGCGCTGGTGTCCGCCGGCCGTGCACCTACCGCCAGCATTCCGCGGACTGAGCAGAACGCCAACAGCCTCGCCAGACTTCTTGCCCCGCCGCCGGGCGGGTGTCGACGGCCCTCGCCTGGGCCGCTGACACCCGCCTCGGTCTGTCGCCGGGGCAGCGACGTCACATCAGCGCCTGCCCCGACAGCTGCCGTGTCCTTAGCACTCTCAACAGGGGAGTGCTAATTGTTCGTGTAGCACCTGGTCCGGCGGCAAGCGAGCGTCCGGGCGCCGTCAGCTCCGGTGCGCAGTCAAGGGAAGGGATGTCTGCATCCGGGTGGAGGGGCGTGAGTGCGGCCGCTTCCGGGCGGGTTCCTCGCGGGTGGAGCCGGCCCGGTGACCTCCACGGTGGCCGGACGCAGCAGATGCTCGCCGAGCCGGTATCCAGACCGCAGGATCGCCGAGCAGACCAGGCGTTCAGCGTCCTGGGCGACGTGGTGCGTCAGCGCGTCGTGGCAGGCGGGGTCGAACACATCGCCCACCGCACCGAACGACGTGACGCCCAGCGAGCCGAGCTGGTCCTTCAGGCTGTCGGCGATGTCCTTCAGGCCCGGCGTGAGCGGCTCGTTGGCGCACGCCCGGTCGACAGCGTCCACCACGGGCAGCAGCGCCCGGAGCACGTTGGCCGCGGCGATCTCGCGGACGGCCAGGCGGTCCCGCCGCACCCGCTTGCGGTAGTTGTCGTACTCGGCCTTCACCCGCTGCAGGTCGGCGGTCCGCTCGTCCAGCAGGTGCCGCAGTTCCGTGTTCTGCAGCCCGTTCCCGGTCATCGTCAGCCGGCCTCCGGCTTGTCGTCGTCGACGATTTCGGCATCCACCACCTCGTCCTCGGACCCGCCGGTCGCAGCGCTGCCCGTACTTGCCCCGGCGCCGCCCGGGGACGATGCCTGCTCGGCCCGCGCCTTCTCATACAGGGCGGTGCCGATCTTCTGCGCGGCCTGAGCCGTACGGTCGATGGCCTGCCGGATCGCCGCCGTGTCCGCGGACTCGTCCTTCAGCCTCTCCTTCAGGTCGGCCAGCGCAGTCTCCGTCTCGGACTTGGCGTCGGCCGGGATCTGCTCGGCGTTGTCCTTGAGGAGCTTCTCGGTGGAGTAGACGAGTTGCTCGCCCTGGTTGCGGGTCTCCGCCGCCTCACGCCGCCGGCGGTCCTCCTCGGCGTGCTGCTCAGCCTCGCGGACCATGCGGTCGATGTCGTCCCTAGGCAGCGCGGAGCCGCCGGTGACCGTCATCTTCTGCTCCTTGCCCGTGCCCAGGTCCTTGGCGGAGACGTGCATGATGCCGTTAGCGTCGATGTCGAAGGCCACCTCGATCTGCGGCACCCCGCGCGGCGCCGGGGCGATCCCGGTCAGCTCGAACATGCCGAGCTTCTTGTTGTAGGCCGCGATCTCCCGTTCGCCCTGGTAGACCTGGATCGTCACCGACGGCTGGTTGTCCTCGGCCGTGGTGAAGATCTCCGAACGCCGGGTCGGGATCGTGGTGTTGCGCTCGATCAGCTTGGTCATGATGCCGCCCTTGGTCTCGATGCCGAGGGACAGCGGGGTGACATCCAGCAGCAGGACGTCCTTGACCTCGCCCTTGAGGACACCGGCCTGCAGCGAGGCACCGACCGCGACGACCTCGTCCGGGTTGACGCCCTTGTGCGGGTCTTTTCCGGTCAGCGACTTCACCAGCTCTGTGACGGCCGGCATCCGGGTCGAGCCGCCGACCAGGACCACGTGATCGATGTCGGACACCTTGATCCCGGCGTCCTTGATCGCGTTGTGGAACGGCGCCTTGCAGCGCTCCAGCAGATCCGCGGTCAGCTGCTCGAACTGGGCGCGGGTCAGCTTCTCGTCCAGGTGCAGCGGCCCCTCGGCGGAGGCCGTGATGTAGGGCAGGTTGATCGCTGTCTCCGACGAGGAAGACAGCTCGATCTTCGCCTTCTCCGCCGCCTCCCGCAGCCGCTGCACGGCCATCTTGTCCTTCCCCAGGTCGACGCCGTAGTGGTTCTTGAACTGCTTGACCAGGTGGTCGACGATCCGCTGGTCCCAGTCGTCACCGCCCAGGTGCGTGTCACCGTTGGTGGCCTTCACCTCGATGACACCCTCGCCCATCTCCAGCAGCGACACATCGAAGGTGCCGCCACCAAGGTCGAAGACGAGGACCGTCTGGTCGTTCTCCTTGTCCAGACCGTAGGCCAGCGCCGCCGCCGTCGGCTCGTTGATGATCCGCAGTACATTCAGGCCCGCGATCTCACCTGCCTCCTTCGTCGCCTGCCGCTGGGCGTCGTCGAAGTACGCGGGCACGGTGACCACCGCGTCCGTGACGTCCTCACCGAGATACGCCTCCGCGTCCCGCTTCAGCTTCTGCAGCACCCGCGCGGAGATCTCCTGCGCGGTGTACCGCTTGCCGTCGATGCTGCCGTGCTCCGGGAACCGCCAGGCGTGGTCGCCCACGTGCCGCTTCACGGAGCGCGCGGTGCGCTCCACGTTCGTCACGGCCTGCCGTTTCGCGACCTCGCCGACCAGCACCTCGCCGTTCTTGGCGAAGGCCACGACCGACGGTGTGGTCCGCGCGCCTTCCGTATTCGTGATGACGGTGGGCTCGCCGCCCTCCAGGACCGCGACCACCGAGTTCGTGGTACCGAGGTCGATACCGACCGAGCGCGCCATCTGGTTCTCCCTCCTCATACCTTGTGCTGTTCGGGGTCATCGGGCCCGCTCCCACCGGACGGGGCCGGCGCGCAGCGGCGGCTCGGGGCGTGCGACCCCGAGCACCACGAGGCATGGCCGCGTGGGCCTGACCGGCCGCGCGAGGACAGGCCCGCGGTCGTCATCCCGCTCGGCCATCCGCTCGTTCGTCTGGTCGTAGGCCGCGCGCAGGACCGGATCGCGGAGTGTGTCGTACGCCGCCCGCACCTCACCGAACCTTTCGGCGGTGTCGGCGTCGACGCGGGTGTCGGGGCGCAGTTCCCGCACCCGGGCTCGAAAGGCAGAGGTGATCACCTCGGCCGTCGCCGAGGGCTCCACCCCCAGCACCGCATACAGGTCCACTCCCTGCTCCCGCGCCCGCATCCCGGCCACCTCCTCGCCTGCGGCGAGCTGCACTTTCTACCCCTACTTGCCTCTATTCCTGAAATAAAACTTGAGTCTCTTCTTGTCAAGGTTTGCTATGAGAGGTGTAGGGATTGTCAGAGGGATTCCCAGCTCCCGGAGCCCGGACGGGCAGACCCCCAGCGAGCGGTCGCACCAGGCGAAAGGAGCTGCGATGGCTGCTCTCATCCGAACCGACCAGTTCCGGGACCTCGACCGGCTCACTCAGCAGATGTTCGACACCCTCGCCCGCCCGGCCGTCATGCCGATCGACGCCTATCAGAGCGGCGACGCCTTCGTCGTCCACTTCGACCTGCCCGGCGTCGATCCCGACACTGTCGCCCTCAACGTGGAGCGCAACGTGCTGACCGTACGAGCCGAGCGGCCCGCCGCAGACGCCAAGGAGGCCGACCTGCTTCTCGCCGAACGGCCCCACGGCGTCTTCAGCCGCCAGCTCCTGCTGGGCGACTCGCTCAACCTGGAGAAGATCGCCGCTCACTACGACGCGGGCGTGCTCACGTTGAACATCCCGGTGTTGGAGGAGGCCAAGCCTCGCCGCATCGAGATCAGCGCAAGCCACCCCCAGCCGCCGTCACGAGCCGACCAGCCGTCCACGGAATCGTCGTGCCCGGCCAGTTACCCCAGCCGTCACCCCCCTGTCTCCGTGCAGCTCGCACCGCACGGAGACAGGGATCACCGTCCGGACCGGGGTCACTGCCCAGACGTGATCTCGATGTGGCGCGGTTCGCGGCTGAGCACCAACGGTCCTGGATGCAGGACTCACTTCCGCTCAGTCCCTAGGAACGGTCTGGAGCGTTCCTTTGTCGCTCCTGCGGCTATCAGGAGCTGTAGGGCAGGAGGGCCATCTCGCGTGCGTTTTTGATGGCTTGCGCTATCTGCCGCTGTTGCTGACGCGTCACGTGGGTCACCTGACGGCTGCGGATCTTTCCGCGGTCGGAGATGAACTTTCGCATCAGGTCGGTGTTCTTGTAGTCGATGTACGTGATGCCGGCGGCGTCCAGCGGGCTGGCGCGCTGGTGCTGGGTGTCTGCCGCCGGGAGCTGGTGTGTCGGGGCACGGTCGGGTCGGTCCTCTCCTGGGATGTGGTCGGACAACGGAGCCATACGGCGGCTCACCGGCCGGACGAGTGAACGCCCTGCCTTCAGGCCGGCGCGCCGCCGGAACAGGGCATGGTTCAGGCCACTGGGTCGAGCAAGTCGTCGAAGGCGTGCGGAAGTTCTTTCCAGCCGTCCCTGCCCGCCGCGTACTCGTCGTCGGTGAGCAGGCACGAGTCGAGCAGGGCCCGAGGCGGTGCCGGCCGGGGTGCTGGAGTCCGGCGCCCGGGCGACAGCCCTCGCCGACGCCGTTCAGGGCCGTGACGTGATCATCCTGTCCATCCCGTTCGGCCGGGCCGGGGAACTGGCCGACCTGTTCGCCACCGTGCCGGACGAGACGGTCGTCGACACCTCGAACTACCACCCGCAGCTGGGCCAGAACATCGAGGCCGTGGACCAGGGGCAGGTGGAAAGCCTGTGGAACGCCGAGGAGTTGGGGCGCCCCGTGGTCAAGGGCGTGGAACGCCGCCCTGGCCGGTACCCAGCAGACCCGAGGGCTTCCGGCGGGGACTGCGGGCCGTATCGCGATTCCGTTGGCCGCCGACTCCGATCAGGCGCGGTAGGTGGCCATGCGCCTGGTGGACGACACCGGCTTCGACCCGTTCGACGCCGGTGTGCTGGCCGACTCCTGGCGCCAACAGCCGGGCACGCCCGCCTACTGCACCGAGCTGGACCTCACCGCGCTTGAGGCGGCCCTGGCCGCGGCCGACCGGGACAAGGCGCCGGGCACCCGCGACCGGCTGATGGAGCGCTTCGCGGCCTTCACCTCCCAGCCCGCCCTGGAGGAGATCGTCGCGATGAACCGCTCCGCCCACCACTGACGCACAGGGGCCGTCCGCCCCAATGGCCCGCGCCAGGGCCTGCCGTGACACTCCGTCACGTTCACGGAAGGCCGCATCGCACCGGAGAGAATCACCTTGCCCCCTGCAACCCTGCCCTTCACCGACGTCGTGCGGGGCCGCCGCTCCGTCCGGAACTTCGTGCCCATGCCGCTGTCCCCGTCCGACATCCGGGCCGTACTGGACGATGCCCAGACCGCACCGTCGAACTGCAACACCCAGCCCTGGACGGTCCACGTCGTTTCCGGCGCGACACGGGACGCGTTGAGCGCGGAGATACTCAAGGCCGACGACGAGCGCCGCTTCTCCTACGACTTCACCTTTGACTACGCCGACTTCGGCGAGGGCACCTACCTCGAGCGGGCCCACCACCACGCTGCGACCCTCACCCACGCCACGGGCCTCAAGCGCGAAGACCGCGCAGCCAGGAAGGCGGCAGCCCGCGAAGGCCTGAAGTTCTTCGGCGCACCCCACGCCGCGTTCCTCTTCATGCCAGCATTCGGCGACGGCGTCCGGGCGGCCGGAGACATCGGCATGTACGGGCAGAACTTCCTGCTCTCCCTCGCCGCCCGCGGCTTCGACGGCGTCCCGATGACCATGCTCGGCTTCTACTCCGACACCATCCGCACATTCCTCAGCGTTCCCGACGACCTCAAGCTACTGTTCGGCATCTCCTTCGGCATCCCCGACGAGCCCGCAGCGGTGAACAACGTCCGCATGACGCGGGTCCCGCTGGAGCAGAGCATGGTCCTGCACGACACCCCCGGTGTCCTGGACGCCTAGCATCCCCTCTTCCGTGAGCAAGCGGCTCCGCCGCCGCACACAACGGACCCCGCCGCGGGGGGGGGGGGGGCGCGCCCGCCCCCCCCCCCCCCCCCCCCCCCCCCCCCCCCCCCCCCACTAGGAGGGGCGGCGGCCTCGACGGCCGGACGGCCCCCATCGCTGGAGACGGGCCGGTCCGGAGACACTCCCTGTCCCCGGACGGGCCTGAGG
>NZ_JBITGS010000055.1:0-50192 GCF_044457265.1 Streptomyces sp. NPDC050564 | reverse complement strand
CGGGGGGGGCCCGGGGATCCCGGGGGGGCCCCCGGGGGGGGGGGGGCGCCCCCCCGGGGGGGGGTGGGGGGGGGGGGGGGGGGGGGGGGGGGGGGGGGGGGGGGGGGGGGGGGGGGGGGGGCTCCCCTCGGCTGTCCGGGCACCCTTCGGGCTACCACCGAACCTGTGGGGGCTGCAAGGACGCGCCGCTTCGCGGTGGTCCTTGCAGCCCCCACAGCTCCGGCGGTGTGGCGGAGCTGCCCGGCCAACCGAGGGGAGCCCCCGCCCACCGGGTAGGGGTGTGGCGGAGGCCTGCCGCCGTCGACTGGGTCGAGGGTGGGAGGGGCGTTGAGCTGCGGATTTATGGTCCAAGTCGCCTATGTCGAGGGCCTGTTGAGGGTGGACACCCCACCTCGAATAAGGCATAATTATATGTGTCGGAAGGGGATAGGAGCCCCGGACGGCACGGCAGGACCCCAAACCTTCAACGCCACACGGAGAACAGAATGACCGTGCAGACCGAAACCGCAGCGGGCCACGCGTTCGCCACCGCCGCGAAGTCCGCCGCTGGCTACCTCGACGAGGCCGCGAACTTGCATGGCCGCGAGAAGATTCGGATGGTCCTTGACGCGCTCGCGCGAACCAAGGCCGACGCGCCGCATCTCGTGGAGATCGGACCCGGCGGCGGCGCCGCCCTCCAGCACCTCACCGACAGCCTCACCCGCACCGCAGACCGGCCCCGCACGCTGGACATCACCCTCATCGAGGCCCCCGGCGTCCTCTCGCAGGCTCTCGCCCGCGCCATCGACGGCTACCACGCGGCCGACTTGGGAACCTGCACCCTCACCAGCGGTCTCGCGCAGGACCTCGGCACCATCCTCGACCGCCCCGTGGACATCGTCGCCGCGTCCGCACTCATGCACGAGGTCTACTCCTACGGCAGCGGGTACCGGGGAATCCACGCGATGATGCAGACCCTGCCCACCGTCCTGAAGCCCGGCGGTCACTTCGCCTATCGCGACATCCGCACCACCGACGCCGCAACCCTCCACGAAACGGCCACCCACACCTACACGCATCGCGGATGGCTCCAGTTCATCCGCATGTTCACCCCGCAGTACCTGAACAACAGCCGCCACCCCTACCACCACTCCGGCGACGACCCGACCATCCGTCAGGGCTCCCGCATCGTCGCCCTGGAGGGCATCGACCCCAAGGCCAGCGCCGTCATCACCGGACCGATCGGCCTGTTCCGCGAGATCCAGCGCCACTACATCACCTTCCGCGACTACGCGTGGCGCTCCGGTGTCCTCGGATTCCTCCCCCGCCTCGAAGGACAGCTCTCCGCCGATTGGATCGACGCGGCAGCCGGGCACAAGCGGGTCCACTTCACCCTCACCGAGGCCGAATGGATCTCCCCGCGACAGCGAGCGCTGCTGAAGAGCGTCAGCGAGCCGTACGCAGACCACTACGCCATGGACGGCGACCTCTTCGACGAGTGCACCGACGCCGCCCTCATCGAACTCCTCACCTTTGCCGAGAACGGCGACGAGCGGTGCGCGGCGGTGTGGCGAGAGTGGATCGAGCGCGAAGGCCACGAGACCTACGTCTACCTCACCTTGAACGAACTCCTCACCGAGTTCGCGATCACGTCGGCACAGGCGAACACGAACACCGTGATGATGCCCCACACGCCCCGCGACGTCGTCACCCCCGAGCGGGCCTACTACACCCGCTACCTCCAAAAGCGCCTGCCCAACCCCCTTGCCGACGGCAAGCAGTTGGTTCTCTTCACCAACATCCCCGCCCACGACACCCAGGCACTCGCAGCCGGTATCGAGGCCCTTCGACCGCTGTGCAGCCGCGCGGCCATGGCCCGACTGAACGGCGCACTCACCCAGATGATGTAACCCCCCCGGGGCCCTCGGACCACGACCGAGGGCCCCGCCCCCCGGGGCACCCGCCCGCATGCACGGCGCAAACAGCACAGGAGGATGACCCCATGACCGACACCATCGAAGTGGAGCGCAAGCGCCAACTGCCCGACGACGGCAGCAGTCTTACGCCCCTGCTCGCCCAACTCGGCTACGTCGCATCCGCCCCCGTCACCGAGGTTGACACCTACTACAGCCGCCCCGACGTCGACTACCTGCAGACCGTCGA
The DNA here is from genome assembly GCF_044457265.1 of Streptomyces sp. NPDC050564. Classification (NCBI taxonomy): domain Bacteria; kingdom Bacillati; phylum Actinomycetota; class Actinomycetes; order Kitasatosporales; family Streptomycetaceae; genus Streptomyces; species Streptomyces sp. NPDC050564. The sequence continues at coordinate 48,050 of NZ_JBITGS010000055.1, read as the reverse complement.
GTGCCTGCGCGTGCGCCATCGCGGCGACTTCGCAGAGATCACATACAAGCCAGCCTCCACCCCGACGACCCACGCAGCCGACGACGTCGTGTCCAAAATCGAGACGAACGTCATCCTGCGCGAGGGCACCCAGGCACGCACGGCTGAGAGGCTGCTGACCTCGATCGGCATGCGTGAACTCGTCCGCGTCAACAAGACCCGCACCACCTACCACCACCCGCAGACGCCCGGCGTGAGCGTCAGCATCGACACCGTCCACGGCGCCGGTACCTTCGTCGAGACCGAGGTCAACCGACCCACCGCCGACGGCGCCGCCGAACTCATCGAGCACATCGAGAAGCAACTCAGCATCACCGAGCACCCCACGGTCGCGTTCCCCTACCGCGATCTGGTGCTCCAGCAGCACGAACAGCCCGCGACACCTACAGCTCACCGGTGATCGAACCACTTCTGCGCTGAATGCCGCGCCGCTCATCCACAGGGGCGGCGCGGCTCGCACCCTCCACAGGGCGTGATTTCCGGCCCGGGAAATGGACGCCCCTGGCGGGGCGGCCGCCTGCTGGTCCGGTGCGTTTCCTGCGGGTCTGGCTCTCCGCTGCGCTCCGGCCAGTCCCTCCGGGCACCGGACCGTGGACGCGCCCCGCGGGGGCGCGGCTGCCCATGCGCCTTCGGCGCTGGAGGGCACGCCTGGCGGCGTGGCTGTGTGGGCCGGCTCCTTCGTCGCGGGCCGGCCGCCCTCCTTCGTCGGGCGGCGTGGACCGCCTGCGGCGGCGGCAGTGCGGCGCTTCGCGCCGGTAGGTCCCGGTGCGAAGGGCGCCGAGCAGGCTCCAAAAGCGGTAAGTCGCCAACCGGTGTACGGTCTGCCGACGCGGATCGGGCGACCGGCTGGACGCAGAGAAAAAGGTAAGGCAGAATTAGTGAAATCGAGAGGCTAAGGGTCTCGGCTTCGCCACCGCGCAACCCGCCGAAGACGGGGCGGACGGCCGGCCCAATAGGAGTAGTGCCGGCCGTCCTATGCCTCCCTGGCCCCAGGCCCTTCAACAAGCCCATATCCAGGAAGGCATCTGCACATGATGGTAGACGACGCAGAGCTCGACACACCCCCGCCCTCGACGACCTCGGGACCTCCCGCGCCGGCGACCCGGGTGTGACCCACCGCGTTCAGGACGACCCTGCTCCCCGGCACCGGCGGCACCTGGTTCATCCCGCCCGCCGACGAGCAGGGCATGCTGCTCCGGACCGGGCATCGACGATCAAGGACAGCGACATCGCAACGGCCACGAGGCCGACCGAGTCCACCGCGGTGCGGTGAGAGCACGCGCTCACCGAGACCGGCGTGGTGCTCCTGCTGCAGCCTGCCGACCACGACGACCGCCGCGAGGAGCAAGCCGAACATGACGCGTGAGGCCCTGCCGCGAGCCCCACAGACCACAAAGGACACCCCCATGGCCACGCTGGACCAACGTCCCGTACTGACCCGCAAGGAAATCGCCGACACCTACGAGCTCAGCATCACCCACCTGGAGAGGCTGTACCGGGAGCGCGAGGCCAACGGCCATCCCGAGGCCGCAGGCACCATCAACCGCGCGCTGGTCTGGGACGCCGCCGACTGGCACCAGTGGTACGAGCGCCACACCGATGTCGCGGAGCTGGAGAGCCGCGCGGACCTCCACGACCGTACGGGCCTGGGCCTGAGCACCCTCCAACTGCTGTGGCGGGACAGGAAATCCAACCGGCACCCCGAGCCGGAGAAGACCATCGGCAACACCATGTACTGGAACCCGAAGACCTGGGACACCTGGTACGAGGGCTACAAAACCAGCCAGCAGTGGCGCACGAACGTCGACCTCAGCGGAAATGCCGAGGACCTGATCTCGCTGTCCGAAGCCGCCCGCGTCCTGGGCATGGAACCAACCAGCATCACGAAATACCCGGTCAGGCCGCCGAAGCACTGGCCGGCACCAGCCGAGGAGACGACGACGGACAAAGGCTTCGTCAAGCGAAAATACCGGCGCGGCGACATCTGGACCTACGCCGAGCGCCGCGAACGTGGAGGCGGCCGCCCAACCGGAACGACCAACACGGAACGCCGCTACCCCTACGACGGCGATCCCCGCCTGGACCAGGCCCGCACCGCGATCAAGGCAAACCCCAAAACTCCCGCGGCCCAACTCGCCGGCCAGCTGGCCCACGAGCACGGCGGCACCGCAGGCACCTGGTCCCACATCATCCGCAGCGCGCGACAGCACCCCGAAGACTGACCCGCCACGATCAGCAGAAGAGTGCTTACGCCTTTTAGTTGGCTGCCATCCGTGGCTGCAGTGGCTTGGCCGCCCGGCGCCCTCTGACGACCCGGCCGCCACTTGTCCCAGCGTCGCCCTGATCTTGACCCACGCCGTTCACCGCCGGAGGGCCCGTGACATCCTGCGGCAGTGCTGTTGAGTGACCATGCAAGCAGTGTCGAGCTTCGCCCGCTGCGCTATCAGTTCGCCACAGTTCAGGGCAACCGTTACGACGACAACTGGCTGGTCATCGGTGGTACGGTGACGACTGCCGAGGGCAGTTGGTCCTTTACCGATCCATCTCTGCTGACCCACGAAGCCCGCCAGGTCGCTGCTTGGTTGCGCGCGGTGGCCGCGGGGACGGTGTCTGTGACCCAACCTGATACCGAAGGCTATTCGTCCCCGGACACGTGGTTCAACGAGCCGGTCCTGGCCTTCAGCCTCGCCGACCGAAGCGAGGCTGGGGCGGTGATTCGCCTTCACTTGTCCCTGGAAGCGGCACCCCCATGGCGGCAGGGTGATGACAGGGCGGACATCTACCAGTACTCCGTGGAGATCCAGGTGGATACAGCTGCACTGCTTGACGCAGCTGACCAGTGGGATCTTGCTCTGACTTCCTTCCCAACCCGCTGATCAACGTCAGTCCCATCGGGACGCGGTCCGCCGGGCCCAACACACGCTCCGAAGCTTGACTTCTCCATTGGGAAGCCACTGGGCGGTTCAGTTGGCCGCTCCGACACTCAGTGCCGTCCTGTCCGGCCGTCGGCGGACGCCTGAGGAAAGGGCTCCCGAAACTGCGGGAACCGCTCGGCCTTTGGGTCCAACAGGTCGATTAGGCTGATGAGTTTCTGCTGGACTTCGGTAAGCCGGGGCACCGCCGGTGCGGTGTCCTCGGCGAGCCGGTCGACGTCCGCAAGGAGCGGGGCGAACCAGCGACGGAAGGTCTCGTCACCATCGAGCTTCTCGCAGAACTCGGCGTATCCCAGACACCTGCGCCGCCCCGGCTCCCCCTCCGGATGGGCCATCAGCTCGCCGACGGCCCGTTGCTGCGCGCGAAAGAGGCGCAGTGCGTTGCTGGAAGCAGAAATGCGACTCAGAGCTGTACCGATCGACGAGATCATCGTCATGGCGCGCTGATTGGCCCGTGACTGACCGAGGTCGAGGAACTGAACGTCCCGGCGCAGGATCTCCACCCACCCCAAGTACTCGGCGAGCACGAACACCGTGCTGCGCCGCACATACTCCCGCTCTTCCGGCGTGCCATGCAGATGGAATGAGGTCATAAAGCCGCGGGAAGGGCCCGAGGAGAGGTCGACCTTATGGCCGTGCAGGATGTTGTACATCCTGGCATTGAGGTCGTAGGCGGCCCAGGCCAGCGAGGCCCCGTAGGAGTCCATCAGGTTTCGCTGCTCCAGCAGGCGCAGGCGCCGCTGCGTCCAGTAGCCGAGTACCGCCGCCATGGCCGCACCAGCCAGCGCCACGAGCGCGGACACCAACGTCAGCGCATCCACCGGTCTGCCCCCGAACTTCCCGCCCCGTCACCTGTCTGCGTCAGCCGACGCAGACGGCCGGCGGGCACCGAGCGTATCCCTACCCAGCTCCACGCGTCCCAGGACCGGACCGGCCTGTGCGACCAGAAAGGCCGTTACTGGCCCAGCCTCCGGGCCTTCCCGGACATGACAGCGCCGCCGTTTCTCATTGACAGCCGTAATCTGGTCGATAATCCACCGCCTCCGGGACCGGTCGAGGAACCCCCAACTTTTCGCACGTCCGCGACGAGGGACCAGGCATCCTGGGCAGGCACGTCGGTTCAGGTGAGGTGGCATACAGAGCCTACTGATTGGTCGGGTAGGTATGCCGTGCGTTCCTGTTGGGAGAGGTCGCGGTTGACGGCACGGCATATCTGTCGGATGGCCGCATCAGGTTGAGGCAGGACTCCAGAGCCGCGCTGTCTTGTCGGTGCTGCCTGTGGCGAGCGTGCGTCCGTCGGGGCGGAAGGCCACCGAATTCACCGACTCGGTGTGTCCGCTGAGGGTGGCGATGGTTTTGCCGCTTGCGACGTCCCACAACCGCACCGTGTAGTCGGTGCTGCCTGTGGCGAGGCTGCGTCCGTCAGGGCTGAAGGCCACCGACGACACGCCATTAAGGTAGCCGGTGAGGGTGGTGCGGGTTTTGCCGGTGGTGACGTCCCACAGCCGCACCGTTTTGTCGTCACTGCCTGTGGCGAGGGTGTGTCCGTCGGGGCTGAAGGCCACCGACGTGCCCAGGGCGCTGCTGGGCTGGGCAGTTCCGTGGGCAGACGGGTGCGGTGTCAGTGCTCACTCGTACTATCTGGACACGAGTGAGTTGTGGAACGGATGTGACAAGTGGAGTCTCCGAGACCTTGGGCGATCGAGGATGTCGCGATCGCTCGGAGCGATCAGGACCTGTTCGATCACCGGTCGGTGGCCGAGCAGTTGGCGCGCACGGTCCGGCAGACGACCGGGTCTATGGCGGTTGGCCTGATCGGGCCGTTCGGTAGCGGCAAGTCGTCCGTGGTGCAGCTGCTGACGAGCGAGCTGGCGGTGAATCCCGACTGGGCGGTCCTGCACGTGAGCGCCGAGCACCACACCGGTGTCGCCCGGGCGCGCGCCCTGCTGTATGCCCTGCTCGAGGCCGCACACCACAAGAAGCTGATAGACGACGACACCTACGCCGTCCAGCGATCCTGTCTGGAGGGCAGCAGGCAGCGTACGCTCCCGCGGGCCACCCCTCAGGCCAACACGCCGGGCAGGCCCGCAGGGTGGCGCTATCTGCGTGCCGCCGGTGCCGGCGCAGGCTGGGTGCTCGCCATGCTGGTGCTGCTGTGGCTGCTGGGCGTCGGCGCGGTGGCGGTCGTGCATCTGCTGGGGGCCGGTCACCAGGTATCGGCCTGGACCTGGTTCGCACCGAAGGGGGCAACGTCGCTGACCGGTGTACTGGTCAGCGCTGCTGCCATCGCGGCCATCCTGGCCGCAGGCCGGGAAGGAGCCTTGCAGTCGCTGAAGGCCTACGAGATCACCGTCAGCAGCCCGCGGCCGGAGTCCACCGACGAGCTCGAACAGGCCTTCTCCCGGCTTCTGAGCTGTATCAAGCGGCGGCTGGTGATCGCGGTGGACGACATCGACCGGCTAGCGGCCTCCGACGTCCTGGACGCGCTCGCCACGGTGCGCAGCTTCCTGCTGACAGGAACTCAGCACCGGCACCAGCCGGTGTTCGTGCTCTCCTGCGATGAAGACATCGTGCGTGAGGCGATCGTCGGCGTCCGGCCCGGCCTCGCCCACCGGCCCACCACGCCCGGCACCGGACCCGAATCGTCAACTGCCGCACCACCGCCGGCTCCGCGACAGGCGGACGCCGCGGTACGCAAGGCAACCGAGGAAGCCGCCCAGGAGTACCTGAACAAACTGTTCACCATCCGCCTGGTCCTGCCCGCACACTACGACGCGGACCTGCGGGACTATGCAGAGGAACTGCTCCTGGCCACCAGCCCGCACCATCCCGTCGTCGCAGAACTGGGCGGACCGACGCAGACCCGGACGCTGCTCGAGGTCCTCATCCACCGCCAGGTGCGCGATCCCCGCCACGTCCTTCGGCTGCTCAATTCCTTCTTCAGCGACTACCAGCTCGCCCGGCGCAGAGAGCAGCCGGTCGGCACACGCCCGGCGCGCATCTCACCCGGCGAAGCCACCGGCCACCCCATCGAGCTGGCACGCCTCACCGTGCTCCGGCACGACTTCCGGGACCTCTACGACGCCGTCTACGCCGAGCACCGCCTACTGCACCTCCTGGACGACGCCCTTCTGGGCCTGCAGGAAGCCGTCACCGACCCCCTTCTCGCCGCCTACACGACGCCTGGCGATCCGGGGCAGGTCGACCTGGACCGCCATCCCGGCCTGGCCTTCCTGAAAGCCACGGCCGCCCGCGCCCGTACCCAGCGACCTTCCCACATCGGAGCGTTGATCACTCTGGGGTCCTCGCGGGCCAGCCGTCTGCTCGGCAGTCAGATGGCCACGGAGATCGAGTACGGACTCGTCCAGCGCAACGGGGCCACACTGGCTGCACAATTGGCCGAAAGAGGGCACCGCGTCCGCGTCCTGGAGGCCGCCACCGCTTCACTGGAGGCCGCACGCCAGGGACAGGACCTCGACAATGCCGTCGTGGCCGTCCTTGAGGCCATCGGATCCACTGCGAGCGTCTTCACCGCCGGCATGAGCGAGGACGAACGGCACGCCGTGCACGCGCTGACGGACTGCGTCATCCGCCAGCATGACCGCCTCACCCTTCCTGTTCCCAGCCACTTGCTCGTGCCCTTGCTTGATTTGACGGTCCCGGCCCATGTGCAGCGCTTGCGGCAGATCCTGCGACACGTCCCCACGAACGCGCAGGAGGCCCGGACCTGGGCCGTGACGCTTCTTGACCTGCCTGCGGGCAAGAACGCCGAGTTCCTGGCCCCCGTGCTGGACACCTATTTCGACGCCCTTGCCGCTGAGGGAGGCGGCCAGGACCTGGCCTTCTGGGAGAACCAGAGCAGCCGGCCCAGCAGCGCTGCCTGGCCACCCGCCGCTCTCGGCGCCCTGCTGATCATGGCTGCACGCGATGACAATGCCGACGCCGTCCAGCAGGCGGGCGCATTGATCATCCAGCGCGGCGACGACCGTGGATGGGATCCCGCGGTCCTGCTGGCCCTGCGGGAGTGCCTGTCCTCCAGCCCTCAGGTGCGTCAGGAAGCGGTCCAGATCCTCTTCCGAGCTCCCCAGCCCTCGGCCGAATGGGGGGAGGGCGTGGAGGACGGCGAAAGCACCCTGCTGGCCACACAGATCATCCAGGCCGTGGCCCTGGGCCTGCGCAACGAGGACGATGCGGACCAGATGGCCGTGGCGATGGACCTGCTGACCCGATGGTTCCCCGCGGCCCACCAACTGCCCGAGGCCGCGATCGCCACGGGGGCCATCGCGAACGCCACCGCCGTCGCAGCCGCCGTCCGCGCGGACCTGACAGCCGCCGCCGGCATCATCCTTGCCCAACTCCCCGAGGAACAGGCGGCGTCTTGCGCCACCACCATGGCAGCAGAACTCGCCGAGCACCGTGATCTCCACGATGCCATCGGAACCACTCTGCGGGACACGCTGATCGAGTATCTCCGGCGCAGCGAAACCTCCGCGGCAGAAGCCACCCGCGGTGCGATCGCCGACTGTCTAGACGCGCTGACGGCGGACGTGGAAACCATCTCCCCGGCCGGACGGTTCACCCGCAGCACCTTGCCCAAGCTGCTGACCACCGCTCCCGGCTCCGAGATGACGACGTCTTTGATCAACCGCCTGTCCGGCGCCCTGGCCCCCGACCCCAGCCATGCGCAGGAACTGCTGCCCAGCCTCCACGTCCTGCTGCGAGATCCCGCAGCGCGGGATGCTCAACTGCCCGCCGTCATCGCGCGGGTCCAACAGTTCATCAGCACGCCCTTCCCTCACATCGCGCTGGACTTTGCCGCCCCCTACATCACCACCACCGCGCTCGATGTGAACTGGCTGAACTGGTTTGCCTCAAGCTGGCCGGACCTTCAGCAGAGCACACGCACTCTCGCCGTCGCTGCAGCCGGGCGCACAGAACTGCCCGGCGTTCCCGCACTGCGGGACCATCTGGTCCAGCACCTGCTGGAGACCGATGACGCCAAACCATGGCAGTACGCCGACACCCTCTGGCCCCAGGCCACCGCGGATCAGCAAAGCAGCCTGCTGGCCCATGCCGACGGCCGCTGCCCGGCGCTCGCCCAGTGCGCCGCCCAGGCCGACGCGGACCTTCTCACTACCGCCCTCGTCAAGGCCGGCGCACAGACCAGCAGCCTGCTCAGCCTGACCCAGGATGCGTCGGCCTTCGACGACGCGGTCGTCCTGTATCTCAATAACCGCCTGGCACAACCTGAGTGGACTCCTGAGCCCGCGAGTGCCGCAATCGCCCACGTACACGACGCAGCAGTGATCTGGAAGCACGTCCTGCCCACCATGACGGAGGACCAAAGCAGTGCCGCCCGAGCGGCCGCCTTCCTCGCAGCCCTGATCGAATATCACCCGGACTCGGTACCCGACGACCTCGTCTCCGCCCTCGCCCCCGCGCTGCGTGAGGCCGAACCCACGCTCGCTACGGCGATCGGCACTGCCCTGCGGCCCTTGCCCAAGACAGCACGGAAACTTCGTAGAGCCATGGACGGGTACAGCAGTATCTCTGCGCAACGGGCACGCAATGCTGCCTTCAAGGAAGCCAGCGGCGTCTAAACCAACAGCTCGACAACCTGGCCACCCACAGCCGGGCCGGTCACGGGCCGTGTCTGTCTGTGGATCTGGCGTGCGCCGAAACGGCGTCCGCCAGCGGCGAGCCTTCCGGGGCCGGCATCACCGGGTCGTCCGCGAGGGCCACCAGGACGACGGTGAAGTGCCGACGCACGTCCTCGGCCCGCACCCTGAAGCGGCGGATCCAGCCGCGGACCGTCGCATCAGCCCGGCCCAGCACCGCGGCGATCTGGCGGTGGCCCATGCCCAGGGCCGCTATCTCCAGCCCGGCGCCGATCACCTCGGCCGCGTCCATCCGCCGCGGCACCACCAACTCGGCCAGCAGAACATGCGTGACCCTGCAGCCCGAGCACCGCGTCCGGCGTGGCCGCAGGAACAGCCTCGCTCCGAGATCACCGCGTACTTCCCGCGGCCGCCCGTGACCCCACGGCGCCAGACCCGCCCTGCACGACGGGCACTCCAAAGCGCCCTCACGCAGCTGGCGTTCCACTCGTACGACATCGGCGTCGACGATGAGCACTCCCACCTCCGCCTCGTGCACCGCGTCATGCTCCGCGACGCCGGCCCCACCCGCTCCGGACCCCGCGGCGGGCGGCCGCGCCGCCACGGCGGCGTCCTCACCCTCGCCAAGCCCGACACCTGGCACACCCCCGACCTCACCACCTCCACCGCAACCACCCGCTACGGCACCGCCGAGGCGACCTCCTGTGACCGGATGCACCCCAGACTCACCCACCGTGGCCCCTGGCTGGAGCACGAGCACGAGGAACTACCCATCCTCCACGGAACGTTGATCCGGCTGAAGGTCGAGCACCTGCCGGGCGACCGCGACCTGAAACCCGTCTGGCTGTGGTCCTCGGCAGACAGTGCCACACCCGCGGACATCGACCGCTGGTGGCAGTCGTTCCTGCGCCGCTTCGACTTGGAACACACCTTCCGGCTGATGAAGCAGACCCTCGGCTGGACCGCACCGAAGATCCGCCACGCGGACACCGCCGACCTGTGGACCTGGCTCGTCGTCGCCGCCCACACCCAGCTCCGTCTCGCCCGCCCCCTCACCGAGGACCTGCGCCGCCCCTGGGAACGCCGCACCGAACCCCGCCGCCTCACCCCGGCCCGGGTGCGGCGCGGGTTTCGCTACGTCCGCGCGACCACGGCCCGTCCGGCAGCCGCACCGAAACCGTCCCGGCCAGGACCGGGACGGCCTGCCGGCTCGACGAACAAGCACCGGGCCAGGCACCACGACGTCGGCAAGACAGCCAAACGCGCCGAATCGATCAAGGAGCACTTAGCTCAGCGAGGATAAACGCCAAGCTGAGGGCCGCGTCCTCCTGTGCGGTCCTCACCCAGGGTGCCTGTCACGCTCGGTAAGGATCAGGTTCCGCGCCGCCTGGCCATAAACGGCGACGGTCTTCAGGAGCTCGAAGGTGCGCACGTGGACGGCGATTTCGGGCGGGTCGGTGATCTGGATCAGCGTCGATGCGGTCTCGATGTCGACGAGCATGCGGTCGAACACGGTGAACGTCGTGGGCGGCGGACACGGCATTGGTGCACGAGCCGGGACGACCCCCAAGGTGATCCCGTCACGGTCCATCACGTCGGCCAGATAGTCGAGTTGGCTGCGCATCACGTCGGTGCCGCCGATGTTGGTGCGCAGGGCCTGCTCGCCCAGGAGCAGGTGGCTGGTGCGGCCGTCCTTGCCGATGAGCGCACCCCGTGCTGTACGGGTCGCCACGGCCTCCTCGATGGTGTCGTGGCTGCCGCCGTGGACGTCGGCGACCAAGGTCAGCATGGCGCGGGCATAGGCGGGCGTTTGGAGGTTTCCCCAGACGACGTCGGCGCAGTAGTGCAAGCCCTCGCGGGTCTGCCGGTAGCGGTCCAGATAGGTGCTCTGCACGGCGTCGAGGCCGTTGTCGAGAAGCTGCTTCCATGGAGTGTTCGGTTGTTGGGCAAGCTGGTCCGTCATGAGCGGGGATCCCCTCTCAGGGCTGGTGGCTGAGCAGGACGGTCAAGGACCGAGGGGCATCAGGGATCGGTTCAGCTGCCTTGAGGATCTCGGGCACACCGAACCGACACAACTGGTAGTCGTACCGGATCTCGTTGCCGGTGACCTACGGCGACAGCGTGCTCCTGGTTACGGTGCGAGGCATCTGGGACCAGCTTCCCGAAGTTGCCGCATGGCACAAGGCCAGGCCAGCGATGCGAGATCGGGAGCCGGACAGCGATGAGCAGGAGCCCGCCGCTCTGCTGGTCCGGTCGAGCAGCAACCGGCGCCCGCGCCTCTTGCCCGAGGCTGTGCGTGAACTCGCTGTGCCGTGACCACCGCTGGCCCGAGGCGGGCCAGGCTAGTTGCGTGCCGCGCGATAGGCCCTCCACAGCCTTTCGGCCTCCGCACAGCGCTTCTCTCCGTGTCCGCAGTCGTCACACATGGCGGAGTGGCCGATGTAGGCGCGGTACGCGGTCTGCATGCGGTTGTACGTGCCGCTGTCTGCGACCGTCTGCATGTGGCCGGATGCGCTTCCCGCGTCGCGCCACTCCTGCCTGAAGCCGCTCATGACGCGCCTTCCGCATGGGGGTGGTTGCGGATCTCGACGCTGCAGTCCGTCGCGCGGGACAGATCGGCGTCGTCGGCGGCCTGGGCCCGCTGTCGGGCGAGGGCGCCGCAGACGCCGCAGCCAGGCGCCGGCGCCGGCGGAGCGAGAGGTAGTTCGAGGGTGACGGGTGGATCCATGGTCGTCATGCAGTGCCTCCGCTGGTGTAGGTCTGCCCCGGCGCCGACATGCGGCGGGCGGGAGCAGAGTGGTGGGCTTGTCGCTTCTGACGACGTTAGGAACCAGAGCACTGCACCCGCTACGAAGTTGCACCGAATTACACAGGAGTTGAGGACTGCAGCTCGTGGCCGGTACGTGCTCTTGACTGCGTCGTCTGAGGACGTGACGGTGGTGTAAATCGCTGCAACCCACGAGTGCGGGAGGCGCGCCACCATGAACATTCAGTTCGTCGGGATCGACCCCGACACGGATGACGACGGATGCCCGACGGTATGGGTCGACACGGACACATCAGATCTGCTGATCCAGAGCTACAAAGCCGACGACGAGTCGACCGCACGCTGCGACGCACTGTCCCCAGCCCGTGCCCCGATCCCGCCTGCAGAGACGGTCATCAGGATCCCCCAGCGGATGATTCCCGTCATCAGGAAGGCGTGCGATGAGCTCGATCCCGGAGTTCGGTGAACTCCTCGCCGCCGCCAAGCAGTCGGCAGTCCACCTGGAGATGCGAGACAGCTACTACAGCAACCCGCGCTTCGAGGCATGGAAGCAGGGACATCGCACCGACTGGGACGACCGAGCCTCCTGGTGGCGCTCCTTCCACCAGCAGATCGCCGACGCCGCAAGCCGAGGCGTACGCATCCGCCGGGCCCGGATCATCTCCGAGCCCGTCAGCGAGTACATCCGCTGGGAGCACTACGTCACCCGCGCCAACGTGGAAGCCGGGGAGCTGGTCCGCTGGCTGCCCCGGCACCGCACAGCGGACCTCCTCGTGCCCGGCTGCGACTTCTGGATCTTCGACGACCGACTGATCCGCGTGCACCACTTCTCCGGCGACGGAAACTGGGAGAGCAAAGAGCTACGCGAGGACCCCAGCATCGTGCACATGTCCTCCGCTGCGTTCGAGAAGATCTGGGAGCGCGCCACCCCGCACGACGAGTACGAGGTCAAGTAACCCGACATGCCCCCCTTCCCCACGTCCAGCGTGCAGGAAGCACGCGCAGCTCTCGCCGCACGCCTGCGGGAGATACGCCTGAACGCCGGCATCACCGGCAAGGAACTCGCCCAGCGCTGCGGATGGTCCGTGGCCAAGTCCTCCCGCATCGAGAACGCCCACACCGCGCCCTCGGACGCGGACATACGGGCCTGGTGCACGGCCTGTGACGCGGACGGGCAGGCGGCGGACCTGGTCGCGGCCAACCGGCAGGCCGACTCCCTGTACGTCCACTGGAGACGACTCCAGCGCACCGGCCTGAAGAACCTTCAGGAGGCGTCCACGCCCCTATACGAGCGCACCCGCCAGTTCCGCGTGTACGCCTCCCACGTGATTCCGGGCTACCTGCAGACACCCGGCTACGCCACGGCTCTCATGGGCACCATCGCCGGCTTCCGCGGAACCCCCGACGACGTGAACCAGGCAGTCCAGGCCCGCATAAGGCGCTCACGCGTCATCCATGAAGGCGACCACCGATTCGCGACCCTCATCGAGGAGAACGTCCTCCACCACCGCATCGGGGACACGGAGGTGATGGCCGGCCAACTGGGCCATCTGCTCTCCTCCATGACGCTGCCGTCCATGTCCCTGGGGATCATCCCCGCCCAGGCGCCGCGAGAGCAGATCATGTGGCCGCTGGAACAATTCACGGCCTTCGACGACGCTCGAGTCAACGTGGAACTGCTTGCCGCGAAAGTGACCGTCACGGCCCCGGGCGAACTGGACATCTACCTGCGCGCGTTCACCAGACTCACGGAGCTCGCCGTCTACGGCGCCGACGCGCGCGCCCTGATCGTGAAAGCCATCGACGCGTTGAGCTGAACCCGGACACGACGAATCGGGCCCCGCCCTCCTGAAGGAGGGCGGGGCCCGATTCGCGTCAGGTGGGGCTGTTGTCCGGGCGGGCGCCGGACGGCGGGGGAGCGGGCCGGTATGAGGCGTGGATGTTCGCGACGGCCTGCTGCCAGGCTCTCCGGGTGGCCGGGTCGTCGCCGGTCTTGGCCAGGTGCCGGTAGTGCGGGTGCGGCGCCTGTTGGCGGTGATCAGGGCGGCCAGTGGCGTGGTGGAACGGGAGCGGGCGGACACGGACTTCAGGGCGCGGCGCTCAGTCCTTTGACCTGTGCACACAACCGCTCCCAGGGGATGGTCGTGCCGAGCCGGGCGGTGTGCTCGAGGACGTCGCGCGCGGCATCCGCCACCGCGTCGGTCCCCGTGGGGATGGCGGCCGGTGCGGATGTGCGGCGTGGACCGGAGCGCTTGCTCTGTTCTATCAGTGCGGTGGGGTGCGCAGGCGCGTGCCCGGAGGTCGGGGCCGGTCGGGCAGGTCGACTTGGGTCTCGACACGGCGGGTTAGACACGGTCGAGCTTCACACGGATGCGCTCCTGCGGCATGCCGGTGTGGAAGATGATCAGGTCCCGCGCGGCGGATTCGGCCTCTCCAAGATGCTTGCAGGTCGTCTTGCCGACGTATTGCACCATGAGCGACCAGCCGACCGATGTCGGCGAGGCCAGCACGTCGTACGTCGTAGTGGCCACCAGAGCAGGATCCAGCGGAGCCGCGGGCTTTCGCTCCGGTTCCTGTCGGCGGGGCTTCAGAACTCGGCTCAGCCAGTCGAGACGAGCATTTCGCCTGTGCACCTGCTGAGGGGTCAGTCTCCGGGTCCGACGGCTACCGCCCCCGAGACGTCCTGACACCCGCAGAGGGCCCATCCCGATCGAGATTCGCATTCGGGGAGCATACGAGCGGACATCATCGCCCGTCATCGGTCCCGCTGAAGTGGGTGACCGCTGTCCGAGGTTCGGGCTAGACGGTCTAGGTGAAGGTCATCGGCTGCTGCTTCTTCTCAGCCCAGCCATCCTGCGAGGGCGTGGGCGAGTGCTTCGCCGCCTTGTTGCACGACGGTGCCGGCCACGAGGGCTGGCAGTGCTTGCACGGCTCCGCGCAGGGTGCTTTGTGCTTGTGCGTCCGGTGTGGTGAGCGAGGTGTCGATGGAGTCCGCCATGGCTTGCAGTACCTGTGTGTTGCGCAGGTCTTCCGCGCTGCGGTCCACCTCGGTGCGGAAGGTGGTGAGGAGATCGCGCAGGGTGTCGAGGTCTACGGGGGTGGTTGCGGCGGCAGCGGACTGGTGAACGTGCGAGATGTTGTGTCCCACCACGTTCTGCAGCGGGGCGGTGTTGTTGCCGCCGATGCTGATGCCCGAGCCATGTCCGTGTTCGTCCTCGTGGCGGCGTCGTCCCCCGACCATCATTTCGTTCCCCCCTGGGCGCTGTTGTTCTGGCCGATGTTGCTGATACCGCTGCCGGCGACGTTCTGGATGGGCGCGTTGTTGTCGCCGTAGACCTGGATGTTGGTGATGACCATGGCTACCTGCTCATCGAACTGGGCTGTGTCGACACCGAGTTCGACGAGGTACTCCGCGACGGCCCGGAAGATGCATGTCTGCATCAGCACCACGTGCCGTTTGGCATCGTCGCTCTGGTGCATGTCGGTGACTTCCTCGATGGAGTACCGGTCCCGCAGGCTGAGCGGATCCTTCTCCTCGGCGGAGTCGTCGTCCCTTTGCTGGCCCTGCCCGAGGCGGGTCACGAACTGCCACAAGGAGAGCGGGCCTTCGGCTGCGTCGAGCATCGCCTGTACCGCCGTCCAGCCTAGGAGCCGGAGCCCGCGCTTGGCGAGCGGCGCGTCGGTCACTCTCAACTCGTTGTACAGGGGCGTCATCACGTGCGGTCGCAGGGTCAGGCGCAGCTCGCCGGCCTCCAGTGCGGCGTGCACGAACACGCTCACCACGACCTGGCCGTCCCAGCTGACGCACTGGGCGCGCAGGTACAGCCGGTCCGGGACGCTGGACGGCGATCGGCGCCCTCGGCCCCGCAGGTCGGGCAACTCCAGCTTCGCGGCACGGGTGCGCCGCAGCCACAGCGCGGACGGCAGCCCCTTCACCTGCGTGACCGAGAAGCCGGGCAGCGGATCGGTGATCTCCCGTGCGCCGCGCCCCAGGTCCTTGAGAGCGGTTCCCATCCGCCGCAGGAGCTCGTCTTCACCGAAGGATCTGACCGACTCCTGCGGGTCCCTGGGCTTGAGCGGAATACCGATGTCCGCGACGCCCCACACCTCGCGCCCGGCCCCGACGAACCGCTCCGGATTGTTGTAGGGCAGCTCCTGCCGCTTCTGCTCCGCGCTGATCTGAGCCATCCGGCGCCCACCCTTCGCCGCCACCCACGGCAGACGGCCAGCCGCGACACTCTCGCCGGCGATCTCCGCCAGTGCCGCCCGCGCGGCCAGCCGGTCGCCCATGCAGACAAGTCCCGCTCCGGCCAGCAGCACGAGCGGGAGCAGCAGCAAGCCCAGCCGCAAGGGGACCACTTCGCTGCGGATGGGCTCATACGGCACCACCGCGAGAAGCAGCGGCACACACAGCACGACATACGCGGCACGGGGCGACGGCGCCAGCCGCGACTTCTTTCCTCTGCGGACCGCCCGCAGCGCCGCCCACCGCATCACCAGCGCCAGCAGGACAATCACGCCCCACACGACGCCAGCACGCGGAATCGCGTACGCCACAGCAGCGGCCCAGAGCACTACCAGCACCCGCCGCAGCCACTGCCGTCGTCTGCTGCGCAGACTGTGCGCGACCACGGGCACGAGATCGAAGCCGTACGACGGCACGGGCAGCGGCGGCCCGTGCAGGACATGATCCACCACCCACCCCGCCATAGGCTCACCCAGGGGCGGGCAGTCGTCACTGCCCTCCAGATAGATACGCCTGCGGACACTGCGCCGGGGCTTGCTCGCCTTGCTGGTCTTGCCGCGGATCCTGCGCCACCATTTCGTGACGGCTTTCACCTGGTCAGGGCGCGAGTAGACGGACTGGCACAGCAGCCGGGTCACCTCCGACGACGTCGGATCCACCTCACCGGAGGAACTGCTGGTGGCGTCTGCGGCCCCGGCCTGAACCGGCACTGCCGG
Source organism: Streptomyces sp. NPDC050564 (assembly GCF_044457265.1). NCBI lineage: Bacteria > Bacillati > Actinomycetota > Actinomycetes > Kitasatosporales > Streptomycetaceae > Streptomyces > Streptomyces sp. NPDC050564. The sequence goes on along the minus strand of NZ_JBITGS010000055.1, from coordinate 31,731 downwards.
CCACCCGGACATCCCCTCCGCACCGCGTTCCCGAACACGCAGCCCCCGCCCCAGTCCCATACCGCCCCCCGGTGCACCGATCAGGCGGGCATCCTCACGGCCAACGCGGCAAAGCACCAGAGCGCAAACGCGACAATGCGCTCAACGCCATTGAATGAGCGAAGCTTTGACCGAATTCCGACCCCGCAGGCCGCCTCGTTGACCGTCTGTCAAATGATCTTGGCGGCCAGCGGCCAGGAAGCTGCTTCAGTCTGAGCGAGTGACACCGCGCGCTCGCGCAGGTCGAGCAGGAGATCGGCGACCTGACTGCGGCAAACGTCGTCATCCCGAGCACCCCCTCACGGCTATCGCTCCGGCTGACTGGACACAGGAGGATGCCGACTTCTTCCTTCCGAAGGTCAACGTGCTGGCCCAGATCGTGCGCGGACTCACCCTGTCGAGCCGCCAGCTGCTCGCAGAACCCAGGACTACCGGATCCACCGGCGATCACACCAGAGGATCTGCGCCCGTACCTGCATGGCTGGAGCCCGTACGAGCCCAAGCGGGCATGAGACCAGGTTCCGGCAGAGCCCTGTCCCAGGCCTTCACGGCCACCGTGGGAATCAGGAAGCCGGCTGCCCGGCCTTCCTTGAGAACCTCGGCGGCGTCGACGGCGATCTCATCCGTGCCGACATGGCCGAGCTGCCGGCCCGACCGTCACCGACCGGGCTCTGTGTGCGCTCGCGGTCCAAGAGTGGTTCAGGGGCCGGTTTGTTTGCGGCGTCGGCGGTGTTCGCGTTGTGCTTGAGCGCGGGCGCATTCGCGGGTGCAGTACTTGATGCCGCTGGTGCGGTTTTGTCCGTACTCGGCACGGCCGCGTTGGCGTACGAAGGGCCGACGGCAGGTCTCGTTGGCGCATTCGCGGATCGTGGCGTCCTCGGCGAGATGGTTGTACAGCTGGAGGAAGGCGATCGAGAGGATGGTGGGGTAGCGGTCTGTCAGGCTGCCGATGCCGATGCTGAACGGCTCGAGCGCGGCGTTCAGTTCACCTACCAGGTCGCTGATCCGTATTTCCAGGACGAGCTCGCGCAGATGGTCCAGATCGCGCGGCCATGGATCTTTTCGGTGCGTGTTCTGGGAGCGCCAGTGCGCGAGTCGTTCCTCGCTGACCTCGGGCTCGACGAGTGCGTCAAGTCCGCCCTCGCGGCGCAGGGCCAGCCAGGTGGTGATGGCCGCCTGTGCCTCCGTGAGGTAGAGCGTGGCGAGTTCGCCGTGCAGACAGAACGTCCCGTGGCGCGGGTGTTCGCGCTCGGTGAGCTCTTTGAGGCGCTCGTACACGTCGACGTCCCAGCTGCCCGTGTTGATGCTGCCACCCAGAGACCCGTAGGCGCGCATCAGGGCGGCCACGGCGTCGAGATCGGCGGGATCAACTTCCATGAACTCGCGCAGATAGAAGTCCTCTGGCAGCGCAACAGTCGCGCCCTGGGAGCGCAGATGGGGGTCCCAGACGATCCACTCGCCGTCGGCGCGTGCGCCGGGCACGGGCCTCAGCTCCGGTGCGGGGACGGGGGTTCCCGGCCAAAGAGTGGGACGAAACCGTGGGTCTATGTATGCCGCCATGCGGGGCATCATAGCCATATGAGAGTGGCACGAAAAGGGAGTGGTTCGTATCACGCAGTCGGCTGGTGGGAGGGCAACCACGGTGACGCACTGGAAGGACCGCAAGAACGTCGGCGACGCACACGAACAACGCGTCGCCGCTGCACTGCAGAGGCGCGGGTGGACAGTCCAGCGCTGCGGGCAGGGCACCTACCCGCCCACGATCCAGGACGCCCTGGCACGCACCGACTCCGCGCTGCGGCACTTCCCCGACCTCATAGCCGCCCGCGACGGCGAGCTGGTCACCATCGACGCCAAGGACCGCATGCCCAGCACCCACTCGGACCGTTACGCGATCAGTGCTGCCACGCTGAGGGCCGGCCTGCTCTTCACCGCAACCCACGCCCCCACACCGCTCTACTACGTCTTCGGCGACCTCAAAGTCCTCACCCCCTCGGAGGTCCACCACTACAGCACGCACACCCACCACCATCCCAGCGGAGCCTGGGTCCTGGTCGGCACCCGCCAAGCCCATCCCTTCGAGGAAGTCTTCGGCACCAACACCGCTCTGGCTGCTTGAACGGCGCCGACGACGCATGCCTGCGTCACCTCACCATCGCACTGCCGCCCGCTACGCGCTGGACGCCCCATGCGGCGGTGGAGCGCTGCAGCCAAGAGCCTGTTGCCCGGAAGGATCGAGACGAGCGGGGGGCGGATGACGGGAAAACGCCGGCAGCCCGCCGGCCACCACGACCGCCGCGAGGAGGGAGCCGAACGGCTGCTGACTGTTACAGGGCGCGGGCGGCCTTCGGTGGCTCGTCGAAGAAGAACGGGATCGGTGCGACGCCAAGCCCAATCCACGAGAGCCCCAGGCCCTGGCCTTTGCGCTTGGCCCGCTGAGCCAGCAAGGCGATGATGCCGGCAGACGCCGCCACAACTTTGCTGACGGTGGAGTCTGGGATCGCGGCAGCCACGATAGCTACGGCAGATGCCGAGTCTGCAAGGTCCTCGGTCTCTTCCTTGGTGAAGTAGATCGTCAGGCCGAACCGCTTGCGCTCGTAATGCACCATGGCATCCCCCCGGTTCTCTGCAGTGGGTATGCCCGTTGCCGAGCGCCCTCAAATGCCCGGACACGGAGCGGCCCCGGCCGGGGTTCCGGTCCGGCCGGGACCGCGGTTCAGGCACGGGCGGCGACGATCAGCGTCCCGATGTGGCCGGGCTTCGGAGCCTCGAGGACTTCCGCCTTGGCGGTGGCGAAACCGGCCCGGATCAAGAATCGCTCCCACACCTCGGGCCGGTAGCTGTACCGGTAGGAGTACATCGCCTTCCCCGCGAAGCCGCCCTTGTGCATGCTGAGGCGCCCCGAAGTTCTCGGACAGCGGTCCCCATAGGATCGAAGTCCAGAACGGCGGAGAGAGCACGTGGCACAGAAGCGTAGGAAGTTCAGTCCGGAGTTTCGGGACGAGGCGGTCAAGATGGTGGTCGTGGAGTCCCGCCCGATCGCCGAGGTCGCCCGAGAGATACAAGTGAACGAGGGAACGCTGGGCACCTGGGTCAGCCGGTACCGGCAAGAGCACGCCGGGGAGGAGCCTCCCCTGAACATCAGCGAACGCGCCCGCCTGCGCGAACTGGAACGCGAGAACCGGGAACTCCGCATGAAGACCGAGTTCCTGGGAAAAGGTGTGCCACGAACACGGGAGTTCGCTATGGGTAGTTGAGCGACGGAACGTGGTGCTGCACGAGTGATGAAGGTAGGCCCTTCGGAGCCGCCCTGCGGGGGGAGGCTACAAACCGCCACATGCTGCGGAAGTGGTAACGCGACCGTGGTGAGCGATGTGGAAAAGGCGTCCAAGAGGCGTCAGGTGGGGATCAGGAAGACGGAGCGCGAATCCCGTACATGGGGACGCTGTTGACGCGTCGTTAAGGATTAGGTGGCATCAAAACCGGGGGTTACTTTTTGCCCCGGGATGAGCCTGGCGGATACCCGATCTACTGGCCAGGTGGTGCCCGGCGTAGAGGCGACGTGATCCTGGTCTGCGGCGCTCGTGCGGAACGTGGGAAGGCACGGTTTGATGCTGCGGCAGCCCGATTTGGATGACGCCGCGTAAGGGAGAACCTCAAGCGGGGAACCCGCGAGAGGCTGAGTACCGATGCAAGCCGTGTCGGCGGACCGGTTCGTAGTAGTGATGAAGCTCTTGCTCGGCGCGGTGAGGGTGGAGCGAAGGGGCCGGATTGTCCGTGGTTCGTTTGTTTGGTCAACCGGGTTCTGCCCGGGAGGAGCTGCGTGAGCGAGCTGAAGTCGACAGGGAAGCCGTTTGATATCTCGAAAGGAGAGGTCTGGGAGGCGTATCTGAAGGTGAAGGCTAATCAGGGTGCTGCGGGGGTGGATGGCTGCACGATCGAGGAATTCGAGAAGGATCTGAGGGGGAACCTCTACAAGATCTGGAATCGGATGTCCTCGGGAAGTTACTTTCCGCCCCCGGTGAAAGGTGTAGGAATTCCCAAGTCGCATGGCGGCGAGGTCCGTTTGCTCGGCGTTCCGACAGTTTCGGACAGGATCGCCCAGACGGTGGTGGCCAAGCATCTGGAGAAACGGGTGGAGCCATTGTTCCATGCGTACTCCTTCGGCTACCGTCCTGGACGGTCGGCACTGGACGCGGTGTCGGCGTGTCGGGAAAGGTGCTGGAAGAAGAAGTGGGTGATTGACCTTGATATCGCCAAGTTCTTCGACAGTGTCCGCTGGGATCTGGTCATGAAAGCGGTGGAATCCCATACTGACGCCGCGTGGGTAATTCTGTATGTGAAGCGGTGGCTTGCCGCTCCCGTACTGATGCCCAACGGCACCTTGCAGCAGAGAGACTGCGGAACCCCACAAGGGTCTGCGGTATCTCCGATCTTGGCGAATCTGTTTCTGCATTATGCATTCGACATGTGGCTCACCCGGACTTTTCCGGGTGTCCAGTTCGAACGCTATGCGGACGATGCAGTGATCCACTGCTCGTCGGAGCGGCAGGCCCGAGAGGTCCTGGTGCAACTTGAGGGCAGAATGGCAGAGGTCGGGCTCCAACTGCACCCGGACAAGACGCGGATCGTGTACTGCGGAAGGGAACGACGCCGTGATGACACTGCCACCTCATTCACCTTCCTGGGCTTCACATTCCGCAACCGACCGGCACAGGACCGCCATGGCAAGGTCTTCACGTCCTTCCTCCCGGCGGTCAGCAAGGACGCCCTGAAGAAGATGAGCACGGAAGTCCGCTCCTGGCGGATTCACATGCACGTCACCTATTCCTTCGGCGAGTTCGCGAAATGGCTTAACCCGATCATTCGCGGATGGATGCAGTACTACGGGGCCTTCTACCAAACCGAACTGTATCCCCTCCTCCAGCGCATCAACTTCTACCTGCTGCGCTGGGTCCGGAAGAAACACAAGCGGCTGAAGACCTACAAGAAGGCATCGCGGAGATGGGATCAGGTCGTCAAGTCCTACCCGTCGTTCTTCGCGCACTGGAAATGGGTCAACGTCACCTGAAGATCAGGATGATAAGAGCCCGGTGACGGGAGACTGTCACGCCGGGATCTGTGGGAGCCCGGGGGTGAGATTCCTCCGGGCCACCCGACCGGCGGCCTTCTTCGCCCAGGAATACCGGTGACGGAGAAGTACGAGTTCATCGACGGCGAGGCCGACAACTTTGCGCTTTTCGGGACTGCTCGTGCCGCTCAGCTGCGAGCAACCGTGACTGCTGGGAGTCGTGAAGCCCCGTCACCTGGGGCGACGGGGCCTTGTGATGGGGGGAGGGGCGGGGTCACGTGTTCCGGAGTGTCCTGCTCTGGATGGCGGACACGAACGATGTCCAGGCGGATGGCTTGATGTTGAGGGCCGGGCCGTGCGGGTTCTTGGAGTCCCGGACGGGAACGCCAGAGGGGTACCCGTCCAGTACCTCGATGCAACTGCCCTGGTCGCCGCCGCTGTAGGACGACTTACACCATCCGCTCAGGGTCGAGGCGTTCGGGATGCTGTGCTCAGTCATGGTGTCTGTAGTCCTTCGCTGTCGCCCGCATCAGGGCCAGTGACTCTTTCAGCGGCAGTGCATCGCTTAGCGCAAGATCGTAGGTGCCCTGGAAGCGTTCCACCATCGCCGGGGCGTCATGCACCTTGCCCGTGTGGAGACCTTCGACGTAGGCCCCGAAGTCCTAGCTCAGACACGAGGGAACAAGTAACCCGCCGGTAGGTTCTGGGACCCGTATCCCGGTGGTGGGACGCCTCGTTGGGCTGTCCGGGTGAATGCCCGGGAGGTCGACGGCAAAGGGGCGGGTGTGCGGCAGGAGTGGTCGCCGGAGGAGTTGCTGGCGAGCTGGACCCTGGTGGATGGCGACTGGAAGCTCGTGGCCAACAAGACCGGGCCGACGAGGCTCGGCTTCTGCCTGATGTTGAAGTTCTTCGAGATCGAGGCCCGGTTCCCGGAGTTCATCGAGGAGTTCCCTCAGCCCGCGGTGGAGTACGTCGCGGGTCTGGTGAAGGTGCCGGCGGCGGATCTGGCGAAGTACGACCTGGCGGGCGCGAAACGGCACCGCAAGCAGATCCGTGAGGCCCTGGAGTTCCGGCCGCCGACACGCGCCGACGAGGAGTCGCTGACTGCGTGGCTGGCCGCGGAAGTGTGCCCGGTCGAGCTGGTGGAGGACCGGCAGCGCGAAGCCCTGCTGGTGGAGTGCCGTACGCGGAAGATCGAGCCGCCAGGCCCCACCCGTATCGAGAAGGTCCTGGTCGCGGCGCGGGGCAGGTGGGAGCGGGTGTTCTGCGCCCGGACCATCGAACGCCTGGGAACAGTGGGCAGGGCCCGGCTGCTGGCGCTGATCGCCGAGGGGAACGACGAGGGCACCGCGCTGCTGGCCGCGCTCAAGCGCGACCCGGGAGCTGTCGGTCTGGACGCCCTGCTGATGGAGATCCTCAAGCTCACGTCGGTGCGGGAACTCGCCCTCCCAGACGGGCTGTTCGCGGACTGCTCGGAGAAGCTGGTGGCCGCGTGGCGGGCGCGGGCGATCAAGATGTACCCATCGGACTTCCGCGACACGAGCGAGGACGTACGGATCACGCTGCTCGCGGCGCTGTGCTCATCTCGGCAGGCGGAGATCACCGATGCCCTGGTCGACCTCCTGATCGCTCTGGTTCACAAGATCAACACCCGTGCGGAGCGGCGGGTGGAGAAGCAGCTGACGGCGGAGTTGAAGAAGGTCCGGGGCAAGGAGGGGATCCTCTTCAAGCTGGCGGAGGCCGCGGTCGGCAAACCGGACGAGGTCGTGCGGCGGGCGCTGTATCCGGTGGTCGGGGAGAAGACGCTCAAGGACCTGGTGGCCGAGGCGAAGGCGAACGAGAAGGTCTTCAAGGCGAAGGTCCGCACCACGCTGCGCTCCTCCTACAGCTCGTACTACCGGCAGATGCTGCCGCCGCTGCTGAACACGCTGGGCTTCAAGTGCAACAACACCGCCTACCAGCCTGTGATGGACGCCATGAAGCTGCTGAAGAAGTACGCCGGCGTCGACGGCAAGACCCGCTTCTACGATGCCGCCGATGTCGTGCCGATGGACGGCGTGGTGCGCAAGGAGTGGCGGGAGGCGGTCGTCGACGACAAAGACAGGGTCGAGCGCATCCCGTACGAGTTGTGCGTGCTGGTGGCGCTGCGGGACGCGGTGCGCCGCCGGGAGATCTACGTGGAGGGCGCGGCCCGCTGGGGCAATCCGGAGGACGATCTGCCCGGTGATTTCGAGGCCACCCGTGCGGTGCACTACGCCGCGATCCGCCAGCCGCTGAACCCGCGGGCGTTCATCGCGGATCTGAAGAAGCGCATGACCGCGGCCCTTGACGGGCTCTCGGCGGCGCTCGCGGACGGCTCGGCGGGCGGAGTGAAGGTCACCACCCGCAAGGGCGAGCCGTGGATCACCGTGCCGAAGCTGGAGCCGCTGGCCGAGCCCACCGGTCTCCAGGCGCTCAAGGACGAGGTCGTACGACGGTGGGGAGTCCTCGACCTTCTGGACGTGCTGAAGAACGCCGACTTCCTCACCGGCTTCACCGACGAGTTCTCCTCGGTGGCCGCCTACGAGCGCATCGACCGCGACGTCCTCCAGCGCCGCCTCCTGCTGGCCCTCTTCGCCCTGGGCACGAACATGGGCATCCGCGCGATCGTCGCGACCGGCGAGCACGGCGAGAGCGAGGCCGCACTGCGGCACGTGCGCCGGCACTTCATCACCGTCGACAACCTCCGCGCCGCCGTCACCCGGCTGGTGAACGGCACGTTCGCCGCCCGCGATGCCGCCTGGTGGGGGCAGGGCACAGCGTGCGCGTCGGACTCCAAGAAGTTCGGATCCTGGTCCTCGAACTTCATGACCGAGTACCACGCCCGCTACGGCGGCAACGGCGTGATGATCTACTGGCACGTCGAGCGGAAGAACGTCTGCATCTACTCCCAGCTCAAGTCCTGTTCGTCGTCCGAGGTCGCGGCGATGATCGATGGCCTGCTGCGGCACTGCACGGACGCCGAGATCGAGTCCCAGTACGTCGACACCCACGGCGCCTCGGTGGTCGGGTTCGCGTTCACCGAGCTGCTCAACTTCCGCCTGCTGCCGCGGTTGAAGAACATCGGCAGCATCCGCCTGTACCGCCCCGACGACACACCGCCCGGCTGGCCCGCGCTCGGCGCCTCGCTGACGCGGCCGATCCGCTGGGAGCTGATCGAGCAGCAGTACGACCAGATGGTCAAGTACGCCACCGCGCTCCGCCTCGGGACGGCGGAGGCGGAGCAGGTGCTGCGGCGCTTCACCCGCGGTGGCCCCAAGCACCCCACCTATGCCGCGCTCGAAGAACTCGGCCGTGCCGTGCGCACCATCTTCGCCTGCGACTACCTTGCCAGCCCCGGCCTGCGTCGCGAGATTCACGGCGGGCTCCAGGTCGTGGAGAACTGGAACAGTGCGAACACCGTGCTGCACTACGGCAAGGACGGCGCGCTGACCGGCCCGGACAAGGAGCACGCCGAAACGTCGATGCTCGCCCTGCACCTGCTCCAGTCCGCGCTCGTGCACGTCAACACCCTGCTCCTCCAGCAGGTCCTGGCCGAACCGGCCTGGGCGAAGAAGCTGAGCGATGAGGACCGGCGCGGGCTGACCGCGCTGTTCTGGTCCAACGTCAACCCGTACGGCACCTTCCGCCTGGACATGGACAAGCGCCTCGACCTGGGGCTCACCGTGCCGCGCCCACGGGAACCCGGGTGGGCGGGTGCCAGGTGAGAATCCAGCCGGCGGTAAGCGCCGCCGCACCCCCTGCCAGGGCGATTGCGCCGCCTGTTCCGATACCTGCGGCCACCGCGCCGAAGCAGGCCGGGCCGACGCCCTGCAGCGTCATGCTGCCGGAGCCGAGCAGACCGAATGCCTGGCCCCGGCCATCTGGCGGCAGGGCGTCCAGGAACGGCCGTTGCAGGCCGAGACTGTAGGCGAATCCGAAGCCGCAGAGCAGCAGCAGACAGGACGAGACACCCACTCCGGGCTCGGGCCTGCTCATCAGTTAAGAACTCAACCGGCACGGGCCGGAGGGTAGCCGGGCTGACGCCGCATCAGTTAGCCGTCGCCCGAACCGCTGCGCGGAAGATCCCTTCCGTGGTATCGACCCCTGGGACCATGATCGTTCTCACCGATAACCACGGTTCCATTGATCCCCGAGGCCGATCGAGGCGCTGGAGGGCTTCACGCTGCACCGACTCCGGCACTCCGCGCTGACGCACGATGCTGAGCGGGGCACCTCCACGCCGATGCTGCTGGCCCGCTCTCGCCATGCCTCCGTCCGCTCCCTGGAGCGGTACGCGCGTCCCGGTGTCGATGCCGTCGCCCGGCACGTCGCCGAGCGCGACCCCGCTGCACGTCGCCGGACGTGACGCCCCTCGTTTGCGGCTGGTGACAGCGTTCTTACCGGTACCCCATCTGCGGCCCGGATGGGTCCGTGCTCGGCCAGTTCGCCGCCGATGCCCAGGACGCGGAGATCCTGGCCAAGCGCGTTCACGAGATGTCCGCCGACCGGTACGGGCAGGCCTTCGCCGAGGACCTTCAGCGCCTGATGAGCAGGTACCAGCAGTGACCGCAGCAGCCCCCTCTGGCTCACCAACCTTCCACCCGACACCGCGATCCGCCGCCTCGTCCGCCTGGCCAAGATCCGCTGGCGGATCGAGCACTACTACCGCGAGATGAAACACGGCCTGGGCCTGGACCACTTCGAGGGCCGCACGTGGCGAGGCTGGCACCACCACGTCGCCCTCGTCACCGCCGCCCACGCCTTCCGCAGCCTCCGGCGCCTCGACCCAGAAGTCGAGACGCCGGCCTGACCTTCTGCCGAGTCCTCGACGCCATCCAGGACCTGATACGGGCCTGGACCGGCGAATGCCCCACCTGCCACCGCGAGTTACCCGCCACACGTCAGCCAAGGCGCTCTCGATCACTTCAGACCTACCGAAGTACTACTAGGCGTCGTCACTTCGCCGGCTGACTGACCGTCTCCGCGCTGCCACGCGGGCGAGTGTGTCCTCGATGAGCTGCAGGGAGCGCAGCGCCTCGGCGTGCTGATGGGGAGTGAGGGCGCTCGTCGTCACGTCTTCGAGTTCGGACCAGAACTCTTCGACCTTCGCGCGTAGCGCCTGGCTGGCGGAAGTCGGTTCGATGATGATCGCGCGTTTGTCCTGTGGATGGGGGCGGCGGCGGACGAAGCCGGCGTTCTCCAGGCGCTTGATGCTGCGGGTCATTGTGGCAGCGTCAGAGTCGAGCAGATGTACGAGATCGGTCAGCCGCTGAGGGCCGCGTTCCCACAGGTGCATCATGATCATCTCCTGGCCGGGATGGAGGCCGAGCGGACGCAGAAGCTGTCCACCGATCATGCGGTGCAGGCGGGCGACGCGGAAGATGGCATGGCTGACAGGTCCCCCTTGGGTGGCGACAGGTACCGGCACCGAGGCGGCGGCCGGTGTCACCGGGGCCGGCTGACTGCTCGACCCTTCCCCGTCTGGGCTCGGGCTCACCACAAGGCTCCTCTCCGGGCAGAACTGTGCCGGACAGTAATCCGGGCTTCTCTTGCGCCGTACTCAGTGAGGATAACGCGCCCCTGCGTCATGTCGCGCCCAGAGAGCTCTCACATTTCCGCATGTGAAACGGGTGCACGCACGAGGTGTGGCTGGGCTCACATGACAGGACGGGAAGCCGAAACATGATTTAGTTGTTCGGACAGGCAATGATGCGGCGATGGTGCGCATCGACAGTGGGCCGCCGACCGGGCGGCCCTGACCAGAGGGAAGATCATGACGACTGCGTTCGATCCGATCGAGCTGGGCGGCAAGCGTCTGGCCAACCGCATCGCGATGGCGCCGATGACCCGAAGCCGGGCCTACGGGCCGGGGGCCAGTGCGACGGAGCTGATGGCGACCTACTACGCCCAGCGCTCAAGCGCCGGGCTGATCATCACCGAAGGCGTTCAGCCGTCGGTGGTCGGTCAGGGCTACCCCGACACTCCGGGCCTGCACTCCGCCGAGCAGGTCGCCGCGTGGCGTCAGGTGACCGACGCGGTTCACCGCGAAGGCGGAGTGATCTTCGCGCAGCTGCTGCACACCGGCCGCATCGGCCACCCCAGCCTGCTGCCCGCGGGCCTGGTACCGGTGGCGCCCTCCGCCGTCGCAGCGAAGGGGCAGGTATACACCCATGAGGGCCTCCAGGACTTCGTCACTCCACGGGAGCTGGATGACGAGGAGATCGTGCAGACGATCGCCGACTTCGCCGACGCGGCACGCAACGCCATCGCCGCCGGTTTCGACGGGGTGGAGCTCCATGGGGCGAACGGCTACCTGATCCACCAGTTCCTCGCCCCCAACACCAATCAGCGCACCGACCGATGGGGAGGCGACACCACGGGCCGGGCCCGTTTCGCCATCGACCTCACCCGCGCCGTCGCCGACGCCATCGGCGCGCACCGCACCGGCGTCCGCTTCTCTCCCGGGGTCCCCTTCAACGACATCGACGAGACGGACCAGGCCAACCTGGAAGAGACCTACACGACCGTGGCGGCAGCTCTCGCCCCACTGGGCCTGGCCTACCTGCACATACTCGAAGGTTCCAACCAGAGCCTGACGGGGGTCCTGCGCAAGGACTGGCCCGGCACGTTCATCCTCAACCCCTTCACCTCCGCTGACCCCACCGACCACCGTTCCCTGAGCCTGATCGAGGACGGCGCCGCGGACATGCTCGCCTTCGGCGCACTGTTCGTGGCCAACCCCGACCTGCCCCGTCGCCTCGCATCCGGCGGCCCCTACAACGAACCCGACCGCGCCACGTATTACGGCGGCGACGAGCACGGCTACACCGACTACCCCTCCCTTCCTGCCTGACCGCCCCGGGGCGCGGCACCCCATCCCGGTGGCGCAGAGGACCAGAGCACCCAGTCGGACGCCGCTGCCGCCCTGATTACGGACGCCGTCGACCAGCCAGACGGCCTGCCCCCTTGGGCAGGCCGTCTCCCTTCTGGCGGGAACAATGAAACGAAAGACTGATGCGAGTCGTGCAGGTCACTGAGTTCGGCGGCCCCGAGGTGCTGTCCGTGGTAGAGGCGCCAGAACCCGAACCCGGCCCCGACCAGGTGATCGTCGCTCTGGGGCTCGCCGACATCCCTAACTGTCGGCAAACGAACGAATGACGACAGGCGTGGCGGGCGTCCAATGAACACGGGATTTTCCGGGGCCTGACGGCACGTCGGATCCAATGAGATCCGATGGCGGTTGGCGACAGGGTTAGATGACATCTTGGGTCTGATGCGGCGGCACAGAGCGAGGAACAGCGTGGCCAATCTCGTCTACAAGCGGGTGTCGACCGACCAGCAGTCGACCGACTGCCAGAACCTCGTTCTCGCCGAGGCCGGGATCGAGGACCCGATCGTTTTCGAGGAGGACGGCGGCACCTCCAGCCGCCTCCACCCGCTCCAGCGCCCGAAGTTCGGTGAGCTCCTCACCTACGCGCGGCCAGGCGACACCGTGCACATCTCCGAGATGTTCCGTCTGGTGCGCGGCACCGGGCACATTCTCGACGTCCTCGACGTCCTCCACCGCGATCAGGTGGCGCTGCGCATCCACGACGGAGCGTTCTCCGGGATTGACCTCACCGCCCGCCACCCGCGCACCGGAGAACTGCTGTCCACCGTGAAGTTCATGGTGCAGACCCTCGCGGCCGCCGGCGAACTCCAGCGCGATCTTCAACGCGAGCTGACGTGCGACGGACTGCGGGCCGCCGAGGCCAAGGGCAACAAGGGGGGACGCCGCCCCGCCCTCGCGGGCGAGGCGGTCACCGACGTGCGCGCCGCGTACCTGGAGGGCCAGTCCATCGCTGCCCTGGCCCGCGACCACAAGGTCAGCCGCGGCGCCATCCGTACCGCCGTCGCCGACCTCCTGCCCGAGCACGTCACTGTCGACGACTCCGTTCCGGCCCCGGAGCTGCCCATCACCCTCGACATGCCCGGCAAGGTCGCCGACTTCCTGCGTGCGACCGACCTGGACGACGCCGAGCGGGCCGCACTCGACCACGGCCAGGCCGTACGGCGCGGCATGGGCTACACCCTGCGCGTCACCGCCGTACCCGCGCTCCACCGCCAACTCCTCGACCGCTGCCAGAGCCTGGACGGTACCGGAGCCATTCCGGCACAGCGCAAGGCCCGCCGCGAGTACGAGAACCGCGTCAACGCCCTCGGCGAGTGACCAGATACCGCCCAGAAGGCTACTGGCGGGTTACATGTTCCCTGGTGTCCGAGCTAGGACTTCGGGGCCACGTAGGTCACCGGTGGCTGATCCTCGAACCACATCAGCGTGACCATGCTCTGCAGGAGCGGGTGAGCCCCCAGACCGAACGGCATCACATGCACACGCACGCGCCCGCTCTCCACCAGGCGGACAACGTGCATGATCTGTTCCGCCATGACATCCGTGCCGCCGACCGGGCGGCGTAAGACCGCCTCGTCGAGCAGGGCCCACACGACGGGTGTCACCGGGTCGTTGAGGATTTCGGAGCGCTCCAGCCGTGTGACCACTGCCCTGTCACACTCTTGCTCGCTCAGAGGCGGAAACGGGGTCGTGCTCAGAATTGCCCGCGCGTACCTCTGGGTCTGAAGGATGCCGGGCATGTAGGACAAGGCGAACTCGCGGATCATCGTTGCCTGTTGTTCGAATTCGCGCGCAGCTTCGAAGTGATCGGCAACCGCCCTGTCGTCCTTCTTCGGCAGGAAGTTGGACAGGACGTTTCCCGTGCTATGGACGCGACCCGCAGTAGGGTCTGCCACCCGCCACTGCCCGTGCGCCTTGCAGGGGTGAGCGCTGGAGGAGGCCACGAGCGTGGGCGGCACGCCTTGTTCACCCGAACAGCGGGACGGGAGGGGCGTAACAGGGACCGGCCGCGAGGAGGAGGACTTACCCCAACCATGTCGCTGAAGTTGGCCACCAACTTCGTTACAGTTATCTCCGCTTGGCTGCCGGTCCTGGACAAGGTTCCGACAACACGCAGAAGATTGCCGGAAGTTGTAGCGTTTGGTTGTGCTTCCGAAACCCCACTTCCCGCCGAGTAGTGGGTGCGGAACAGCTCGCGGATGGCGGGGAGAGAGGCGAGCACAGGCAGCGTCGAGGAACTCACGCCCCGATAAGCCTCTGACTGCTCGGCTCACGCCCAGTTCACCCCCAGCTTCGCCAGCTGCGCCAACTGTTCCGGCGTGAGCTTCGCCCTCCGGTTCTTGGTATGGAGATCCAGATGCCCAGCCGGACGGGCGTCCAGTCCGGAAGCGTCTCCGTGTGGGCCCTGGGGACGGTGAGGGTGCCCGGTGCGCCCAGAAGCGTCATGGCGCCGACGTCTGCGTGCGCTACCTGAGAAGCAAGGCGCCCTTTCTGCACTACGAGCGCGCACTGGCCGCGGGCTGGCCGATCGCGACGGGCGTGATCGAGGGCGCCTGCCGGCACTTGATTGCCGACCGGCTCGATATCACCGGCGTCCGCTGGGGACTGGCCGGCGCTGAAGCCCTCCTGAAGCTCCGCGCCCTCATCAGCAATGGCGACTTCGACACCTACTGGCGCTTTCACCTCGCCCGCGAGCACCGCCGCGTCCACCAGGACGGATATGCTCTCGCCGCCTGATCAACACCATCCCTCGGCCAGGATTTGGCAGCAGCGAAGTGCTCGCCATCCGGAGTTCCGGAAAGCATGGACACGAGATCTCGGACCTTGATCCAATAGGGGATGACATTGTTTTGGAGGGGCAGGCGGATACGCCTTCGCGGTATCGAGCCCGACGACTGGACCGCGTTCCTGTGCTTCGCCGAGGACGAGGAGCGGCTGGGGGACGTGCTGCACCCACCCCGTTCCGCTGAGGGCTTCCGTGTCTGGGCGAGGGAACAGGCCCTGGCCAAGGCCGATGGCGACTGCTTCCGGTTGGCGATCGAGGCCGTCGACACGGGGGAAATAATCGGGGCCATCGGCTCGCACCACGCCGATCCAGGTGCGGGCTGGTTCGAGTACGGCGTCACGCTCGGTGCTGAGCACCGCCGCAAAGGCTACGCGGCAGAAGCCGTGGTGCTGTTGCTGCACTTCATGTTCGCCGAGCGGCGCTATCACAAGTGCGAAGCGCGGATCTTCGCCCATAACGAGGCATCACTGGAGCTTCATCGTCGGCTCGGCTTCGTCGAAGAGGGGCGCCTCCGCGATCACGTTTTCCTCGCCGGCCGTTACCACGACCTCGTCATGATGGGCATGCTTGCTGACGAGTTCGCCCAACTGCACCCAATAGGCAAACTTTGAGTGGGAGAGACCAGCCCGGCATCACAGCCCGCCGTGACGTCTCCCCAACTCAAACAGTCCCTGCGGCAGAGCTACACCCATCTACGCTCCACAGCCATGTGGTGGCCTGGTAGCCCTTGGCCACGGCGAGGACTTGCGTGAAGGCTTCTTCGTCGAAGGGGCCTTTGCCAGGCGTGCCGTCGCGGAGGACGCGGTTGCCGAGGGGACCGCGGTCGGCGGTTGCATATCCGGGGCGGAAGACGTTCTCGTAGAGCCAGTCGGAAACGGCCACGACGAGGTCGGCTTTCTCGTTGTTCTCCAGAGCATCCCGTAGCTGTCGGCTGTCTACCAGGCGGCAGAACCTCACCACCGTGGGGCCGGAGAAGCCAAGCGCCGAGCGGGCGACGGGCCCGATGTCGCACGCCATACGGCATCGGATTCTGTCCGCGTGGATGCTGTTGTCCCTGGCCAGATGCCGGGCCACACCGGTCATCAGCCGGGGAAGGAGATCGACGCAGTCCGTGTCGGTCGGCAGGACCACATTCATGCCGTCACCCGTGGGCTGGACGTCCGTCCGCTCATCGGGAACCCCGGCCTCGTGCAGCACCTCGCGGACGAGCCGAGCCACTCGGTCCTGTACCTCGTTCTGCCGGGGGCCGGAGCGGGTGCTGTAGCCCTGGACGTCGAGGGCGAAGCCAAGCCTGATCTGACGCCGGCCAGTGACGTCAGCCGAGGCCGGACGGGGTTCGGGGGTCCTGCCGAGGGGAAGTTGGACGACGAACGCTGCGGGTCTGCCCTTCGGCGAGAACCCCATTTCTTGGAACGGTGTCAGTGCGTAGGCGGCGTCGGACCGTACTTTCAGTTCACGCAGGCCGGAGGGGACCAACAGCAGGAGCCAGCCGCTGCGCGAGCCACTAGGGACCCCGTGGGTGTCTCCTTTGTGGCGCCACCGCACCGAGTTGCTGCCGATTCCGAGCGCTTCAATGGTCGGTGTGAGCGCCGGAACGACAAGGTCGTTCATCACCATGTCCCCAGAGCAGCCGGTCCGGGAGGTGGTATCGGGATTGGCGATGAAGGCGAGATGTCTGGTCACTGCGTAACTGCGGGCGGGTTCGGGCAAGCTGACGGCCTTCGGCACCATGTCGGCTACATACACTCCGCTGTCCTGGAATGTGAACCCGAACTCCATCCACTGTGGCGGTGAGGAGGACGGACGTAAGGCCAGGTCGGTGTTCACTTTGATGACGTAGACGTCATGGTCACGGAAATCCGCGGGCACCGGCGTGACGGCATGGATCTGCCAGCCCTGAAATTTGACGGCGCCGATGTCGACCTCTTGGGGAGCCGTGTCGAACGAACGGCTGCTGTCGTCGACGAGGACGAGTTCCACCTCAGCCACGTGGTCCACGGAACCCCCTACGGCGTCTGGCCACTCCACGGCAGTGACGGTGTTGGGACGGTACAAGGGCGAACGGGCGAAGTGTGTGGGCAGGAACGCCGAGACAGACGAACGCGGCCCAGTGCCGAGGGTGCAGTCCTTCCGACCAAGCCTTCCTCTGCGCTTGCTGAAGCGCGTGCGCCGGCGAGGCGCCGGCAGCGAGACGGCGGTAGAACTCCTGGATCACCGTCCGGGTCGTTCCGTCCGGAACGCGCCACAGGCTCATGACGACGACTCTGGCTCCGGCCTGGCGGAAGGCGTGACCAGCCGACCAGGGCACATCGCCCGCCCCGACCTCGCCGAGTCCGGTCTCGCATGCGCTGAGTACGACCAGAGCCGTATCTTTCAGGGAGAGTCCGGCGATGTCAGATCCTAGGAGCAGGCCGTCACCCGGTTTCGGCAGACTCTCACCCGTGGATTCCCACAGCGCCGCGTTGGCCAACGCCACTCCGCAGCGATGCCAGGGCTTGTCCGAGTGCGTGAGGAGCTCGAATCCGCGGAATCGGCCGACGTGGTTCACGTTGGGGAGACCCCTACTGGGGACTTCCTGATGGCGGACGGCGAAGGCGTGGGTGGCCAGATGCAGAACACGCGGCGACCGGACATTGCGCAGCAGCATGTCGGTGGCGTCGAGGCCCGTCGTGACGGCGACTCCGAGGAGTGATGCCACGATCTTCCCCTCCTCGAGGGCGTGGGGAAGCGGCGCGAAGACTGTCCGTTTCCGTTTGCCGTCCGGTGCGCCGAAGGCCGGGTCCGCGACGACCAGGGGATCCCCGGCGCCGACCGCCAGCGAGTCGTCCGTAGTCGGTTCCAGTCCGTGGTTGACGAAGGTGAGGGTGGCATCGGTCAGCCATGGACTGCCGTCGGTATTGGGCAGAGCGGCGAAGGGTGCCAGCCACAGTTCGGAATCGGGAGCGATGATGACTCGGCGGGCCCGGGACACGAGGGGGCGCAGAGGCTCGAGTACGGCTGCGGCCAGAGCACGTGATGCCCGACCCCTCACGTTGGAGGGCGGCTCCGGGGGATGGGGAGGGTCAGGGTTTTCGGTCTTGCCGGCCGATGCCTGAAGTCCGTACAGGCGATGCAACTGCTCTTGCGGAAACGTACTTGTGCCGTTGCTGAGGTCCCACATCAGCTGCCGGAACGAGACGGCGTCGATGGTGACCGTGTGTTCGATGAGCTGATGCGAGCGGCTGTAGGTCACCTGCATCTGTGCGGTCACGGGTGGCCCGTCGGACCCGTCGTCCTCGGCTTCGAACAGGCGACGCATCTCCGCGACGGGCATGGAGACGCAGCCGCCGTGATAGGAGGCCAGCCCGGACATTTCCTCCCGCACGTCTGCAACGCAGTCGTCGATCTCTTTGGCGAGCCCGACGTCGATGAGGGTGACCCGACGGTCGTCGGCCCAGCCTCCGAGGGCGAAGCAGGCGTATCTGTCGGGCAGTTGCCCCGCACATTCCAGCGGAGCGGTGAAGTCGTGAGGCGCGTAGCGCAAGAACTCGAGGAGGACGCCATCGGCCGGCAGGCGGCTCCAGGTCTCCGACAGACGGGGAAACAGCGGGCCGGCTCGCGGCGGTTCGACCTTGGTGAGTGCAGCGGTGATCGCTTTCCAGGTCATGACCTGCCGCATGGCGGAAGCGGTGATCTTCGGGTTGGACGCCATCAGCGCCAGGGACACAGACAGGCCCACCGCTTCGCCGAGGCAGGACGCGGCAATACGCCGCACCTCCAGCGAGCCCGTGTACTCGCGATACGCGTTGGCGGCCACCACGATGAAGGAAGATCGGAAGGAGGCCGCGGCTTGTTCGAGCTTGCCGCGGGCAACGCGGATCTTGCCCAGCTTCTCCAGGCAGGTGGACCGTCGGAGGTCGTCCACGGGGAACAGGTCGGCAGCTTTGCGAAGCGCGATCTCCGCCTCGATCAGCGCATCCCGGCCTATCAGTTCCGCGCCGTGCTGCAGGAGTCGAGAGGCACGATCGGCAACACCGTCGTCCATAAACCCCTCCCCCTGGCGGTTGGACGATCTGCGCTATGGCAGAAGTGTCCGATTGTGCCGAAGTCCTGTCATAGCGTAGTCGAAGGGATACAGCCCACGGGCGGTAATGAGAGGGGGCGTTGGCCTTGTCGAGCTCCAGCACATCTGGCCGGCGTGGACCGTGGCCACCTAACAGTCTGATGTACGCACTTCCCGCGGGAACCGGAGATGCTCTGCTCACCCTCGGCTCCCGGCGCCGCTATGCGGACGGGCAGCAATTGCTGGCGGAAGGGGACAGCACCACACATGCGATCCTGCTCGTCGACGCATCCGTCAAGGTCAGTGCCACGACCGCGGACGGCCGGTCGACGCTGCTGGCAGTACGTCACAGCGGCGATCTGGTCGGAGAGATGGCGGCAATCGACGGGCGGCCTCGCGTGGCCACGGTGACGGCTGTCGGTGCTGCAAGAGTCCAGGCCATTTCCCAGCAGGAGTTCCGGGCCTTCCTGCACCGGCACCCGATGGCATTGGCCGCCGTCAGTCGTCAGGTGGTCGAGCGGCTGCGGGCCGCCACACGGCGGCGGGTCGACTTCGCAGGCGTACCCGTACAGGTGAGGCTGTGCCGGGTATTGGCGGAGTGGTGCGAGGAGAACGGCAGCCGGACTCCCTGCCGTGTCGGGCTCACGCAGTACGAGTTGGCCACGCTGATAGGAGCCGCCGAGGTGAGTGTCAGCCGTGCCCTGCGCACGCTCGCCCAGCACGGTGTCATCCGGACGGGATACCGGTGGGTGGAGATTCCCGACTGCACCGCGATCCGGCAGCTGGGAAACAGGAGGCCGTAGTCGCCACCGCACCGGGTCGCCGCGATTCCGTCTTCTGATGGAGACGGCGCGCCCAAGGAACCGACAACCTCATGTCAGCGATCAGGAAACCTGCGAATGCCGCTGCCAGGGAGGGCTGATGGGCGCAGAAGATTTTGGACCACTGGGTAGCTCCTTCGAGTTCATCCATCGAAACCTCGACTCCTTCAAGATCAAGCAGGAGGTCGACAAGCGGGGCATCCACGGGTACATCGACCACTGTGCCCGCCTGGCGGCGGCCACGGGTGTCGCTGCCGGGTCCGGCGGAGGTCTGACCCTGGCGCTGGGCATTCCGGCGGACATCGCCAACACCGTGGCCCAGCAGTTCAAGGTCACCCTGGCGGTGATCTACCACCGCACCGGCCGGTACGCGGTCAGCTTCGAGGAGTTCATGAAGATCGTCGCGTTGTCGGTCGGCGTGGAAGCCAGTGCCAAGGGCCTGGAGTACCTGGTCATCAAGGTGGCGCAGGAGGTGCTGAAGCGGCTGAGCGCCCGCGTGGTGGGCCGGCTCATTCCCCTCGTGGGGGCTGTCGTGGGGGGAACGCTGAACTACGCCTTCATCAAGGGGATCGGATCGTCCCTGCTCGTCTTCGCCGACGACATCTTCGACGACCGCACGGAGGGCGGATCGGGGTCGCTGAGGGCCGCATAGGCCCGGCAAAGGCACCACCCCCGGCTGCACCTCCGATGGGGTCAGCCGCTATCCGGCTCCGTTCGCACTACATCGGCACGACCCGGGATCGAAAGGAAAGAGAGGCAACCCTATGAGCGCCGATCGACTGGATGACGCACCCGTGACCGCGGAGCGGCAGCTCCCGCCGAGTCTCTACGACACACTGGCCGAGGCCGTCGACTTCGCCGACGTTCCCGGCAGGACGACGACTATGTCGGTCGAGACGACGGACAATGACCCGTTCACCTTCAGCTGACGGGGCATGCGCTGTGGCACGAGCGGTGAACGAATCCTGCGGCCCGGTGGACCGCCGTCACGCTGGCCCACGCACCCCAGTGGTGATCATTGGTGAGGAATCCGATCCCCACGTGCGTGAGGTGGCGGATCGCGTCTCCTCGCTCCGACCGTTGGTCGTCCTCGACGCGGCCGGTGTCCAGCGCATCCCGTTCGTGGTCTCCGCAACTCGCCTCGGCGTGGAGACCACGAACGGTCACGGAGCCGCCCACATCCAGGACGCCCACCGCGGCTGGATCCGGCGCCCCGCGCCGGCCGACTGGGACGTAGGGATGAGATGGGGAAGCAAGCAGGCCGCGGTGCAGGGCGCGTGGCGCACGCTGCTGGTGTCGCTGCTGCGCAACCCCGCCTGCGAGTGGCTGACGTCCCTGGACGCGTTGCTCGCCGCCGAGAACAAGATCGTGCAGTGCCGGACCGCCACTGGGGCAGGTATCGACGTGCCGCCGCTGATGGTCACCAACGACGCGTCCGAGGTGTCGTCTCTGCCGGGACCTCTCGTCGCCAAACCCCTCGGCCCCCCGCAGTACTGGCTTGAGCAGGGCGATCCGCGGATCGTCTTCGCGGCCCCAGTGGACCCACAGGACCCATCGGTCGCAGAACTCCTGGCGGGCGCACCATTCATTCTGCAAGAACGCGTCAGGGCCGTACGACATCTGCGGGTCGTGACGGTGTGCGATGAGGCCTGGGCCTTCCAGATCCTGGCAGAAGGCATCCCTCTGGACTGGCGCAGGAGCGTCGCCGCGCACACGTCGTGGCGGCCGTTGAAGGCACCGGACATCGAACAGCGGGCAGTGGATCTGTCGGCGGCAATGTCCGTCAGGTACTCCAGTCAGGACTGGATCGAGACAGAGAGCGGCACGTACTTCATCGATCTCAATCCCGGCGGGCAGTGGCTCTTTCTGCCCGATCCCGAGGCGTCGCAGATATCCGCGGCGATCGCCCACTGGCTGCAGGGCTGAAACCCCGCGCGGATCAGTCGCTCAGTCCGGTGACCGCCGGTTCGCCTCAGTCGAAGTACCGGGCCTCGGGATGGGCGACTCGGCCTGGATCGTCGTGTGACAGCAGCCCGGCCGGGTCGATCAGAGGCACCACCGCCTCATGAGGGTCGTCGCCGGCCGGGTTCGCCTGCGCGATCTGTCCGGATGGCCGCCCACTCCGCATCCGTCATGTCCGACGCACCGTGTCCCCCCTTCCACCACGGTTCCGACCGACGACCAGGCCGGCGGCGCGAACTGAGACGTGACTGGTGCCGGGGGCGCGCCCCCCCCCCCCCCCCCGCCCCCCCCCCCCCCCCCCAGGGGGACGCCCACAAGGGACCCCCCCCCGCCCCCAACCCCACCCCCCCCCGCCCACACCCCCCCCCCGGGCTCCCCCCCCCCCCCCGGGGGGGGCCCCCCACCCCCCCCGGGCGGGGGGCCGCCCCCCCCCCCCCCCCCCCCCCCGCCACCAGCACTCCCGGTTCGAAGGGAGACGCGAACATGGCACGACCCCGGCGCGACAACGCCACCCCCACCGGCAAGCACGCCCGCCTCGCCCGGCAGCTCGCCGAACTCCGGCCCGCCAACACCACGCTCAAGGAACTGGCCAAGATCACCGGCCTGTCCATGGCCACGCTGTCCCGGGCCACCGACCCCACGGGGTGCCCCTCGTGGAAGACCCTGCTCGAGTACCTGCCGGCCGTCGGCGAGAACCCCGACGACTGGCGCCCCCAATGGGAGATGTGCGCCACCGAACGCCAGCGCCGCGCCGCCGGCGTCCCCGCCGACCCCACACAGCGCGCCGCCTACCAGCGCCTGCTGCCCACCCACGTCCTGAACCTGCAGGACTGCGCCATCGCACTGCGAGACCTGCGCCTGTGGAGGGGTAATCCCCCCTACAAGCAGATGGCCTCCCGCGCCGCCGCCGCTGGCACCCCGGTCGCCCTGGCCAGCATCTCCGACGTCCTCAACGCCAAGATGCTGCCCACCGAGGACGCCCTCAAGGGCATCCTCGCCGGCCTCGGCATGACCAGCGACGAGCCCGAGTACCACCAGTGGTGCGAGGCCCGCCGCGTCCTCTACGCCGGCCTCATGCGCGAGAAGGTCGCCGCCAAGGCCCTGCAACACTCCGCCAAGCGCCGCATCCGCCGCACCCGGCCGATGCGCACCATGATCCGACGAGAGGACTGACCACCCACCCACACCCGCACACGGGAGGGCCCCCACCGCATCCAGCGGCGGGGGCCCTCCCGTGCGTTCACGTGATCACGTCCTTGGTCATCCAGGAGCCGACAACCTCGAGCACGAGCGGCTCACCGTCATCGAGCAACTGGTGGGGGAGGGAGCCGCTCCCGTGGTCGGTTCCTCGGCGGCGATACAACCGATCAGCGAGAGGTACGACGCGGCGCGCGCGTCGGCGGTGCCGGCGGCACGAGGCGGCGGTGCACGGGCTTGAGGCCGTCACGTGCGTCCGGCAGGGCTCGCGATGGCCCGCCGCAGCACGAAGACCCCGCCGCCCGACGACTCGTACGAGGAGAAGATCCTCGATATCGACGTCGTGGACGAGATGCAGGGCTCCTTCCTCGAGTACGCGTACTCGGTCATCTGCTCGCGAGCCCTGCCGGACGCACGCGACGGCCTCAAGCCCGTGCACCGCCGCATCGTGTACGAGATGAACGAGATGGGCCTGCGCCCCGATCGCGGCTATGTGAAGTGCGCCCGCGTCGTCGGTGAGGTCATGGGTAAGCTCCACCCGCACGGAGACGCGTCGATCTACGACGCGCTGGTGCGCCTGGCCCAGCCCTTCTCGATGCGCCTGCCGCTGGTCGACGGTGGCATGGGTCGCCGTGCCCGTACATCCTCCGCGTTCGCAGGCGGCTGCGGTGGCGCCGGAGTTGATGTGCAAGACGGGCCGCGGTACCGGTCGGCATGTCCCAGCGCGGTGAGTTCACGATCAAGGTCCTCCCTCCCGTACACCGGAACCCGTGTGTGCGAGGGCCAGATGCCCGACCTCGCGCACGTGACGGCGAGCATGCTTGAGTCCTTCAGCGAACTGCTGAGCATGCCGCTGCTGCAAGTTGCCGCTTCGTCCCTCCCACCGCGGCACCACCGGTCCCACCTCCCACCCATCTCCGCCCGCAGGGCACTGCACCCCACTCACACCCGCATCCGTAACGGAGCCCGGGGAACCGGCCAGGAGCCGCAGACCCGCCCCCACCTCCACCGGCCGGTGCACGGCGCGCACCCACCACAACCCACGCCCCTGCCCCGGCCGTGATCCGATCGCACGACGCTGCTCCCGTACGACCGCCCGCACCCAGGACGTCAACGCCCCGTGCCGGTCCGCTTCCAGTTCAACAAGCCACCGCCGCTTCAGACGCTCACCCAGCACCGCGGCAAGGCGCGTATCCACATCCCGCCCCCGCACAAGCCCACCCGCCCCCTCACCGGCCACCAGCTGCCGTACGCCCGGCTCCACCAGGGCACCCGCCACCGCCACTGCTCCGCGCCCCACCAGCGCGTAGCGGCTACAACCTCCTCGAGCCGGGCCCCCAACACCTGCTCCCGCTCCCAGAACTCCTCCCGCCCCCACCACCCGCACAGCACCGCACGCGCCAGAGCGAACACCTCACCCGGATCCGCCCCGCCGGCCGTCCCGGCGCGTTCGGGATTAACGACGACTTGCCAGCCAGGTGATCAGCACCGCAAGGCCGATAAGAACAGCGACACCGCCCGCGACGCTATACAGGAACGCACTAAGTACCTCGGGGTGAAGCGCACGGGGGTCGGCACGCAGCGCCCGATGAGCCCTGAGCCGAGGCCAGGCTGTGAGAGCGCGCAGCAGCCACGCCCCAGGGCCTCGAGTCGGCGGATGGGAGGCAAAGGCAACACGTCCCACCTGAACGGCCTTGCGCCAGGGGCGTTTCATCCCTCCGTCCGGTGTGTCGGGTGGCAGGGTGCTGTCGACGATCCGGACGAGTGCCCCGGCCAGGTCGCGCATCAACTGCTTGCCGTTGTCGGTCTCCGCGACGTCTCGCAGCATGTCGATGTCTGGTCTTCCTGCCTGGGCGAGATGCTCCTGCAGCCATCTGAGGGCCTGCTCCTCGCGCGGGGGCGCGTCGTCGGCCCTGGGCGCCTCCTCCTTCACGATCGCGAGGTGCAGTCGACGTTCGAACTTCTGCCGATCCTGGGAGGAGAGCGGAAAGAGCGACAGAAGGTGGTGCGCGGCGTCCAGGCGACCCCAGGCGAAATCCGACCTGCGCCACTCCGGATCGATGAAGGCCCCGAAGTGCCCGAGCCGCAAGCCGTACAGCTTCTTGTCCCCGAGACGCGCGAGTGTCGGATCGTCGACCAGGGGCCCCATGCTGTCCGGGCCGAGTCTGAGGAACGCGAACTCCGGCGGCAGGGGTGTGAGGAGTTTCCCCGGCGTCGCGTACACCCGCGTCACGACTTCGATGGCGAGACAGCGGGTGATGACCATCTCGGCAGTCCAGCCGTTGCCCAATCCGGCCCCGTCGACGGCAGCCACGTACGCGCTGCTCGCCTCAATGACAGTCTGCAGCAGCTTGTCCGGCAGGTGGAGATCCGTATACATCCGGTCGATCAAGGAGGCCAGCTCCTCGGCGGCAACGGGCTGATCCTTAGCTGCCACCTTCTCCTGCAGGTCGGCGTCGGCCTTCTCAATCACGGCCAGCACCTTTCTGAGGGCATCGGTGACGAGCCGGTCCCCCTCTACGAGAGCCGCCTGTGCGACCTCGGAATACGGCGCGCTACCGAAGGGCTCGTGATCGGCCAAATGGCGCAGGTGCACACTCAGGCGCTGGAGCAGGCGTTCCGCCGCGGCCAGTCCCCAACGCCATGCATCCCAGCCCCCCGTCAACTCCTGCGAATGACAGCGTGGGCCCCAGGCAAGATCGTTCCGGCGGAGCAGAATCCTGGCACAGCCCTCGATTCCCCCGTCGTCGGCGGTGGCAAAGGTGACCTCGGTGCTGCCGTCGGCAAGGCGTCGACGGGCGTCCAGCACGACCGCGTAGGCGCGGTTGCGGCGGTACTCCCCGAGCAGGCCTTGGGCGGCTTCGATTAGGTGGTCCGCCAGACCGGTGCCCTCCGTCGAACCTGCGGATTCACGCGCCTCCTGCCATATACGGGCCAGTAGGTCGCTAGGCATGTCCCAGGCTCGGCCCTGCAGCCTGGTCAGCATCTCCTCTACCGAAGAGCGCAGGTTCGCCTCGGTCGGGTACTGAAGCGCGCTCATCGGCGGTTTGTAGATGGGGATGTCACGGCAGGCGGTGGGATCATTAGGGCTTGCCAAGCCCATGCCTACGGACGGCACGACGTAGACCAGCACGCGCCGAATGGGGCTGTACGCGATCTCCCGGCTCGTGATGGCAGCCAGCACCGGCTCGAACGGTGCGTTATTGAGGACTCCTCCGTCCATGACACAGCCGGCATCTGATTCGAACAATGGCCGACGGCGCAGCTGAAGGTCCTGCAGAGGTTGGCTGTCGACTGGTGGGAACGCAGCGGGATAACTGGCGGAGGCCCTGGCAGCGAGCACCAGCCGCTTGGTGAAGTCTGCCGTGAACTCATCGTGCCGCCCCCGCTCGAAATCCCACCCGTTCCCCGTCCGGACGTACGTCCATCGGTCCCCGTACCGGAACCGGTAGAGACGACGGTGGTCCTGGACCTCGAACGGATTGGAGAAGCTGTCCTTGAACGGAAAGCCCGACCTTCCCAGCGCCGTGGCAGTCACGAGCAACTCCACCGAGTTGTGATCGCGGGTCTCGGACCCCTCGATCAGCGCGACAGCATCGGCCACCTCGGCGGTGAAAGTCTCCCCGTTCAGGATGCTCGACGTGGTCGCCCCATCGAGAAGCCGGGTGAGCGAGGCCGACTTCTCCCATACGTCACGCAGTGAGGGAAGCGCACGGCCCCGAGCGATCGCAGTAGCCAGCAGCACTCCGTTGAGACCGCCAGCCGATGTCCCCGACACGACATCGATGACCACCCGTTCTCCAGCCGCGGCCAGCACTTCGCTCCAGATCTGCTGGGTTTCGCCGGGACAGGCCGACCCAGGGGGGTGAGCCGAGGCATTGCGCAGCAGATCGAGCTCATGCGTGACACCTCCCATCCAGACGGCCAGACTCACCCCGCCGTTCATGACCAGCGCAAGCCTTACCTCCCGCCGCGCCTCTCCTCGCGTGGCGCCGTGCGGAACGGAACTTGGTGCTCCCATGTCGTGGCATCCTGCACGCTGTTGGTGACACAGACAGGCATGCGCGCTCACAGATCAGCCGAATGCACCTGCACGGCCGGGATCCCCGGCACCCGGCCGGTGTGCCGAACTCTCCATCACCGAACCCGGCACCAACGAGGTGTCCGGTGGCGGCCCTTCCTACCTCAGTACTCCTCAGCTGGAGCTACACGAGGCTGGCCGCTCCTGCTTCGGCACGCCCTTCACCTCTCCAAACGAGTCCGGAGGCACGCTCTGCCTCCACTCGGCGTCACGCGGATCATGAAGCGAAAGGTCCCCCCCCGAACGAAGCCACGTCTGGCCGGCACTATCCGTGAACTGGATTCCGCGCCCGAACAAGGGCCAGTTGTCTGGTGGGCGAACCCGGTTTCTCCCGTGAGCGTCCCGGTAAGTGAGCATGCCGGCGGTGAACACCAGCGCCGAGCATGGAGCAAGCCCCGGCAGGTCGGCCTCGAACATGAACGCGGGTAGCGACTCGCCCTTCCGCGGCTGGGAATCTGGCTTTTCGGGAACGATGGCCACGGCAAAGGACACGATCACGTTGATGACGGGGTCTGGCGAACTATTCATCACATGGAAGTTCTGTGAACCGTCCGGTCCACGGTCTGTCCAGTAGGTGATGTGCATCCCCTGATTTCGGATGGCCCGCTTTGTATCCGCCTTGGACTGTTTGAGCTGGTCCTTTGAGACAGATGCCTGGTAGTAGGTCGCGACACCTGTGAAGGCCAGGGTGCCGATGGCTCCGAGAACCCCGGCCGCCGTACCCCATTTCTTCCACGGGATGCGGCGCCACCATCGTCGAGACTTACGCTGTTGTCCTGCTCTACGCTGGGCCTTCCTGGCCGCTCTGGCGCGTCTCTCTCTTCGGCTCAGGCTGCTTCCCATGGCCGCTCCTTGCCTCGAACACCTCCTATCCCACGACTACCTCTTGTCCCAGGTGATCGCATCCGGCAGAGCCACTCGCCGATCCTTCGCCTGTGCGCCGGCGCTGCCCGCGCGGCTGTCCACCCCGCCCGAGCTGGCCCGGCTGCGGCATCGTGGGCAGCGGCGCGTGACGATGGCGCCGTGATTAGCACGCCGGGAAGGGAGCCGGATGCTCCGTGGGTGGTGTCTGCTGCATACCTTCAGGGGGTCGGCGGCTGTCTGCTGGGCCCCCGCCGATGTCCCGCCCTGGCTGTCGGCGGCAGCCACCAGAAGACCTCGCCGGTTTCCCGGTTGTGCCTCCAGGCGGTCAGGGCGTGCGATGCCACGAGGCGGCGGTAGGGGCGCCCGTTGCGTGGGTTGCTGGTCCTGGCTACGGCTGCTCTGTCGCGCTGCTGAAGGCGTCTTCGAGCGCCTGGCGGGCGATCTCGCCTGCGTAGCGTTCGAGGGTGACGTTGTCGACGCCGACGCACTCGATGGGCATGTCCTTTGGCCCCGGGGCGAGTCCGGCTTTGATCTCGGTCTCGGTGGTGTCGTAGTTGCGCTGCAGGGCGGCCTTGCACGCACTGGTACTGGGCTCGTCGTTGAGGCTTTGGCCGATGGCTCCTGCGACGAAGAACGCTGCTGCTGCGGCGGCGGCGGTGATGGCGACGTTCCCGACTGTCTTCTGGGGCCGGGGCGGCGGGGGTGGGGGTGGGCCCCA
The DNA here is from genome assembly GCF_044457265.1 of Streptomyces sp. NPDC050564. Lineage (NCBI taxonomy): Bacteria > Bacillati > Actinomycetota > Actinomycetes > Kitasatosporales > Streptomycetaceae > Streptomyces > Streptomyces sp. NPDC050564. Next base: position 3,238 of record NZ_JBITGS010000055.1, on the reverse strand, counting down.
GGCGTTCGGTGGCAATTGGCTCATGGTCCCCCCAGGACTGGCGTGCGCTGAGGGAGCATCATGCGCCGCGTGAGAGGTGTGTCTGAGCGCTGTGGCCGTCCTGTGACCCAGATGAGTGAAGTCCGCCCCCGGTCGTTGCTCTCTGCGACCAGCCCCGCGTGGTTCGTGGCTGGCCTGGCCGCTCTATGGTGACTGGCAGCGGCCAGTCGGAGCGTCGGGCATGTCTCGGCATGTCCTCTGGCCGTCTTCCGAGCTCCTTGCCCCGCTGCTACGCGACCCAGTTGACTCCGAGTTCTGCGAGTTGCTGTCGCTGTTGGGCCGTGAGTTTTGACCTGCGGGTTTTGGTGTTGGACAGGAACACTCCGAGCTTGACCTCGGTCCCGTCGGGGAGCGCCTCTACGTGCCCCCGTGGGACGGTCACAGAGCCCGTTCGGCCCTTGTACTGAGCCAGGGCCGCCAGGCCCCGCTCGAAGGCGCCCAAGGCCGCCTTGGGGGTCTTCACGGGGGCCTCCTGTTCCGGGGGGAGCGGGGTGATGCCGAGTTCCTCCAGGCGCTCGCGCTGCCCGGCCTTCAGCGCCGCCCAGACGTTGTGCTGGCGTTGTCGGTGGAGCCATCGTCCGATGTCCATGCCGTGGACGGTGACGCCGGGCAGGACCTCGGTCGGCTCGGTCAGTCCGGTTTCCTCACGCAGGAGTTCGTGTGCGGCGGTGTAGTGGCGTTGCCAGGTGGCGGGCCATGCGGGGTTCCAGTCCGGGTCGATCGCCTGGAGCGCGGCTTCCCGTTCCGGATGCCCGGCCAGCGCGCCTGGCCTGCGGAGGTTGGAGAGCCACTGCCCGATCGGCTTGTCGAGGGCTGTGGCGGTTCGTGGGGCGCAGAGTGTCCAGTGTTGTTCGTGGTAGACGCGTGCGGCGGCGAGGCTTTCCTGGAACTGTGCGTCGGCGGCGTCCCACGCCATCCCGAGCTGCTCCAGCCGCTCGGCCCGCTTCCCGTTCAACTGTCCGGCCCCGTAGGCGCGGCGCTGCTCTGCGATCCACTGTCCGAGGGGGTAGGCGCCCTCTTTGTGGTCGTAGGGCACGCGTGCGTGCGCCTCCCGTTCGACGAACTTCCGGAGTGCTGCCCAGCCGCGTGCCCAGTCCTGTCGTTCGGTGTCGATGACGTTGAAGGACACCCAGTCCGCGACCATGACCGGGTCGCGCGGTGCTGCGAAGCGGAGTAGGAGGCGGCTTTCTTCTTCGTCTTTTTTGGGTGGTTCACCGATGTTGGTGACGGGTTTTGATCGTGTGCTGCTGTCTTGTGGGATGGCGAGGAGTTCGATGGCTTCTTCGTCGTGTGCGCGCAGTCCCTGGAGGACTTTCACCAGGGGTTGGTAGGAGCTGGAGGTGAACATGTCCTCGGGTTGCTCGCCGGGTTGGAGGAAGACCGGAACGATCAGCGACGCGAGCTTTCCCTGTCCGGGCTTCTGCCGCAGTGCCCGTCCGATGGCCTGCACGATGTCGTGCGGGGCGCCCTTGGGATCCAGCAGGGCAACACTGTCTACGCTTCTGATGTCGACGCCTTCGCCCAGGACGCGGCAGTTGGACAGGACGGCCCGCCGCGCGGTGGTGGCGAAGGAGCCCAGGACTTCGCGCCGGCGTTCGGGGACGTGTTCACCGCACAGCCAGTTGGCCCAGATTGTCTTCGGGTACTTCTGCGGGTTGTCGGCGTGCAGTTTGGCCGCGACCCGCTCCAGTCCTTCCGCGTAGGCCTGGGCTTCGATGGTGCGGTGGTGGAAGGTGATGGTGGTCTGCAGCCGGTGGTCCGCCATGGTCCGCAGCAGCGCGGCCTGGAGCGCCCCGAGCCGCTGCCCACGCACCTCCTCTTCCCGCCGTTCCGGCCCCCGCAGCCGCTCCGGCGTGACCACCGGGTCCTGAAGCTCCACGACGATGATCTGGTAGCGCGCCAGCAGGCCGCGGGCGACGGCCGACGCGAGCGACAGCTTGTAGAGGACGGGTCCGAAGATGGTCTCGTCGTCCATGGAGGCGGCCATCTCCTGCGGCAGTGCCTCCCGCACACCCTCCGTCACCTCCCAGGAAGGGGGCCGTTCCTGCCAGATCCGCGGCGTCGCCGTCAGATACAACCGCCGCGCCGCCGGGACGACCGCCTGGTCGTGGATGTCCGCCCACGCCTTCCCCAGCGACCCGGACGTCCGGTGCGCCTCATCCACGACCGCCAGGTCCACCGGCGCCAACTGCTGCCCGTAGACACCCTCGAAGGCCTCCGCCAACACCCCCAGGGAGGCATAGGTGGCGTAGACGGTCACCGGCCCGGTGCCGTGCCACAGCGCCAGCTGGATCGGGTTCGTCGTGCACCGCACCCGCAGATCCCACAGCTCCGGATCCTCCTGAAGCGAGCACACCGCAACCGCCGGCCCCCGATGCCCGGCCGCGTACCAGGCCCTCACGGTCTGGGTGAGCAACTCCAGGGTCGGCACCAGCACCAGCATCCGCCCGTGCGGAACGAGCCGCCGCGCCGCGGCCGCCGCCATGACGGTCTTCCCGGTCCCGCACGCCGCATGGACCTGCCCACGCAGCCCCCTCACAGGAATCCCGGCGGGCGGGATGTCGAGGCCGCGCACAATGGCGTCAACGGCCTCGATCTGATGATCACGGAGTTTCACGGCCATTCCCGGTGATCTCCTTTTCGCGGAATGTGGCACGCAGCCGGACGGGATATCCCGGGAGCCGGAGGGCTCTCGGATGGTGGTGCGCTGTAACTCCAAACTTTACACAGTGCATCATCATGATGCATCCCCCTCCAAGAGATTCGTCGACCGAGACCGGGACGGTCAGCTCACAACCTTCAGCAAGAGGATGATGGTCCGTCATGTTATCCCGAGAAGCCGAAGAAAACCCATGGGTTGGAATCCGGGGGAGTGGGGTTTAGGCGGAGCGCAGCGGAGCCTGCTCCCTGTACGCGGCGCCGGCATACGAGAATCTGATGATCCGTCAACTCCGTTGCAACAGTGATGGCTGGGATTCCCAGGGTTTACACAGTGCCGCACACGATGCACCCACCCCTTGCCGCCAGCCCTAGAGGCCCCGCTTGCGGGGACTCCCTCAATTCGCGCTTGCGCGAATTGACACTCTTTTAGAATTCCGCTTGCGGAATTCAATTCCCGCGCTTGCGCGGGAATTTGGCGGAGCGTCAGCGGAGCCGTTCACTCTGCGGCGGCTTGCCGCCGCAGTACCCGCTCCGCGGG
>NZ_JBITGS010000054.1:0-51489 GCF_044457265.1 Streptomyces sp. NPDC050564 | reverse complement strand
ACCGCACGGCTCGGGCCTGGGTCGAGCCCGGTGGGTTGCCGAGTCCGCCATCGCCTGGCTCCACGGCCCCCGCCGGCTGCGGATCCGTTGGGAAGTACGCGATGACATGCACGACGCCTTCCTCCAGCTCGCCCCCACTGCATGACCCTCGCCCGCAAACACCCGGCTTTCTGAAAGCACCCCTAAGGCACCTACATGGGTTCCAACCGTGCCCGCTTCCGCGGGCGTGGCAGCTCGTCGAGCCGCGGAGTCCACGGATCCGGCCAACTGGCAGGGGCCGGCAGTGCCGGTTCGATGCGCCGCCACGCGCCAGATTGCGTCGGGAAGGGGCTGGGGGCCGCGCAGTGCGCACAGGACGGCCCGCGCCGTCGGTATGGGGGGTGTGGAGGCAAACCGAGGGGGAGCCAGGAGCAGGCCAGGGGAGCCGTGAGGTAGCCCCAGAGTCAGGACAGGTCGCCGGAGAAGGGCCCCGCTGGTACCCCTCCTCCAGGCGCTGATGTCGGTGCCTCTCGATTCGCGGTACGCCGCGGCGAGGTCCGTAGGAGCGTGGGGACGGCCCTCCGGTCAGCCGGCCGGACGGCTGGGCTTGCGGCCGGGGGCAGTGGTGGAGCCCAACCCCAGCAGGTACCCGGCCTGGAAGCGGGTGTTCGCCCCGGTCCGGTCCATCAGGGCGGCGATACGGCGGCGCACGGTGCGCAGGCTGAGTCCCAGGTGCCGGGCGGCGGCCTCGTCCTTGAGGCCGGAGGTCAGCAGGTGCAGCAGTTGCCGTTGGGTGCGGATCCTCTGAAGTGACGGTCGGGATCAAGCCGTGAGGCTGTACTTCTGCTGGTCGGGGCCGGGGTAGAGGCGTTGATGTTCACGGGCCGCGTGGAAGGCCCAGTAGCCCTCGAAGTCGCCGTTCGTGATCAATGCGCGGAGCTGGAGGACGGCTTCGGCGCCGTCAAGTCCCCAGCGGGCGCCGGTGATGTCGAGGCGGTCGGCGATCAGGTGGCGGCAGGCGCCTTCGACAGCGCCGGTCGCGATCGGCCAGCCGGCCGCGAGGGCGGTGTCGTAATGGAGCTGGTCGAGGTGGCCGGTGAGGTAACGGTGGCAGGTGATTACGGCTTCGCGGCGGGTGGCGGGAAGCTGTTCGGCTGCGGCCTGGGCGGTCATCTCGGCGGCGGCTCGGTCGGCGTGTCCGGCGAGGATCGCGGTGAGTGTCAGCGGTCATGTAATTCCCCACGATCTTCATGATCAGCTTCACGTAATTCCCCAGCTGGGCTGAGACGCCATCCGCTTATCGATCACCGGGCTGGTCTGGTCGAACAGGGTTCTTGATCGGGTGATGGCGCGAGAACCGGCGCATGACAGCACGGCCTCTTGGTAGCTGGGGGGTGCGAACCAAACCAAGCACCAGGAGGCCCTGTTGTCGCAGTCTTTCGCGCTCGCGTGCCTGGAGTCCAACTCGCCTTCCCTGTCGTGTGACTGCCTCGCGCACAGGTTCGGCAACGCGGCAGACCGGCCGGACCGCACCGCGTGCTATGTCTCCGACATGACGGACGCAGAGTGGCGGGTCGTCCGGGCTGTGCTGCCGGTTCCCGCCTGGCTGGAGGGGCGGGGCGGGCGGCCGGAGGGTTATTGCGACCGCGTGATGCTCGACGCGGTCCGCTACGTGGTCGACAACGGCATCAAGTGGGCCAGCCTGCCCGCGGACTTCCCGCCATATCGGCGCGTGCATGCTTTCGCCCGCCGCTGGCAGGTCACGGGGCTGCTCGCCGAGCTCCACGATCGGTTGCGCGACAAGGTGCGGGAAAAAGAGGGCCGCTTGCCGGACCCGACGGCCGCCATCGTGGACTCGCAGTCGGTGCGGGCAGCGGCGAACATCCCGCGCTCGACATCCGGCTGGGACGGCGGAAAGAAGGTGGGCGGCCGCAAACGGCACCTGGTGGTGGACTGCCTCGGCCTGGTCCTGGCCGTCGCGGTGACCGCGGCAAGCGTCCAGGACCGCGACGCCGCCCTCCCGCTGCTCGAGCGGCTGCGCAAGATGTACTTCTCCATCCGCTTGGTGTGGGCGGACGGTGGCTATGCCGGCAGCCTGGTCGACTGGGCCCGCGAGAAGCTCCAGCTCACCCTCGACATCGTCACGCACCGACGACACGACGGGGTTCGTGGTGCTGCCGCGCAGGTGGGTGGTGGAAAGAACGCTGAGCTGGCTGATGCGCTCGCGTCGCCTGGCGCGCGACTACGAGACCCGGCCCGCCATGCACGAAGCCATGGTCCTGTGGTCGATGACCATGCTCATGAGCGGCCGCCTCCTCGCGGGACGCCGCCCAGGTGCTTTCAGCCGGCCGGCTCCGCAAGCGCGGTGAACACTCCCGGCCGCACCTGGAGGGCCCACCCCCGCTCCACCAGGCGTTTCGCCTTCGACCGCAGCCCCTCGACCTTCGCCGGCACCGCCTCCAGGCCCAGGGCCACGGCCAACTGCTGGCAGCGCATGCCCTCCCGGCCCGCTTCCGACTTCAGCACCGACACGATCCGTTGGTAGTCCGGCGCGAGGACCGACGCCGCCATGCCCTTGGCCCGCCGCGGCACGGGCGAGCCCGCCACCGCGCTCCGCGCCGGCTCCGCAACCACGCAAGGCGGCTCGGCCAGCACCTCGGCCACCGTTGCCCGGGCATCCACCAGCCGCTGAAGCGCGCGTTCCGCCTCGGCGAGCGTGGCCTGCACCCGCTCGACCTCCTCCCGCAGCCGCGCGATCTCTTCCCGGACCTTCTTCTCCCGGGCCTCCAGCAGACCGAGCACCGACGGCACCAGCCACCTCCACGAGCCAGACGAGCGGACGAACCACGCCCATCTCTCCCGTCACCGACCGGAGTTCATGCGATCACCTGCCTGGCAGGGGCGGAGCCGGTGGCCGGTGCGGGGATACCGGGGGTGCAGCGGCTGCAGTTCTTCCTGTCCGAGTCGCCCTGGGAGGCGGAGCAGGTCAACGACCGGCGGCTTGAGCTGCTGCGCGAGCAGCCGGCGACGGCTCCGCACGAGGGCGGGGTCATCGTGGTCGATGACCGCACGGCGGCGGCACGAGAATGCTAGGAATTCCCACCGTCGCCGACAGGGTCGCGCAAACCGTAGTAGCCAGGCACTTGGGCATCCGAGTGGATCCAGCTTTCCACGAAGATTCCTACGGATACCGGCCGAAGCGGTCGGCTCTGGATGCCGTGGAAACATGCCGGCGACGCTGTTGGAAGCGCGACTGGGTGATCGATCTCGACATCCAGAAGTTCTTCGACAGCGTCCGCTGGGACCTCATCGTCAAGGCTGTGGAGGCTCACACTGACGCCGTTTGGGTGAAGTTGTATGTTGATCGGTGGCTTCGTGCGCCGCTTCAACTGCCCGACGGCACCTTGCAGAAGCGCGACCGAGGGACCCCTCAGGGGTCTGCGGTCTCGCCCGTGCTGGCGAACCTGTTCATGCACTACGCGTTCGACCTCTGGCTCACCCGGACCTATCCGGGAATCCAGTTCGAGCGGTATGCCGACGACGCGGTCGTGCACTGCGTCTCCGAGCGCCAGGCCCGCGAGGTCCTCGAAGCGCTGGGGAACAAGATGGAAGAAGTCGGGCTGCGACTGCACCCCGACAAGACCCGGATCGTGTACTGCAAGGACGGGAAACGGCGCGGCTCTTCCGAGCACACGTCGTTCACCTTCCTCGGATACACCTTCCGAGCCCGCTCGGCGTGGAACCGGAACGGAGAGGTCTTCACCAACTTCCTGCCCGCGATCAGCAAGGACGCCCTGAAGAAGATCAGCTGTGAAGTCCGATCATGGCGGCTCCACATGCGGATGCACCTCACCTTCTTCGAGCTCGCACGACAGATCAACCCCATCGTGCGCGGTTGGATGCAGTACTACGGGGCGTTCTACCGCTCCGAACTGCATCGTCTCCTAAAGCGCATCAACGCCTACCTGATGCGTTGGATCCGCAAGAAGTACAGACGGCTCCGGAGGTTCGACAAGGCCCACGCGTGCTGGCAGCGCATCACTCGCCAGCACCCGAGGCTCTTCGCCCACTGGGCATGGACCCCGATGTTCTGGTGATCAAGGTGGCAAGAGCCGTGTAACGGGAGACTGTTACGCACGGTTCTGTGGGAGCCCGGGGGTGAGATTCCCCCGGGCGACCCGACCGCTGATTGAGCACGGCGTGCCCGCCTCCACCCGGGCCGGGCACTGCGCCGTCCAGGGCCGGTTGTCGGTGGCGGCTGGAAGGCTGGTCGGATGAACGGTGATGAGCAGCTGCTGCGCGGCCGGGTCTACGGCCACGACCACGACGACCCCGACCCCGGCCCACTGCCGCACCAGACGTACGCCGCGCTCGTAGGCGGGCCGCTGGATGGACTGCTGCTGGACATCACGGGCTGGCGGCCGGAGGAAGTCGACGACGGCGCTGCCCTGCCCACCGAGCTGTCGCGGTGGCCTGGCGGCCGCGCCCTGTACGACCCGCACCGAGATGAACCGCGCACGCCCGGCCCGGGTGTGATGTGCCGCTTCTACTACTCCGGCGACACACCCTGACCGCTGCCCCGACCACGGCAGGTCAGCGTGCTGCTCGCCCGCACCACCGGTTCGTTACGGCCTGCCTTCGGTCAGGAGCTCTACGGCGGCAACGACAAGGCCAAGCGGGACCTGGCTGGTGATATGGCGGTCTTGGCCAACACCGCCGGCGGAGTGCTGATGCTCGGAGTTGCCGAGGACGATCAGGCCCGGGCGGCGGAGCTCCCCGGGGTCGCGCTCAGCGACGGCGAAGTGAGGCTGGCCGCCGCGCGCGGCTTGTCCTGCGGGCCGGGGTCCTGGCCGCTGCCACCTGAGCAGCCTGTTGTGATGAACAGCGCGGTGGCAGCAGTAGCTTAACGGGCCGGGATGACGAAGTGGGACATGCGAGTACGGTCCTCCGAGGTCGGTCAGGCTTGTGGCAGGAAGCGCCCCGGCCTACAGGGCGGCAGCGGTTCGGTCGGTGGCGGAAGTAAGCAGGTCCTGATGAATAGTTGTTCCGTCTCCAACTCCACGTCGTCCACGCCCGGTTGACTTCGGTGCCCGGGCCGGCTGCGCAACGGACCCGCGACAGTCCGAGCCCGATGCACAATCAGAACAATCCCTGCTCAGACCACCAGTGCGCAGTCAGAGATCACTGTGCAGACTCTGCGCCCCCGGCAAGTGGCTGCCTGCCGCGACGCTGGGCACTGCGCATCGCCGAACCGTACGGAACCGGGAGGGCGTGTGCGAGGGTTGCGCACCGGCTGATGCGGGAGTGGCCGAGAGGGTCCCGGGCCGGTGGTTTGTCAGCGCGAGTCCACCATCTTGTAGCTCATGACGGTCACTTTGGGCTTGCCCTTCGGTGACAGCTCGGCCAGGCCCTGGCCTTGGAAGGTATCCGTGATCACGGCCCTCTTCGACGGGTTGTAGACCGCTTCCTCCTTGGTGGGGCCCATCTGGAAGGAGCCCCGGTACGCCGGCTTGAGCAGCGACTCCTGGGTGTGCGCGGTGGGGAACGCAGCGAGCACGCCCCCGTCGGCCAACTCCAGCGCATAAACCTTCGGATACGCGGGTTTGGCGGCGAAGAAGTTCTTGGTGGACCAGCGGGCCTCGGCGCCCTTGTCACGGTTGTCGTAGAGGCTCAGTGAGCCCTTGGAGGTCTTCGTCGAGGCCAGCTGCTTTCCCTCTTTCTTGCCGCCGGTCTCGATCAAGTCCTCGTAGGCGCCGGTGAGCTTGTCCGGGGCGAGCGTCCCGACGGGCTGGGAGGGGTCGGCAACGGAGGCGAGCCCGTACCGGTCGACGGTGATCGCGGGTATCGGAGCCTCGCCGGCCCACAGAGCGAACACCATCTTGTATGTTCCGGCGACCTTGTCGAAGACCATGAGGACGTCCTGCTTGCTGTCGAAGGACGCCGTGGCCTTGACCGCGAACCAGGTCGCGGTACCGGCTGGGGGACGGTAGTAGGAGCGATTCTTGTAGGAGAACGGGTTTCCATGCGCCGTGCGGTTCGTGGCCGACCAGGTTGAGAACAGCGTGTAGTCAGCCTTGGAGCCCTCGTGGACCTGCCCGGCCTCGACCGTGCCCAGCAGCTTCGCATCCCGGGTCTTGTTGGCCTCGTTGTTGATCTTCTCGTAGTTGTCGAGCACCTTCTTGGCGGTCTCCTGCGTCACCACGCCCTGCGGAGTGCGGCTCACGCTCGGGCTGGGGCTGCCGGCCGCGCCGGTGTCCGAGCCTGCGCCGCACGCGGAGAGGGTGATCGCCGTGGTCACCCCTATGGCGAGCACGGTGAGTCGGCGCGGGCGCTTGTCCGGGTTGCTGGATCGGGTCATGCGGTTAAGGAAGCTCTTGGGGGAGTCGTGTCGACATGCTGTGAGAGGTTGAGCTGGACCTGGAGCCGGTCCTCGCCGCTCAACCCCTCAGTGACGAGTCCTGCGCGGAATGCGACTATCCGTGATCCGCGACGGATCCACCAGGACTCCCGGCGAGTGGCGTCGAGTCCAGATAACGAATCTCATACGCGCGTTCAGCGAAGCGCCAGCCGTCTGGGGTGCGCTGGTAGCGATCGTGGTAGATCGCGTGATTGAGGTGCGAGGCGCCACCACGAATCCGGATGACTTCGGAGAGATAGGCGCGGCCGGTCGCGGTGTCTCCTGAGAGTGAGATGACCCCGGGGTGGGTCGTCTGGGCGAAGACCTCGAAGCTGGCCTCACGTTGCTGCCCGAGACCCCGAATGCCGTCGCGGCCGGCGGCCTCGATGCCGGCGTCCGGAATTCGGACAACGCCGTCGGGCATGAAGAGTGAGGCAAGTCGATCGTGGTCATTCATCATCGCCGCGTCCGTGAACTCCGCGCGGAGCGCCTCGATCTCGACGCGGTCCCTCAGCTCGTCCGGTTCACTCATCACCGCCTCGTTCACGAGACGGCCGCCGACGGCGGTGCGGTCGTCGCGTGTGGCGACCAGGTCGACGACGATCCTGCCGCGATGTTGCTCGCCGAGCGCCATTGCGACTGCGTCTGTCACTGCTGCGACGAGCCGGGCCGCGATCTGCGGACCGTCGGCCCGGGTGAGCGCCTTCTCTCGGATGGCGAGCGTCACGGTCGGCGCTACCTCATGGCGCGCGACCCCGCCGACGGCCCAGCGGCCGACCGCGAGTCCCGCGAGCTGTACGACCACGAGGTTGCGAGCCCACTGTCCGTAGACGGAGGTGACCGCGTCCGTGAGCCGGGCGATGAGGTCGTTCTCGTGCCCGGTGATCTGAGGCTCGAGAGCGTGGACGGTGAGATGAGGCATGATCGATCCTCTCCCTTCTGGTCTCAATCGGTTGTCCCTCAGGGGAGGCAGCTCAGGCGATGGACGCCGCGTGGGCACTTCGCACGGGCTCGAGTGCCGCGGTCCAGGCGACGACACGGTCGAGCAGTTCCTCCAGAGAGCGCGCCCTGGACTCACTAGGAGTGAACACCGTGAATTTCTCGAAGTCCGTGGCCAGGTGAAGGGAGACCTGGGCCGGCACGTCCGCGAGCCCGAGCAGACCGCAGATCTGCCGCAACTGGGCCGCGGACCCGGCGCCGCCCACGACGCCGTAGGCGACGATCCCGGCGGCCTTGTTCGCCCAGCCAGCGTAGACGAAGTCGATGGCGTTCTTGAGTGCGCCGGGGAGCTGGGTGTTGTACTCCGGCGTGACGAACACGAATCCGTCGAGCCTATCGATCGTGCGCACCCAGGCCTGTGCCTCGGGGCCTCCGGTTCCGCCCATGGCGGGTGGAACCGGCTGGTCGAAGAGCGGAAGCCGGAACTCGGCGAGATCGACGAGCTCGAACTCGGCGTCGGACCTCCGCGCCGCGACTTCGTGGACCCACCCGGCGACCTGCGTGCCGAGCCGTCCCGGACGCGTACTGCCGATGATGATGCCGATCTTGGTCATGATGCGTTCTCCTGTCGCGAATCGGGGCGAACCATGGGCACGCGGTCGCCGCTGTGGTCGACCGCTGTGCCAACGCCCACACCGACGCGGTAGTGGCCTCGATCGTCAGGAGACGGGCCGCCGTGGTCGCCCGCTGACGTTTGCGGGTCCTGATCCGTCGTATCTCGCAGGAGGATTCATACGTGGCGAGCGAAAGGCGCTGACCCAATGGACATCACAGGCGGAAACGAAGACGCTCCGGCACGCCTTGCGGACGAGCCGCTCATGGCGGAGCGGCGCAACCTCGCCAATATCGCCTACCGGCTGCTCGGCTCGCTGACCGAGGCGGAGGATGCCGTCCAGGAGGCGTACACCCGTTGGTTCGCGCAATCTGTCGAGCGCCGGGCCGCTATCGCCAATCCCGCAGCCTGGCTGACCACCGTCGTGAGCCGGATCTGCATGGACCAGCTCCGTTCGGCGCGTATGCGCCGAGAGCGGTACGTCGGTGAGTGGATTCCAGAGCCACTGCCGGCGCGGGCCGAGTGGAGCGCGCTCTCCCACGGATCGACGGCGAGAGATCCCGCCGACCACATCACGTTGGACGAGTCCGTCGAGATGGCGTTCCTGGTCGTGCTCGACTCGATGACGCCGGCCGAGCGCGTCGCCTTCATGCTGCACGATGTTTTCCGGGTGCCGTTCAACGAGGTCGCAGAGATCGTCGGCCGCACGCCGGGTGCCTGCCGCGAACTCGCCTCGTCGGGTCGTCGACGAGTGGCTGCTGCCCGCACCGGCGGTGCACGGGCGCGGCGGCGTTCTGCCATCGTCGGTGAGTTCCGGCAGGCGTGGCAGGCCAAGGACGTTGATGCCCTGGTACGACTCCTCGACCCGTCGGTCGTCGCCATCGCCGACGGTGGCGGTCGCGCGATGGCCTCGCCGGTGCCGGTCCAGGGCCACCTTCGGGTTGCGGAGTTCCTGGTACACCTGGCGGGTCTCGCGGGCCGACTCGACCTCCTTGAGCGGACCGTCAATGGCCAACCGGGCCTCGTCGCGGTGAACGGCAGTGAGGTGCTGACCGTGTACGCGTTCGACATCGACGAGTCCCACATCCGACGTATCTGGGCGATTCGCAACCCGGACAAGCTGCAGTCATGGGGCAGCTGAGGCGCGCGTCGACCTCGAGCCTGACAACTCCCGCTGCAAGGCCGTCGATCGGTCGGGCCGTCGGCGCGCTTTGATGCCGTGCTCGAACCGGCCGCACCCAGATCTCAGAAAGGAAGCACCGATGTCGTTCAACTCCCACACCCTGCACCTGACCGCTCGCGGCACGGACGAGGCATCCGCCTGGTACCAACAAGCCTTCGGAGCCACGGAGCTCACCAGGCTGGTGGTACCGGGCGGCCGGCTGATCCACGTCCAGGTCCGCATCGGGACGCTCACCCTGATGCTGGCCGACGAGTTCCCCGAGATGGAGTCCTTCGGGCCGCTGCACTTCGGCGGCACCTACGGTGCCATCTACCTGCATGTCGACGATGTCGATGACACCTGGCAGCGGGCCGTCGATGCCGGGGCCACCGTGATTCGCCCGTTGAGCGACACCTTCTGGGGCGAGCGAGAAGGTCAGCTGTTCGACCCCTTCGGTCATCGGTGGGGGCTCACGCAGCATCTCCGCGACGTCCCGCTCGCCGAGCTCCAGGAGCTCACGACCGAAGCATTCTCCGGCCTCACCGCGGGCTGAACGCTGTGGTGCCGGCGGCACGTTTCTGGGGCTGGCCATCCACGCGACCACCACCAGGGGTAGCCTTCCCGTCCGTTCGAAGGTCCCTGGAGGCTCCCTGTGCACACCACCGTTTTCTTGCTGCGGAGCGCGCTGGGCCTTGGTGGCGGTCTGGTGGCCGTCTGGGAGCTGACCCGCCAGGCTTCGGGACCGGGCTGGAGGAAGCGGCGGGTCTTCTCTGCGGTGGCGGCTTTGACGCTCGCCGGGCTGCTCGCAGTCTAGGGATGGCCAGTCGACGTGCCCCTCCCGTGCCCGTTCCGTCGGAAAGCAGCGGGGAACAGCGGTCGCTGGCGGACAACGCTCACGAGAACGGCCCCTGACCGATTTACCTGATCAGGGGCCGTTCACGTGCGGTGGGTGTGGGATTTGAATCCACGGTGACATCGCTGCCACGACGGTTTTCAAGACCCCGCACGAGTTTGGCTCACCCAAGTGATCCGACCGCCCGCATGGGCATGCACGCGCCCCGGGACCTCAGGATGTCGTTTGGCCCGTCGCCCAGACCTCAGCGGGCGCTATCGCAGCGGCGCGCTCCAGCCTGCGAATGAGCTGCCAGACGACGACGATCGACAGCGCAGCGGCACAGATGTCCAGGCCGTCGATGAACATGATCTGCCGCAGGGCATCACGCGCTTGAGTCGCGGTGACGGCCTTCTTCAAATTCTTTGAGGCATCGTTGAACGCATACGCATTGCCTGCGACCAGGACAGATAGCCACCACGCCGTCAGGAGAGGATGTCCACGTCGACGCTGCGGTTTCGGCCGGCTGGCAGCCCACAGATCGTTGACGAACATCTTGGGAACGAAGAGCTGCGCAACCGGTATCACCCAGCCAAAGACCAGCCACACCCTGCGGCGACGCTGTCCCTGACGGCGTATCCGCGACATCGCGCATGTCGGCGAGCCAGATGCTGAACTGAAGCAGCACCATGAGGAGCAGCCCCGTCCGCCAGCCCGTCAGGTTTCTGAAATACGTGTCGACCTCGACGAGCGGGTTGTCGACGTATGGTCCCGGCGTCAGCGGTCCCGCCAGTAGTTGGTACTTGTGCCATGCCGCCAGCCCGGCTGCGACAGTCACCAGTACGAACGCGGCGAGCGCGCCGCAGGCAAACCGGGCCTGCCCACGCGGCAACCTGACTGCTCCAGCCACTTCACACCTCACAGAAGCCGCCCATTCGGACTCCCCGCAGGTCGGCAGCGGATCCTAACCCCCGGAGAAGCGGCTGACACAGCGTCTTGGCAGGTCAAGACCGCCCCAGCGAGCTGACATCAGCGGCTGACACCAACAAGCGCGAACCTCGGCGGTCGACGCCGGACCCTCACGACCGCTCATTCTGCGACCACCAGGAGAAGACGAAGGCAATCGAGCCGTCGTAATCGACCTGATAAAGATGAGGCCAGACCTCAAATCCTTTGCCAACGCGGGGCGCCGTCCTCAACCGATGGACGGTGCCCCGCCGGCTTGTATCATCCATTAAGACTCCTGCGACCTCGACGCGTACGCCAAAGCCAACGGCACCGGGGCCGACGTCATGGTGCGGACTCCTGGATCGGCTCCGTCGGTGGCGTAGCCGGCGGTTCGGCCTCGGGACCGCAACCCAGCTCCTCACTGAACTTCAGGGCCGCGGAGTGGACCACGGTCACCATGTCGACAGCCTGCCGGCGGGCATCGCCGCGAAAGGGCCAGTGGACCTCGAGTGCCATCCGTACCGATCTCTCTCCCATGCCCTGACAGTGGAAGTCGACCGTTGTGCGACGCCCGAACCGGCCAGGCCGGGCCCCCGCGACGGCGAAGGATTGGGTGGTCTCTGCCATCTCGAAGTACAGGTAGCACTCTTTGCCGGGTGGGAGTGTCGCCAGGTCGGCCCGCTGTTGACGATGACGGAGAGCCCGAAGCGCTGCGCGTGGTTCGTGATGGTGCCGACGGACCAACGCGTCTGACGGGCGATCTCGTTGCGGCTGACGCCGTCAGCGTGGAGCTGACGGAGGGTCTCCTCGTCCTCTGCGGAGAAGGTGCGGGCCACAGCCGGCTCACCCCCTCACGTACGTGTGGTGACGGGTGACCGGTCAGGTGATGCCTGGTCGATAACGCTGTTGAGCGAAGCAGACTTCTGCCACAGTGGGCCTGTGGACGTGATGACTGCCATATCGCTTTTCATCAGCCTTGTGAGCGTTATATCCAGCCTCGCACTGCCTTATGTTGCATGGTCGCTGGGACGCAGACTTCCTGGCCTAAACGTTGATCAGGAGCGTCGTAGGCTCCGTGCCGAGGTGCTTGGGGAGTCAGAAGGCGAAGGTGCGGATGGGGCTGCATCTTCGACGACGCCTCATGACTTGACCCATGGGACTGCCGACACGCGGTTCGCGCGGCTCTTGATCGAGTACTACGCGTACGGCTTGACTCAGGCGAGCCGTAGTTTCAGCGTGAGTTTGTCGTGTTCGGTGTTGGGCGGGCTCGTCTTGCTCTCAGGTGTAGCGATGGCGATATTGAAGGCAGATACCACGGGTGACCAGTACGCCTCGGTCACGGCGAGTGTCGCCGGGCTCCTGATGACTGCCATCGGTACTTTGTTCCATCGCCGGGCTGATCAAGCCCTGAAGCATATGGAATCGCAGACACAGTCTCTTCGGCAAGACATGAAGGTGGAGCGAGACGCGAGTCAAGCGATACGGCTGCTCGATGGCGTCGACGATTCTGCCCTCAAATCTCATCTCCAAGCGGCGCTTATTCTCAAGTTCGCCGCCGCCAAGCTGCCCGAGCTGGAGGGCGTGCTGAAGCCGACTGACTCCGAAGTGGCGCCGCCGGTTAATGACGTGCTCTTGCCGCAGAGGTCGGAGACTCCGGCCTCGTAACGAGCTAGCAGTCAGGGCGCAGGGACCAGCACGCGCTGTGCCTTGGCCCGGGTGGCCATCTCGGCCCTCGCGACGTCGAGATGGCGGAAGAGCTTCTGGCCCCGGTGGTCGAGCCCTCCGACCGTCAGGTGGCCTCGGCGCTCCCAGGAGTAGACCGTCTGAACGGTGACGCACGCGAGGAACGCCGCTTCCTTGACCGTCATCCAGACTTCGTCCTCCACTGACGGCCTCCCTGGGAACGCGAAAGACCCCGGACCTTCAGAGGAGTCGGGGCCTGCATGAGGACGCAGTGGTCCTGCTGATCGCGATTATGCGGACCGATGCTTCAAAACGCAAGCATGTCTCTGACGGGCCTGACGGGCCGCGAATGTGTGCCGCGATCATCTCCGCGCGATCTCTGAACGGTTTCGATCGCGGCGGGAGCGGCTCCTCGCGCAGGAAGGCGGAGAGTATCTCGAGCGCCTCTATGCACGTGACGTCGATCCAGCCGTTCGCCTCGCTGTGCGTCTGCCCCAGTGCCTCATAGAACGCAAGCTGCCTGACGACCTCGAACACGCGCTCACGCATCTCCGCAGCATTAGGCACGACGAGGAGGGCGGCATCGAAGGTGGTGGTCCACTCGACGAGTTCGCCAATCCATGCGCCCTGGCCGCCATGCGCCGGAGGGTGGCCGGGATCGGCTCGGCCTGACGTGCGTAGAGGATGTGCCAGGAGGCCTCGCAGTGGAGGAGGGTGACGACAACCGCCCTCCTCCCTGGCCTTGCGGGCCTCCTCCAGCAGCTCGGGGAGCACCGGCTCGTCGGAGCCCGGGTGGTAGAGGGGCCAGGTGTGCTGCGCGATGTTCATCGATGCCTCCAGGGGGACGGTTTTCCTTCGTGCCCTACTGGTGGACGGCTCGCAGCAGACAGGAACCCCAGGGCAGAGATTCTGAAGGGCTGTGATCCAGGTGGATGATGGCCCTCCAGCAATGCCGACAGGGGGGTAGGCGATGAGAGATTTCGCGACCGCGATGGTGTTCCTCAAGGCCCATCTTCGCGAGGACGAAGCTGCTGCTCGCGCAGTGAAGCCCGGCAAGAGCCAGGACCTGGAAAGGTTGCAGGCCCGGGTCCTCGCCGACGTCGCCGCGAAGCGCAGGCTTGTGGCCTGGGTTGAGGCGAATCAGGGGTCGACGTGGAAGGCGGAGGCGGAGGCCAGGGGTCTCCCCATCTGGCAGAAGGCGATCGTGGATGTGATCGCCGGTGTCCCTGAGTATTTCCGTAGCCCGGTGATCTCCAGGCTCCTTACGGCGTACGAAGACCACCCCGACTTCCAGCCCGAGCCTGGGGCTCTGCAGTTGGCATCATCGCGCTGGTGAAGGCCCTGCCGCAGAGCTGGGTTCTTACGGTCGGCGCGGACGTCCAGGGGTTCATGGGTACCAAAGGCCATGAAAAGCCTCAGTTCATCGCGCTGGTTGCCGTCGGCTTTCTGATTGCCGTCGCGGTACAGGAAACGGAGGCACGCAAGCGCGTGGGATCGGTGATACGAGAGCGACTTCACTCCACCGAAGCCGCCTTGGCGGCGCTGGTGGCCGGGAAGCACCGCGCCCACCTGCGATCCGAATGGACGGCGCACCTGGTGGGCCCCTCGGATTCCGGCAAGGAGCTCTCGGCCCGAGAGCGCGACGCCTATGCCTTGGGATTCCTCATCGCTGCCGTCAGGATTCGCCTGAGCGACACCACTCGGCCGTTGTGGCGCCCAGTGGACTGGGTGTTGCGCTCGGACGGCCGCGTCAACGCCGTCGTGGCCTCATGTTGCGGAGCCGTGGCCGGGTACCTCATCGACTGCGACGGCCCACGAGCCTTCCTGAGCACCGACTGTCTCGTTGTCGGTGTGATCGGCACCGGTGCCTTCACCTTCCTCCGCTGGCTGCGGACCAAGCGCGGCATCGAACTGGCCCAGCTCGCGAAGCGCGGTGAGACGTCACGCGATCCATCTCCCAAGTAGAGCTTCGCGCAGGGGGTACGGGCTGGGGCCGTATCTCCGACTTCCGCGGCTGATCAACCTGGCTGTACCCGAGCCCGCGGCCGGACGGGATCCCTGGGTTCCGCGCACTGAGGGGCCAATTCCGCTTGACGGGCCAACACCAGGTGGACGCGCCCGTGGTCGGGGTGGTCCGGCTCGCGGGCGGTGAAGCTGACGTACCCCAGCACAACCAACCGTCTGTCTGGTGAGTCCTACTGGGCGGCGTGGACGGAGATCTCGGCACGATCGGCGACGCGTTCCCGCGCTGATTCCCCGCCACCCCTCACGCGCCTTCCTCTTCGCCTACGTCAGGACAACCATGGCTTCCCGTTCGCTTCCCCGGCGCCGCAGACGGCTCGTCATCGCCACCGGTATCGCCCTGGTCAGCGGGGCCGTGCTGGTTCCCGTCGTCAACGCCGCCACCCCGGCCGCGATGACCACCGCCACGACCGCCACCACGCCCAGCACAAAGCGCCTGCACGACGACTTCAACGGCGACGGCTACCCCGACCTGGCGATCGGCGCGCCGAACACCACGTTGAACGGGCAGGCGAAGGCGGGGGCCGTCAGCGTGCTGTACGGCTCGTCCAGCGGGCTGTCGACCTCGCGCAGGCAGGTGGTGACCTGGTCGAGCCGGTCGACGACGCAGCCGCAGACGCGCTACGGCAGTGACCTGCACAGCGGTGACCTCGACCGGGACGGCTACGCCGATCTGTTGTCTCTCGTGGACATGTCGCCGATCAGCGGCTACGACGGACGTTTCCTGGCCGTCAACTGGGGCGGCCCCAAGGGGCTGTCCGCCACGCCGACCCTGCTGAGGAACGTGCCGGCGAACTCCCGCGGCGCCTTCGTGGTCGCCGACGTCGACGGGGACAAGAACCCGGACGTGGCGGCGTGGGGCGACGACTACGGCGACGAGAACACGCCGGGCGACGGCTCGGTGCTGCACGGCCCGTTCCACCGGGACGGCGGCAGTGCGAGGACGACCCGGTTCACCCTCTTCCCCGGCGAGGAGTGGTACGCCCTCGCGATGGCCGCCGGTGACGTGACCGGCGACGGCGTTGCCGATCTGGCCGTCAGCGCCCGGCAGCAGGACGGCGAGATCGGTACCGGCGGGGTCGCCCTGCTGGTGGGCGGTCCTTCCGGGTTCACGTACAAGGGCCTCCTCAAGGACGCCCAGGGCCGGCTCATCCGCGGCGAGGACGTCGAGATCGGCGACCTCGACAAGGACGGTCACGCCGAGATCATCGTGGGCCACTCCGTCGACGGCACCGACTATGACGTCGGCCTCCCGGTCAAGGGCGGTGCGATCGCCGTCGTCCACGGCGGCCCGAACGGCGTGTCCACCACCCGCAAGCCGGTGTGGATCAACCAGGACACCGCGGGCGTACCGGGCGTGGGGGAGTGGCGTGACGGCATGGGCTCGGGCCTGTCGATCGGCGACACCAACGGCGACGGCTACCCCGACGTGGCGACCGGCCTGCCCGGCGAGGCCTTCGACGGCCTCACCGACGCCGGCACCGTGCTCGTGCTGCGCGGCAGCGCGAACGGTCTGACCACCACCGGCATCAAGTCGTTCAACCAGAACACCGCCGGGGTGCCCGGCACCGCCGAGAAGCTGGACCGCTTCGGCAGCGACACCGCCCTCGTCGACGCCAACGGCGACAAGAAGGACGGCCTGATCGTCGGCGACTGGGCGGAGAACGCGAACAACGGTGCCGCGTGGGTCTTCTCGGCCACCTCCAGCGGCATCACCGCGAGCGGTTCCTTCTCGTTCGGCCCGTCCACCATGGGCCTGCCCGCGACCGGGGCCCTGTTCGGAGCCTCGGTGGCCGACTGACGGCGACTACATCCTCCTGCGAACGCAAGCCTCCTACCCCCACGTCGGGGGAGAGCGACATGAACAAGCACCATAGGGCGTGGCGCGTCGGCCTCAGCAGGGGGCCGTACGGCGCGGCGTCGTTGCGGCTGTGGCTGTGCGGTCCTGGGCTTTAGGCCAAGGCCATGAAGTTACGGGTCGGATTGTGGCCGCAAGTGAGGGCTGATCTGGAAGGACGTCGGACGCGACAAGCGGAGCCCCGGTAGAACTGGCTGGTCCGCCAAGACAAGCCGTTCACAAGAACCGGAGGCTCCGCTGTCCGGACAGCCTGTCATCACGCGTGAAATCGCGGTAGCCGAAGGCGTCTTCGCCCCGGGACATCTGGGCGAGTTAACCCAGGTCGTGCCCTTCGAGATGGTTGACGAGGTCCTCGCCGAGTCCGGGGCTGTGCAGCAGCGGCTGCGGAAACTGCCGGCCCGGGTGGTGGTCTACCTGCTGCTCGCAGCAACGCTGTTCGAGGAATGCGGCTACCTGGCCGTGTGGCGCAAGCTGACCGGCGCCCTTGAGACGCTGCCGGTGCCGACGGTGACCGCGACCGCGCTGTGGCACGCCCGCACCAGGCTCGGCGTGCGCCCGATGCGGGCCCTGTTCGACCTGCTGCGCGGCCCGGCCTCAGCGATCCGCACTGCCGGGACCCACTGGGCCGGACTGCTGGTGGTCGCCATCGACGGCACGTACCTGGACGTCGCCGACGATGCGGACGTGCGGGCCCGGCTGGGCAAAGGGGCCAACCAGTACACCGCCGCCTCCGGCTACCCGCAGGTCCTGCTGATCGCCCTGGTCGCCTGCGGCACCCGCGCGGTCATCGACGCGGTCTTCGGCCCCCGTAAACCCGGC
The DNA here is from genome assembly GCF_044457265.1 of Streptomyces sp. NPDC050564. Taxonomy (NCBI): domain Bacteria; kingdom Bacillati; phylum Actinomycetota; class Actinomycetes; order Kitasatosporales; family Streptomycetaceae; genus Streptomyces; species Streptomyces sp. NPDC050564. The sequence goes on along the minus strand of NZ_JBITGS010000054.1, from coordinate 34,237 downwards.
GAGCCCGTCCTGGGACGCCGCCTGCTGCGCTCACTGCACCAAGGCATGGTCGTGCTGCTGGACCGCGGATTTGCCACCAATGCCTTCCTTCAAGCCGTGGCCGACGCCGATGCCGACTTCCTGGCCGGGCTCTCCGCCGTGCGCAAACCGCCCATCCTGCGCCGCTTCGACGACGGCTCCTTCCTCTCCCAGATCGGCACGGTTGAAGTCCGCATCATCGAATGCGAGATCACCATCGCCACCACCGCCGGGCGGCACACCGGCGTCTACCGCCTGGCCACCACCCTGCTCGATCCCCGCCGTTACCCGGCGTTCGAGCTGGTCAGGGTGTATCACGAGAGATGGGAGGTGGAGTCCGCCTACTTCGCGATCAAGCAGTCCATGCTCAGCCGACGCGTGCTGCGGGCCCGCACGCTGCCGGGCATCGCGCAAGAGATCTACGCGCTACTGACCGTCTACCAGGCGATAAGGATCGCCATCGCCGACGCCACCAGCACCGTCCCCGGGGCCGACCCGGACCGCGCCAGTTTCAGCGTCGCTCTCCACACCGCCCGTGACCAGGTCATCCAGGCCGCAGGCGTGATCGCCGGCACCACCATCGACCTCGTCGGCACCATCGGGCGCGCGGTCTTGAACCACCTCATGCCCACCCGCCGCCTGCGCGTCAGCCCCCGCGCCGTCAAACGGCCGTTGTCCCGCTACGCCTACAAGAGCCTGCGCGTCGACCGACGCACCTACCAAGCCACCATCAGCATCGACATCCTGTTGACAGGACCCATCAGCCCAGAACTTCACGGCCTTGGGCTTTAGCCGCCCAAGCCCCGCTCGATTGCACGCACGGCGTCTTGTGTCAACTGCTCAGTCTGGCCCGCAAGAGTCAGGATGGTATTCACCGTCCACGGTGTCCACGTGTTTGCGTGGCACCATCAAGTGGCCCTCGCGGGCGTGGAACTGACGGGCGGCCGCGACGTTGCGCTCCATGCCGCGCTCTGCGAGCGGCGCGCGGGCTGCGGAGCGTCCTTGCCGGCGGGCTGAATGCCGAGCGTCTCCAGGAGGTACTGCTGCGCGGGCTCCAGCCGGTCCCATCCCGTCTGCTGCCCGCCGATCCACGCCTCCAGGTCTTCACCCTGCACAATCAACTCGCCGGGCCCGGCAGGCAGAACACCGCCTCCCTTCACGTGGGCGAGGGCGAGCCGGTAGGCGCGCTGCCAGCTGATCTCCCACTCCGGGCACAACAAGCTCGTCGAGCGCCTGCGGGCCGTCGAGCTGGGTGCCATCGGTGACCTCGGCTTCGTCGGCCTGGACGACGACCCGGACAACCCCGGGGTCATCACCGGCTGTAAAGCCGCCCGCACCAAGCCACTCATCCCTGCGAAGAAGCAGGTCAATAAGCTGATCGCGTCTGTCCGCGCGGTCTGCGAGCAGGCCTTCGCGCACCTGAAGAATCCTCACCAAGCTCCGCCTGCACGTCCGTCACGCCACCACGCTCCTTCGCGCCCTGCTCGTACTGACCAACATCGAGATCGCGCGTTGACAGACGATCTTGACGCCAGACAACCGCCCCCGACCAGCGCGAGTACATAACCCACCCCACACCAGCCCCGTGACCAGCGAATTCAAGATGGTGGATGTTCAATGAGCAGCCGAACACCACCGGCCCCCACTCAGACGCCCCCCGCCGCCACCGCGCCCACCCCTGCGCATCCCCGCCCCTGCCGGCCGGCGCCTCCCGCCCCGCTCCCTACGACGGCAACGCCTGGGCCAGATACCCCGCCGGGACACCGCACCACCCGGCCAGCTGCTCCTGCGCCGCCTCGTCCAGCAACACCTCGCCATCCGGACGCCAACTGTCCTTGCGCTGCACTGGGCCCGACCACAGCCACGATCCCGCCAGGTCACCGGTCTCCAGCACGTACGCGGCTGCCACCCGGTGCAAAAACGACCACGTCGTCTCACCCACGACGGGAACCACCCGTAAAGCCGCCGTCCCCCCGACCGCCTCCCGACCACGACCAGAGTCGCAACGGCGGGCCCCGCAGCCCGCCTCCCGATCCCGATGCACGCCCAACGAGCATCGAAGTCGCCCGGTACCGGCCCCGGCGTCAGGTGCATGCACGGCACCCGCAACCAGGACCCCATGCAGGTGCGCTCTGAGCCCGGAGGGTCCGCGCCGGCGAGGCGCTTCGAAGACCGCCTCTTTCTGCACACGGCCCTGCTCCGTTCTCCGTACTGCGCGGCGCCGCTTCCAGAGCGTTCACTCTCATTCCATTGCAATGAATGATCGCAGGTCTGTTGCATTCCTGTCAGGGTCGTTGCAATGATTTCCCTCAATCTACCTGCAACAACAATGCTTTGACGCAACAAGCTTGTTGGCAGATCTACGAACGCAACGTAGCGTTTCTTTTGTCGGAAAATGCGGGCCAAGGGGGCTCGCACCGGCCTATGAAGGAGTTGCGTGATGCAGAAGTTCGCTACCCCCGCCCCCGTCCAGGCCGTTCTCGCCATCCCTGCCGGACGCATCCAACTGATCGCCGCTGACTGCTGCGACACCACGGTCGAGGTCCTGCCCGCCAACGCTTCGAAGAGCCGTGATGTGAAGGCGGCCGAACAGATCCAGGTCACCTACGACAGCGGTGTCCTGCGCATCGAGGCCCCCCAAGCGAACAACCGGATCCTCGGCCCCTCCGGCTGCGTCGAGGTGACCGTCCAGTTGCCGGCCGGCTCCCGTGTGGAGGCGAAGACGGAGGGTGCGGAGTTCCGCGGCGTGGGACGCCTCGGTGACGTCTCCTTCGACGGCGGCTACCGCACCGTGAAGATCGACGATGCCGACAGCGCCCGCCTGACGGCCCTGGACGCCGACATCACGGTCGGCCGCCTGAACGGTCCCAGTGAGATCAGCACCCAGAAGGGCGACGTGACCGTCACCGAGGCCGTGCGCGGCAGCCTCGCCCTGACCACGCAGATGGGCGACATCACCGTCGCCGCCGCCCACGGCGTCTCCGCCTCCCTCGACGCCGGCACCGGCTACGGCCGTATCGACAACACGCTGAAGAACGACGGCACCCCGGCCCTGACCGTCAAGGCGACCTCCACGCACGGCGACATCACCGCTCGCAGCCTCTGATCTGTCGGGTGGGAGTGCAGGCACTTGGCCGGACTCCACATCGACGGCCACTTCCTCTGCTCTGCCCGGTGATCCACACGAAATCCGCGCCGGGGCGGTCGAGTCGGGTCGAGGTCGTGGAGAGAGCGGGAAGTCTCCACGACCTCGACAGGCCGGGGAGCCTTGCAGCTCACGTTATGAGCTGCGACACGGTCGGACGGCGCGCAACGCCGCCGCTGCGGGAACCGGAAGGCTGACCTGAGCGAAGGAGGTCGGTTGCGTCCAGGGAAGTGGTGTACGGGTTCGACCTGATCCGGGGGTTTGCTCCGGCGTCGGGATGAGGCCCGCATAGATGAACGGCCACCGGCTGATCTTCGAGGTGTCGAAGCTCGAAGGAGATCAGCACGATGACCGCACCAGACAGTCTGCCTCTGCACGCTCTCGCCGAGGACAATCTCGCCGCGGCGAGTTCCGATCTGCTGCGCGCGATGGTCAAGACATTCGCCGACGCGCTCATGTCCGCGGAGGCCGATGCCCTCTGCAACGCCGAATACGGCCGGGGAGTCCGCTCCACCGGAGGATGGCCGGCACTGCCCTTCCTGCCGCTGCGACCTGCCCCGGCAGCACCCGACCCTGCGACAGGTCCTCTTCGGATGCCGTCCGCGAAGTAAGTAGCCCGGCATCTGGGGTTCGCGGCCGGGCGACGTCCCCGGAGGCAGATGCCCGATACCGCGCACGTGTCCGCCCGGGGGCCGGGAATGCCGGAGCGGCGCGGGCTGTTTGTCAGGGTGTGGTCGTGGAGGGGACAGTGCCCCGGGCCTCACCTATAGCCCGCAGGGAAGATCGTTCGGCTGAAGCCCTGCGGAGCCTTTCGCCGCGTAGGCGACCGCCCTTCACGACCCATGCACGTCGTGGCCTCGGCAACGTGTGCTGTCCGGGGTCGCATGCGCGATCAGGGCCCGACCGTGACCGGTGGGCCCTGATCGCGTTGCGCCGGGCATGAATGAGGGCGATCGGTTTGATCTCGACGAGGTCGGCTTCGTGCCCGTCGAGGACCATGGAGCGGCCGGCTGTTGACCCTGGAAGAAGCGCATGACCTGCTCGGTCTGCTGCTGTCTGTGAGGCACCCCCCGGCTGAACGCACGTGCGCGCTTTCCCGGACTGATCTCCGGAAAAACCGGTTCGAGGCCTTCGCCACCGGGGACAGCAGCCGGAGCCGGGCGCGGCTGAGCCCGCAGCAGGCACAGGGCATTGTGGTCCAGCATCTGGCGGAACTCTGCGCCTGAGAGGGCCCGTTCGTGCCCCCGATCACCAGCCGACCCTCAGAGCACCTCGGGCAGCCCGAAGTCCACGACCTGCTCCGCCCCCAGGAACGAGACGATCTGCGCCACCCGCTCCTGGCGTAGTGTCAGGACAGTGAGCGACCAGGCCCCGTGCACCACGTCAGGCGCTGCTCCCACGTAGAACGCCACTGCCGGCTGCCCGTTGGCCGAAGTGGGCCGATAGCGCCAGCTCGGGCAGCGGGTCAGCGGAACGGCCCTCGCGAAGTCCATCACCGCGTCCACACCGGCGTACCACTGTGCCAGCGGCGGCATCGACCAGGTGACGTCCTTGGTGAGCAGCGCGACCAGGGCGTCGGTGTCGCCGCGCTCCAGGGCGGTGGCGAACGAGGCTGCGACCTCACGTACCCGTGCATCGCCGACCATCCGCAGGGTCTGCTGCTGGGACACGTCCGGCACCCTCGCCGCGAGCAGCCGCCGGGCCCGGGCCAGGGCGGAGTTCACCGAGGTGGTGGAGGTGTCCATCATCGTGGCGATCTCGGCGGCGGAGAAGCCGAGCACGTCGAACAGGAGCAGCGCGGCCCGCTGGTTGCCGGGCAGGTGCTGCACGGCCGCGACGAAGGCGAGTTCCACCGCCTCGCGTTGCTCGTACCTGGCGGCGGGACCGGCGGGGCCGGCCGGCAGGCCCGCGTCGGCGTAAGGGCCCAGCCAGGCGACCTCCGTCAACGGCGTGGCGTCGATCACCGCGTGGCCGCTGGCCGGGCCGAGGTCCACCGGCAGGGCTCGGCGGCCGCGGCGGTCGATGGCGTCCAGACAGGTGCGGGTGGCCACCGTGTAGAGCCAGGCGCGCAGCGAGCTGCGGCCCTGAAACCGGTCCAGGCCACGCCAGGCACGCAGCATGGCCTCCTGCAGCGCGTCGTCGGCGTCGTGGGTGGAGCCGAGCATGCGGTAGCAGTGGGCGTGCAGCTCCCGGCGCAGCGGCGCCACCAGGCGGGTGAACGCGGCGTCGTCGCCGTCGCGGGCCAGTGCCAGGTCGGCGGCCGCGGACGGTCCTGAGAATTCCTGCTCACGAGAGACGATTCTGCCTCACCGCAGGAGTCACCTCTTGGACCGTGCGTTCCGACATCCCGAGGAGGACCCCATGACGAGCCCCGACACGAACACCGAATACCCGCACACGGCCGCCTGGTTCGACATCTCGACCCCTGACGCGCCGCGCGCCCACCGCTTCTACCAGGAGCTGTTCGGCTGGCCGGTTAACGTGCTGGACGGGACCTACGCGCTGGTGGGCGCGGACGGTGGCCGACCGGCCGGTGGGATCGGCCAGGCGGGTCCGGGCAGCCCGTACACCGGGGTCGTCGTCTACTTCCGGGTCGCGGACGTGGACGTGGCCCTCGCCAAGGCCGAGGAGCTGGGCGGCAGCCGCCGGCTGGAGCCGCAGAGCCTGCCCGGGATGGGCCGGATGGCCGTGTTCACCGACCCGGACGGCAACCCCGTCGGCCTGCTCAGCGCCTGAGATCGGAGACCCTTCATGACGACCATCGACCCCAAGGCCGACCTGCGCCGCTACCTTCAGGATGCCCGCGAGACCATGCTGTGGAAGCTGGACGGTCTGACGGAGCGTGACGTCCGCCGCCCGCTCACCCCGACCGGGACCAACCTGCTCGGCCTGGTCAAGCACCTGGCCGGCGTCGAGCTGCTCTACCTGGGCTGGGTGTTCGACCGGCACTACGCCGTGCCGGTCCCCTGGTTCCGCCCGGACCTGGGTCCGGCGGGGCTCGCGCCCAACACCGACCAGTGGGCCACCGCCGAGGAGTCCCGCGAGTACATCGTTGACGTCTACCGCAAGGCCTGGCAGCACGCCGATGTGACCATCGAGGCGCTGCCGCTGGACGCCGTCGGCCACGTCCCGTGGTGGCCGGCGCAGGCCGGTGCCGCCAGCCTGCACCGGGTACTGGTCCACCTGATCGCCGAGACCGAGCGGCACACCGGGCACGCCGACATCGTCCGCGAGCTGATCGACGGCGCGGTGGGCTACCGCCGGGGTACCGAGCGGCTGCCCACGGCGGACGAGCAGTGGTGGGCGGCGTACCGCGACCGCGTGGCGGCGGTGGCCGAGCAGAGCAGAGCTGAGCTGAGCCGGCCGGGCCCGCCGACCCACGGCGGGGCCGACCCGCTCCGGCGACGCCGACGCACTCTGCCCGGTAGCCCGTTCACGCGGCCTGCCCCACCGGCACCCGAACTGTTCGCCGTCGGCGACCAGGTGACACTTCCGTTGGAGTGAAGATCTCGATCAGCCGCTGCCCGCCACGCCTCAACGCGTCATGGTTCCTCTGAGGCAATCAGGGTCGAAGGGAGCAGGGTTGTGCATATGAGGCGTATCGGAACAATCCTGAGCGCTGCCGCGCTCACCATGCTGGCCATTGCGACGAACGCTCACGCCGCAGCAGTCGCCTGCGGCGGTGGTGTGTCGACCGGCCGGGTGGCCGTCAACGGCTGCATCAGCGCCCAACGCGGAAAGGAAGGCCGAATCTACACTCGGGAGATCACGGCGTACGTCAAGGCGCGCAACACAGGGCCCAGGGCGGTGAACATCTCCTACGAGGCGTTCTTCCGTGTCGTCGACGGTGGCTACTGGGTGAAGTTGGGCAGCGCTCGCACCTATGTCCCGGCAGGTGGGACTGTCGAGCCCACGGAGGTGGGAAGCTCGACCCGGGTGTGCGGGCCCGTGAAGGTCGAGATTCGTGTACACGCCCGTGCCGACGGGGCCGCCTGGAGCGGGTGGTCTACCGCCGGCACGGCGCAGTGCCAAACCTGAGCGGCCAACCGCTCCGCTGCAACGCAAACTCCTCAGCTGGGCAGGGGAGATGGGCAGAACGTCGTTCCCGAGCACGATCGGCAGCCACCTGGGGATCGAAGGGTTTGACACAGGCGCTGACTGAGCACGGCGTGCCCGCCTCCACCCAGGCCGGGCACTGCGCCGTCCAGGGCCGGTTGTCGGTGGCGGCTGGAAGGCTGGTCGGATGAACGGTGATGAGCAGCTGCTGCGCGGCCGGGTCTACGGCCACGACCACGACGACCCCGACCCCGGCCCACTGCCGCACCAGACGTACGCCGCGCTCGTAGGCGGGCCGCTGGACGGACTGCTGCTGGACATCACGGGCTGGCGGCCGGAGGAAGTCGACGACGGCGCTGCCCTGCCCACCGAGCTGTCGCGGTGGCCTGGCGGCCGCGCCCTGTACGACCCGCACCGAGATGAACCGCGCACGCCCGGCCCGGGTGTGATGTGCCGCTTCTACTACTCCGGCGACACACCCTGACCGCTGCCCCGACCATGAACCCGACCACGGCAGGTCAGCGTGCTGCTCGCCCGCACCACCGGTTCGCTACGGCCTGCCTTCGGTCAGCTGGCCGGCGGTGTTCTCGATCCACAGCAGCGTCCACTCGACTCCGGCCTGCCATCCGGGCTCCGCGCCGGCGTACCGGCCTTCGGCGTCGGCCCGGATGTTAGCCGCGCGGGCGCGTCTTGGCACGGCACTTCCCGCGGCAACTCCCCGACCCCGACCACATCACCGACTAGGCACCCGCAGGCCCGACCACGGTGGCGTGCACCCCATGACCCCGACCGCGGCAGGTCAGCGTGCGGGCGTACTTCGCCGTCCGCCCGCGCGCCCGGCGGTCCTCGAAAAAGCCCCTCCGGGAGGGTGCCTTCTTCGCCGCCTTGGCCGGCACCTCGGGTGCATCCATCTCGCCGCGCGCCGCCCGGGCCTTGCCGACGGACTCCTGCAGCGCGGCCATCAGGTCCATCAGCTGCCCCGGCCGGGCCGTCGGCTCGGGGGCCTGCGGCACTTGGCGGTCTTCCTGCTTGGCCTCAACTACCGCCTGCAGGGCCTCGGTGCACCGGTCGGTGAACTCGGGGCCGGTGAGGTCGTCGCGGGTCATGGCCTCGATCACCGCCATGGCTTCGTCGATCTCGTCTTCGTCCAGCTGGACCGGAGGCGGGGCCACGGCGGCGGGTTCGCGGATTTCGTCCGGCCACAGCAGACCGTGCAGCGCGATCACATCGCCCCGGACCCGCAGCAGACCGATCCGCTCACGGCCGTGCCACGCATATCGCGCGACCGCGACCCGCGAGGCGCGCTCCAGGGCGTGCCGGAGGACCAGGTACGGCTTGGCGGCGACAGCGCCCTGCGGCTGAAGGTAGTAGCAGTGACGACGCAGGTGTGGTTGCGTATGGCGGCTGCGGGGGCATTCTGGCTCCCGAGGGGGTGCGGCGGATGCCAGGTCCATTGCGTTACGCCGATGCCGTACGACTACTCGGAGGGAACGGTCCAGCCCTCGATGCGCTGGACCGCGTTGTGGGCGGTGCCTCACGACCGTCGCCGGGCCCGCGCCCGAATTGGTCCTCTCGCTCTTCGGAGTCGACGCCCAACTAGCCCAGTTGAGCCGCTCATTGGTGTCGGGCACTGCTGAACGGATCCAGGGCCTGGGCCGGTTCGAGCGCACCGAGCGCCTGGCCGCCGCCCACGCGGTCATCGTGGTGGCCGCCTACGGGGACGCGATGGCGCAGGCACGACTGCCCTTCGACGTGCGAGAACTGGCTACGACGTGGACTGACTCAGTGCGCCTCGCCACCGGTGACGCCCCCGAGTCCCGCCGCCTCGCCGCCATCGCCGACCACCTCTTGCGCTCCCACCTGCCACTGCCCTCGCCGCACGAGCCGTACGAGTCGACCCAGACCGCGCTGCGTGGCTTCTACGCCTCGATGTCCGGGCACATGGAGGCATACGTCTCCGGCCTTGCGGTCTGGGACCGACTCACACCCGCGGCGCGCCAGGAGGTGCGCGCGACCCTTCACGATCGCGTCCCGGATGCCGCACTGACCTTCTACGAGGAAATGTTCCGCCAACTGGTCGTGGATTTCCCGGACGTGGGGATCTGGGCCGACCGCGTCGACCACCGGGCGACCCGGGTCGCAGTCCGCCGCCTGGAGGAGACCGTCACGCGGCTCGTGCACGGGGACCTTCCGACCGGCCGCCTGACCGCCCTACGCCGCGCCGGAGCCCTGCCGCTCCAGGCGCCGGTCCTGGGGGCGCAGGACACCGCCGAGGGGATGGTGATCCCAAGCCTGCGCGAAGCGTACGTGAGCGCGGACTTCCGGGTAGCAGCGTTCGGCACGGCGGATCGACTGACCAGCGAGGCCTGGTGGCGGCAGCACGAGGTGCACGGCAGTCTGGACACGTTCCTGGAGGGACTCCTGACCGCGCCCAAGGCGGTTGAGGTACCGATCCTGCTGCTGGGTCTTCCCGGCTCCGGCAAGTCACTCCTGACCAAGGTGCTCGGGGCCCGGCTGCCCGCTGAGGACTTCCTGGTCGTGCGGGTCCCGTTGCGGGACGTGCCCGCCGACACGGGCATACAGCACCAGATCGAGGCGGCGATACAGCAGGCCACCGGCGAGCGGACCATGGACTGGGCGGACGTCGTCCGCGCGGCCTGCCCCACCCTGCCGGTCGTCCTCCTCGACGGGTTCGACGAACTGCTCCAGGCAACCGGGCTACACCAGTCCGACTACCTGGAACGGGTGGCGAACTTCCAGCAACGCGAGGCCGCGCTCGGCCGGCCACTCGCCATCGTCGTCACGAGCCGCACCGCCGTTGCCGACCGGGCCCGGCTGACGCCCGAGGGGATTGCGATCCGGCTCGAACCCTTCAGCGCCACGCAGACCGGACAGTGGCTGGAGTTGTGGAACTGCAAAAACGCCGCCTACTTCAGCCACCACGGTCTGCGCCCGCTCACCCCCGAACAGGCCCTCACCCAGCCCGACCTCGCCAGCCAGCCGCTCCTGCTGCTGATGCTGGCGCTGTACGACGCCCAGGACAACGCCTACCAGCGGGAGGTAGGCACGCTCGCCGGCTTCGAGCTGTACGAGCGGCTACTCGCCCGCTTCGCGCGCCGCGAGGTCCTCAAGCATGAGGCGCGGCTGACGGACGAGGACTTGGCGCAGGCGATCGAGCGCGAGTTGCTGCGGCTCTCGGTGGCCGCCTTCGCGATGTTCAACCGAGGTCGGCAGTGGGTCACCGAAGACGAGCTGGAGACGGATCTATGTGCGCTGCTCCCTCAGCAGGCCTCCCCGCCCACGGGCCTGCAAGCCGAGTTGAACGGAGCGCAGACGACCATCGGCCGGTTCTTCTTCATCCACCGCGCCGAGGCGTTCCGCGACGACGTGAGGCTGCGCTCGTACGAATTTTTGCACTCGACCTTCGGTGAGTTCCTGGTCGCCCGGCTCGTCGCTCACGAACTTCAGGACCTGATGGCCGCCGAGCGGGCAGAGGCCCGAAGGGCCCGACGCTCCCACACCGATGACTCGTTCCTGCACGCGCTGCTGTCGTTCGCCGCATGCGCGGGGCGCGGGCCCGTGGTGGCGTTCCTGGTTGAGGCGCTGCGGCCGCTGCCGTCGCAGGACCGTGAGGAGCTGCGCCGACTGCTGCTGCGGCTGTTCCACGAGTCGCTGGACGAGCGGCCCGCCTCCTCGTACGGGTCCTATCAGCCGAGTGTGCGACCTGCCCCGGCCGCCCCGTCCTTCTACCGCGCCAACCTGTTACTACTCCTGCTCGTGGTGGCGGAGGAGATTTCAGGACGAGAGCTGTTCCCCACAGAGCAGGATCCCGTCGGCGCATGGCGAGACACGATGCTGCTGCTGGAGTCGCAGCTGTATGTGGGGGAGTGGCGCGCGTTGGCGGGCCGGCTGAGCTTGGAGCGGGCGTGGCACGGGGAAGGGCGCGACATCACGGTTCGGCTGGAAGACGACCTGGAGCCCGACCCCCTGTGCGATGTGGGGGTGCACAGAACGGCAGACCCTCGCGTGGTGAACCCGTACTGGAGCTATGGCTACGGGCCCGGCAGCGAGGGACGGCGCTACCACGGCTGGCTGCACACCAACCCGGACACGGTGGCGTGGGACGCCCACCTGCGGTGTGACATAGGGACCAATGCACTGCTGCACATGGCCCAGGTCCTCGAGGACCTCGGCCTCGGCCTTGCGCTCACTAGCTATGTGATATTGCCCGACGGAGAGGCAGTCTCCGCCGCCCGGCTGCTCTTCCAGTTGTGGAGCACGGCCGGCGACTTCTCAGCCGTGCACCGGGACGCAGTGCAGGCGGCCCTGTACTCCTTCGCCCCGGACGCGACCGACTTCATCAAACGCTATCTGGCCGCGGTGCTGCGCCAATGGGAGCTGGCCGGACACCTCGTGCCGCAGGACTGGGTGGACAGGGTGCACAGCCTGATCGACACATACGCGGCCGCCGAAGCGTACGCCCCTCTGCTCGACGAACTGCCGCACCCGCCCACCTGAATCGAAGCGACACCAACCTCCTGAGACGGCACACCCCCTGTGCCATCTCATGACATTGGTTCCTCGCTGTCAGGCTTGGCGGCGTAGGACGTGAGGCGATCGGCGAGCGTGATGACGAGGTCGCGCAGTTCATCGGGGCGCTCGATGACGAACGGCCGGTCGAGTGAGGCGAGTACCGGAGGCAACCAGTCGAGCCGCTCCACCCGCAGCTCGACGCGCAGCCAGCGCTCGGTCGCCCGGTCCTCGCCTGCCACGGGCGCGTACTCCGCCAGGCTCGCGACGCTGGCGGGAAGGCGGGCGCGGATCTGCTCGACGGTCCCGTGGATCCGCAAGGTCACCTCATGCCGGTACTCGGCCGTGGCGAACCCTGACAGCACACGCTGTGCCGGACGGGGACCCGCGGGCGCTTCGAATGAGCCGGGCAGGGTCCTCGCGTCTGCGATGCGATCGAGCCGGAAGGTTCGGTCCTCGCCGATCTGGGCGTCCTTGGCCGTGACGTACCACCGGCCCGCATGGGCGACGATCCCGTACGCGTGCAGCGTGCGTTCGCTGCGCTGTCCGTCGCGGTCGGTGTAGCGGATCGAGACCGGTCGGCGGTGGTGCACCGCATCGGCGATGGTGAGTAGGACCTCGGCGTCCGGGGTGTCGAACTCGCCGGGCCGATCCGTGAAGGCGAGAGCTTCCAGGATTGTGTCGAGCCGACGGGCGATGTGCTTGGGCAGCACCCGCCGGATCTTCGCCGATGCCGTCTCGCTTGCCGTGTGCTGCGTCGTCGTCAACCCTGCCCGGCGGCCGGCGACCAGGCCGAGCAGCACGGCCAGCGCCTCGTCGTCGCTGAGCATGAGCGGAGGCAAGCGGTACCCGGGGGCGAGCCGGTACCCGCCGTAGCGGCCGCGCACCGATTCCACGGGCACGTCCAGGTCGATCAGCTGGTCCACATACCGCCGCACGGTGCGCCCTTCGACGCCGAGCCGGTCGGCGAGTTCGGCCACCGTCCGGGTGCCGCCCGACTGCAGCAGCTCCAGGAGTGTCAGCACGCGGCCGGTGGGTCGAGGCATGTTCGCAGCCTAACGCGAATACAGGACCGATTCTGTCCACTATTTCTCCTAGCCTGCGACGTGCACGCCTCCAGCACAGCCAAGGAGATTCCCATGGACTTCGTCTCGATCCGCATCATGACCAGCGACGTAGCGCGCCTCGTCGAGTTCTACGAGCGAGCCACAGGAGCGCGGGCGACGTGGGCCACCGAAGACTTCGCCGAACTCAGGACCGCGGGCGCCACCCTCGCGATCGCCGGCACCCGCACCGTCCCGCTGTTCGCCCCGGGTTCTGCCCGCCCGGCGGACAACCACAGCGTGATCACCGAGTTCCTCGTCGACGACGTGGACCGCGTTCACCGGAACCTGACCGGCTTCGTCACCGACTTCGTCAACGGGCCCACCACGATGCCCTGGGGCAACCGGTCGCTGCTGTTCCGCGACCCCGACGGCAACCTCGTCAACTTCTTCACCCCCGTCACGCCAGCGGCTATCGAAAAGTTCGCACGCTGACGCCACGCACAGCCGCTCACGCGGGAGCCCTGAGATCCCAGGGCTCCCGGTGAACGCGGGCACCGAGTCCAAGAGCGCCACCAGCAGGGGACATCCGAACGCACCGCTGACCCCCGAAGGACGTCTGCGCTTGTGCCTGCGGATCGACGCCGGACGTCCGATCGCGCACGTCGCTGCGGGAGCCGGGATCTCCCGCCGCTGCCTGGTCAAGTGGTACGCCCGCTGGCGCGCGCACGGCGAGAACGGACTGCTCGACCACTCCTCCCGCCCCGCCACCAGCCCCGCCCGCACCCCCGAGAACATCGGCGACCTGGTGGAGGCATTGCGGCGGCAGACCAAGCACGGGCCAGCCCGGCTCGCCGCCGACCTTCAACGGCTGCACGGCATCACGCTCGCACCGACGACCGTCCACCGCATCCTGGTGAGGCGAGGACTCAACCGGCTCCGGGACCTCGATCCACCGACCGGCGAGCAACTGCGCGATGTCATCCGCTACGAGCACGACCGGGTCGGCGACCTGGTCCACGTCGACGTCAAGAAGCTCGGACGTATCCCGACCGGCGGCGGCTGGCGGATGCACGGCGTCGGCACCGAGTCCGCCCGCGCCTCCAAACGCACCGGTCCCGGCACCGGCAAGGTCGGATACACGTACTTGCATTCTGCGCTCGACGACCACTCCCGGCTCGCCTACACCGAGGCCCTGGACGATGAGAAGGCCGTCACCGCGGTCGCCTTCTGGCACCGGGCCGTTGCCTTCTTCGCCGCCCACGGCATCACACCGATCCGCCGCTGCCTCACCGACAACGGCGCGTGGTACCGGTCTACGACCTGGGCTGACGCCCTCGCCGCGACCGGTACGAAGCACAAGCGGACCAGGCCGTACACGCCGCGCACGAACGGGAAGGTGGAGAGGTATAACGGGACGCTCTCCCGCGAGTCGGCGTACGTCCGCGACTACACAGCCGAGCGTGAACGCCGCGTCGCTCTCGCGGAGTTCGTGAACTACTACAACCACGAGCGGCCGCACGCCGCGCTCGGCGGCCGACCGCCCGTCAGCCGGACCGCCGGGAGCGACTACCGGATCGTCTTCGACCAGCCACCCGAACCACTCGCGGACATCCCGCAGCAGCTCACCTTCGAGGACTTCGTGTAACCAAGGTCCCGAGACACCACATCTAATGGGACCTTTGAATCTGGCTCTGTCCGCAGTTCCGGTTCCGTGAAGGCCGTCAGTTCGGCCATGGCAGGACTGTGAGTTCCGGCCACTCGCTCTTCCAGCGGGCCGCCTTCGTCTCGTAGACCTCCTGCGGGGCAAGGACCGGGTTGGGTCGAACGACGAGGTTGAACACGTCAGAGAGCCCGTGAGGCGCATAGACGCGCCATCCTCCATCGGGTTCCAGCCGGACGCCCAGACAGCACGTCGTTGCAGCGAAGCAGTCGATCGCGGACTCGGTGGACTCGTGCGGCGGACAGGGCACCCCGAACTTCTGCGCATACCAGAGATGCACGCGGGCTTCGTTGCGGATCTCCACCTCGGCCGGCAGGTCAGCGAACACCTCCTGACCTGCCTTGATCACGGCATCCTCCGCTTCCCAGGAGAGGTCGCTGCCGTCGAAGTAGAAGACGTCGTAGTCCTTGATGCCGTTGGCCGGAGGCCTGCCGGTGGCCACGTTCCACACTGTCTGGAACAGACATCCCGCCGTCACGTACCAGCCGGGCAACTCCAGTGTTGCCGCCCTGGTCATCACGTCAGTCAAGATCTCGTTCTGAGAGAGTACGGATCGCAAGCCGTCGAGTTGCTCAATGAGAGGAAGTCGGCCAAGCATGCGCCTTGCCTACCACGATCGCTCCCGGGGCATCACGGCTGGGTGAGGATGCGCGTCCGGAGAAGTTCGAACGAGGGCCGGCCATACATCGCCCTCTTGAGTGTTTTCACCCGGTTTGACTGACCTTCGATGATGCCGGAGCTCCAGGGCAGGGTCAGACAGGCGGTCACTGCGTCGAGGTCCTGGGGGAGGAAACCGGCGAAGCCCTTCATCGGCTTCGGTGCGTCCAGCTCGGCCTGCCGGATCCACTCCAGCAACAGGTATCCGCACTGGTGAAGGACCACGTCGGCGAACGCCCGGGCCAGGTCGCAGGCCGGGGTGATGTCCGGGCAGGCGAGCCGGACCTGAAGGAGTCGCTCGTCCTGGCCTTCGGTGAGCGTCTCCCGGGGCGGGAGATCCACGAGGTGCGCGCGTCCGAGGCAAGGGGGGATCCACTGCCCGAGGTTGCTCCATACGCCGAGTACTTCGAGAACGCCACAATGAAGAAGATCCGGGCCGAGGCCAGCATTGTCGGTGCCATCGACGTACACGAACTCGAAGATCTGCGCCGCGTCACCACAGACTTCGTGCGCAAGGTGGCGGCACTCGACGAGGTCACCAAAACCGCCCCACAGCCAGGCGACGGAGGCAGCGCCACCACCACGCGGCGAACAAGCTGAGCGGGACCGCCGATCCGGCCTCCGTGGCAGACGTGCCCCACATATAGTCAGATTCCGGCAGACCGCACACCATGACCTCCGTCACACCGGGCGTCCCAAAAAGGAACACGATGGCTCGTCGAAACGCGACACAACGCCGAGGCTCGGCCACCGGGTAAAGCGACACGACCTGCGTGGGACACGGCAAGTGCCGCGACACGCGACGAGCTGGTGAGCCGACAGCGGCTGGTGATCTCCAGCTCAAGGAATGTCAGACGCGTGGGTGTTGCGGGTGCCTCGGGAGTGATCGTCACGATCCTGACCTTCTGTCGGGTGGTGCCACGGTGCCCGGCTGCCCTGCCCTGTGGCAGGAGAGCGGCCGAGCCGGATGGAGGGCCCGGAGCGATCCGGGCGCCAGGGGCTTCACCGGTAGCGGCGGCACGGGCCCAGCCCTCCCCGTGGAGGGCTGGGCCTGCCGGGCGCGTGTCAGCGGGTACTGGCGATGCGGCGTCTGCAACAGCGGCGTCGCTGAGGCCAGGCAGGCCTGGAGCTTGCGCGGCCCCGGCCGGGAATCCGGTCCGGCCGGGGCCTGGTCCCGCCCGCCCCAGAGCTCACGGGGTACGGGGACGGGCGGGGGTCTACGACCGCGCAGCGCGGTACGCGTCCCACAGGTCGTCCGCCCTGGCGCACCGGACCTCTCCATGCCGGCAGCCATCGCATTTGGTGGCGTGGTCGATGTAGGCGCGATACGCGATCTGGATGCGGTGGTACGCGCCGCTGCCGGCGACCTGCTGCATGTGGCCGCAGGCGCTCCCCGAGTCGCGCCACTGCCACCGGGCGCCGCTCACGACCTGCCTCCGTGGTGCTTGGGGTGGGGGTGGTTGCGGATCTCGACGTTGCAGTCCGTCGCACGAGAGGGGTCCTGGGCCGCGATGGCGTCGGCCCGCTGTCGGGCCAGGGCCGTACAGACACCGCAGCCCGGCGCCGGCGGGGGCTCGTCGATGGGCATGGCGAGCCTGACGGGTGGGCTCATGGTCGTCTTCATCCGCGTGCCTTCGCTGGCGTGGGTCTGCCCAGGCAGTCCGCGGCGTGTGCGGCGCTTGGAGGGCGGAGCGCTGGTTCAGGAATTCGGGGTTCGGGCGAGAGGTGGGCGCGGACTGTCTTGCCGGGGCCTGGGTGGTGCAGGAACCAGGTGAGCTGGGCCCCGTGCTGGGCGATGCGCTGCAGTCCGCGGCCACGTTCTCCCTGCACCGCTGCCGAGAATTCAGGGAAGGACGGGTTGAGGTCGCTCACGTCGATGACGAGTTCGCCTGCTTCGGTGATGGCCGCGCGCAGCAGGACCTGCGGGGCTGTGTGCGCGCCGTCGGGTCCGCCGTGGCGCACCGCGTTGTCCACGAGACGGGTGATCACTTCGGTGGCTTTGAGGATGTCGCCCTTCCAGCCCAGGGCGGTGACGCTGGTTCGGCTCCAGATGCGCGCCAGGTAGAGGGCGCTGTTGTCGCCGGGGAGCTCGGTCGACAGGCTTTGCAGGAGGGGCGCTGACGCCGCGGCGGCCTGCATACCGGTGCCCGGGTCTAGGGGTGTTTGGATGGCGCGAAGCAACTGGGGCAGCGCGCGGTAGACGACGTTCGGCTGCGTCAACGCGCCGTTCAGGCACTTCCGGGCCAGGCGGGCGACCTCGTCGAGCTGCCAGATCGGGACGCCCCAGTCCTGCGCGTGCTGCTTTTGCGTCTTGCCGAGGGCGTAGGCGCGAACGAGAGCGAAAACGTCCGGCGCAAGCGGGCCGGGGTCCTCAGGATCAGGCTGGTCGAGCATGCCGTGCACGCGTGCACGGAAGACGAATCCGGCCTGCCGCAAAGGGCCCTGCTGCCGATCGACACCCAGCTTTTCCGCTACGCCTTCCCAGAGCGGGCCCAACCGCTTCAGACCGAGCTCCGAGCGCAACTCCGCGGTACGCCGGCCGATCGCGGACAGCGCCACCGCACGCCGCTCCAACGCCATCAAAGGGGCAGCGTCTGCCGGGAGCTCGGGCCGCAGGAAGGTGCTCACCATTCCTCCCGTGCGACACGGTCGTGGGCGGCATACAGTGCCGGGACCAGCCGCGCCAACTGCTGGGTGGCCCCGGGGGTCTTCACCTGGGCCAGGGCGGGCAGTTGGCGGTATGCCTCGCCCAGAGCGGCGTTCGCAGCGCTGAAGACATCGTCCGGGCGCGTCGTGGTGGCGGCCATGACCTGCACGACGTGGTCGGTCAGGCGGGTGATCTGCTCCTGCAGGACGGCGTGCGCGCTGATCACGACCCTCGGCTTCGGCGCGCAGCCGGGCTGTTCGAGGTCCCAGGCGCACACGTTCTCGGCGAGCCGAACGAGGTCGTCGCGCAACGCGAGGGCGGCGTCGCCGTCGAACTCCCGCAGCTTGATGAGCACCACGGACATCAGCGTCGGATCGCCCGTACGGGCTTGCTCGGCGGGTACGCCCCGGTCGAGGGTGCGTGTCGGAAGTTGCACCGGCGCGGTCATCACCGAGCCGGGGAAGTCGACCGGCATGGAGCGTGGTCCCTCCCACCCTGGGGGGCAGACCTCATCGGACACCGCCAGATCAGCGAAGACGCGTTTGCCCCAGGGCAGCAGCTCGACGCCCCAGTGCCGCGAGAGGGCGCCGACGATGCCGAGACCGCGCCCGCGCATGTCGTCGGGGCTCGGCGTGCGGAGCGTGGGCAGGATGCGGCTCCTGTCCGTGACAGCGATACGCACGGTGGCGTCATCAAGGCGCCGGACGGTCACCCGGAACATCTCGGCCCGAGCGTGACAAACGGCGTTGGCCACCAGCTCCGCGACGACCAGCTCGGCGTCGTCCGCTACGGCGTCCAGCTTCCACCGCTCGACGCTCTCGCGGACGAGATGGCGGGCGCTGGCGCCCGACTGCTCCACACGGCACAGGACCGCCGTGCGGATGTCTTCGCCGTCCTCGGTTGTCATGGCGGATGGCGTGCTCACCGCTCGCCCTCCGCTGCTCGCGATGCCGCCTGAGCCGGCACCGATGGGGCGAGAGCATGCTGAACAGAGCCCATGCGTCGCTGCCTTCCTACTAGGCTCGTTCTCGGGATGGCATCGACGGTAGAAAGCCGGTCACCAGGTTTGAAGTGACCGCGAGTACAGGTGGTTTCCTGCAAACCTCCGGAACGGGACCTCCCATGCGGCCCAGCCCACGACAAACCCTGACCGGCGGTACGGGTATGGCACCGCGCGCCCGAGCCGGCCTGATCAGCGGCTACGTCCTTCGGGTGATACGAGAGCAGCAGGGCTACACCCAGGATGAGGCTGCCGAGCACCTCAGGGTGAGCGCGGACACGATCGCAGGATGGGAGACGGGACGGCGTCCGCTCACCGCCGTGCCCGTCGGGCAGATGCTCATGCACCGGCACCGGCTGATGCAGATGGGCACCCCGCCCGCCTTGTTACAGGCACTGGAGCGGGCGTTAGAGGCAGACGTCCTCCTCGCGAGCGTGCTTGCCGGCGACGCGCCCGTCGAAGAGAGCCCGCTGGGCGCGATGGTGATGCAACGCGAGCTCGCCGAAGTGCTGGCGTGGCCGCTCAGCGGCGTCGCACCGCGCCCGGTCCGCAAGCTGCCGGCTCCGCGCCGCCCGCGCCGTGGCCCTGCAGCATCCGGCCCGGACCTGAGCACCCCCGAACGGCGCGCATTCTTCGGACAGATGAGACGTACGGCCGAGCAGGCACGCGGGCCCGGCAGGTTCCTCCTGCGCCGCCAGTGTCTCTACCTGTCCGGGTACGACCGTGCAGCAGACACCGCGGACTGGCTCGCGCACCAG
This sequence comes from Streptomyces sp. NPDC050564, assembly GCF_044457265.1. NCBI lineage: Bacteria > Bacillati > Actinomycetota > Actinomycetes > Kitasatosporales > Streptomycetaceae > Streptomyces > Streptomyces sp. NPDC050564. The sequence continues at coordinate 14,660 of NZ_JBITGS010000054.1, read as the reverse complement.
CAGCGGACGGAGCGACCGGACGACTGGCTCACCGGCTGGCTCAACTCCCGTTCCGTCGCAGCCGTCGCCGCCCGCCAGGGCGACGTCGACCGCATGTCGCACTTCATCGACACCGCCCTGCTGAACGACGACGCTGGTGAGGCCGCCAACCTCGCGTACTGGGCGTACTGGGTGGGCGAGACGTCGACGCCGCAGCTGTCCGACGACTTCATCGGGGACGGCTCCCTCGGTCCGTGGCCCGGGGACAGGCTCCTCGCTCACCTCGTCGACGGCATCGCGCCGGAACACGGGTACGTGGACCTCAACATCCACAGTGTGTGGGCGCTCCTCCAAGTCCGCCCCAACCTGCTGCGGTCCGGAGCTGCCGCCCGCGCTCTACGCGAGCGGCTTCCGATCATGTTGGATAGCCAGGAGCTCTCGTCGCGCGGGCGACGAGAGCTGGAGAGCATCCGGTACGTGATCCGCCTCGTCGAGGCATGAGAGGAGCCCTACGGTGTCCGAGGACCTGACCGCAGTGGCACGCTTCCTGTACGAGGCGGGAACGCTCAAGCAGACCAAGCGCAGCGGCTGGTGGATGGCCGGCGTCAAGGACCCGGAGTCTGTCGCCGACCACTCGTGGCGCACGGCCCTCATCGCAACGATCATCGCGAAACTCGAAGCCGCCGACCCGGCCCGGGCCGCGTTCCTCGCCGTCTGGCACGACAGCCAGGAGACCCGCACCGGGGACGTGAACCACCTCGGCAAGAAGTACAGCGCCGGTGAGGCAGACCCGCGCGCGATCACGGCCGACCAGGTCGCCGGCATGCCCGAGCTCCTGGCCGACACCGTACGCGACCTGGTCGCCGAGTACGAAGCCAAGGACTCCCCGGAGGCGATCTGCGCCCGCGACGCCGACAAGCTGGAGTGCATGATCCAAGGCATCGAATACCGGGACCAGGGATACACCAACACCCAGAGGTGGATCGACAACTCCCGCGGCCGGATCGTCACGAAATCTGGCCAGGCCCTCGCTGACGCAGTGCTTGAGACGGGTTCCCTCGACTGGCTCCGCGCGGCGCTCGGCGAGAACTGAGGTCGAAGCGGCTCAGGCTGTCGCCGTGCACGGTCCTGTGTCGGTGGGTGCCGTGTAGCCGCATACTTTTGATTGCCGAACGAGGACCTGAGCCCGGTCGGGGGAGGCTGTCCGCCCGATTACACCAGGGCAGATGGTGCGTCACCCGAGACGGCCGGGAAGTCGCCCGCGCCGCCGCAGAACTGTGCGCTACCGAAGGAGACGTTGCCGCCGGAGGGAGGCACGCGGGGCACTGACTTCCTGCTGAGCCCCTTCACGGCCGCTTGAATCCTGCTTCAATTCCAGGCATGTCCGTCATCGCCTCGCAGGAGTTCTACCGGTCCCCAATCTTCTGGGCTGCGGCGGCTGTTGTGGCTGCCGTGGTCATCGGCGTGGGCACCATGTGGGCCACCCTCCGGGCCGCGAACCCCCAACGCAGCATCCAATACGCCATAGAGGAGACGCGCCTCTTCCAGCCCCACGAGCACCTGGACGGCACGATAGAATTGCGGCGAAACGGAGTCCTGCTCACCGATCCCCGGATTGTGCGCCTCCGTATCCGCAACAACGGTCGGCGCGATGTGAGTGCGAACGACTTCGACGGCGCACAGCCCATCCAGGCGTGCTTCGGCGTGCCCGTCCTTGAACTGCTGAGCTCAGGCTCGCAGCCCCCGACGTCGCACACGCCCCTCGCCGTTGTTTCGGGAAACGAACTGCGCATCGGACCGGGACGGTTCGGCACGGCCACGGAGACCTCGTACGTCGTCCTCATCGATGGACCACCGGCTTTCGAACTGAGGCACTCGCTCCTGAACGTTCCCCTGCGAGAAGGAATCACTTTGGGGTTCGCCTCCCGGCTGCTGACACAAGTCGTGTACCCGATCGCTGGAGCCGGCGCCGCTCTCCTCATCATCATCCTTGGGGCCCCGTTCACCTGATGTCATCGGCCTCCTTGATCCCGCACCGCGGTGACGCGTGGTTCACCGCAGGCGCCCCCCACCCGCATCCTGATGAGGCGTGTCCACAGACGCATCCTGGTGAGCGGCGTCGGCAATAAACCGCTACCGGGGAGCGTCCAGCGCACGGTCAAAGTCCCTTGCTGATACCGCTGTTGGGGTCGCGCGCCGTGTGGCCTGAGGTACGGGGACGGACGCCAGAGTGGAGTCTCCGTCCTGCACCTGCCTTCACTGCACCCGAGGCGGAGAGCCGCGCGGCGAACGAGTCCGAGTTGTGGACGACGGGTTGCTGCACGTACGCGCCGCAGCTGGCCGACCTGCCGGACCAGAAGATGTGGCGCATCGACCGCAACGCGTTCACCGACGCCGCCCGCGGCCGGGTCGACCTCGCGAGGACCGAGAGGCACGGGGAGGACATTCCGCGGATCATCAGCTCCCTCCACACCGGAGCCGTCCGCGCCTACGACGTGATCCGCATGCTGTCGCGGGACGGGCGGCCGACCCCGCTGGGGGACGCAATCGCCCACTACGGGCGGATCTCCAAGACCCTGCATATCCTGCGCCTGGCCGACGAGCCCGGCTATCGCAGGCAGATCAAGGTGCAGGCGAACCTCCATGAGGCCGCCACTCCCTCGCCCGGAAGACCTTCCACGGGAAGCACGGGCAGCTCTACCAGCGCTACCAGGACGGCATGGAGGACCAGATCGGCGCTCTTGGCATGGTCCTCCATGCCCTCGTGCTCTTCAACACGAGGTACATGGACGTCGCGGTCAACCAGCTGCGCGCGGACGGCTTCGACGTCCGCGGTAGGGGAGTGACAGGTGGGGACGGGTCGGGCGTCCGGTCCGTCCCCCACCCGTGTGGTCTCGCCCGTTCAGTGCGGTGACCGTGGAGTGAAGACGCCGTGGAGGGCTTGTCACGCCTACTCAACGCGCGTAGCGAACGCCGTCGGCGGTGCGGTTTCCTCATGAACGCATCTCCAACCCCCCACACTCATTGGAGAGTTCATGCACCGCACCGCCTACGGCCTGCCCGCAGCCTCGCTGCTCCTGCTCGGCATTTGTACGACGCCCGCCCTGGCCGAGCCGCCCGCACCACCGTCGACCGCGACCGCCCGCACCGAGCTCGCCGCCCTGACCGTCGCCGCCCCGCACTCCATGGACGGCTACGCCCGCGACAAGTTCGACATCTGGTCCACCCAGCCCGACGGCTGCACCACCCGCCAGGACGTCCTCGCCCGCGACGGCAAGAACATCGAAGACCAGCCCGACGGCTGCCAACCGAGCAGCGGCTCCTGGTACTCCGCCTACGACGACACCACCGTCACAGGCGTCGCCCAAGCCACCATCGACCACATGGTCCCCCTCGCCGAAGCCTGGCGCTCCGGCGCCGACACCTGGACCGCCGACCAGCGCAAAGCCTTCGGCAACGACCTCAAAGACCCCCAACTCCTCATCGCCTCTCAGTCCTCCAACTCCGCCAAGTCCGACAGCGGCCCCGCCGACTGGAAGCCCACCAACCACACCTTCTGGTGCACCTACGCCAAGGACTACACCCACATCAAATCCATCTGGAAGCTGACCACCACCGACGACGAGAAGACCGCCCTGTCGTCCATGCTCGACACCTGCACCAACTGACCCAGAATCTTTGCCGCTGCACCTCTGACTCAGGCCGGCGTGCTGCGCTGCTGCCATCCTTCCGGCCCGCATGATGCCTGCCCGCGCCCGATGTGTGCGGGCGCACTCTCCCTGCGGCTGGCGTCCGTGGCGGATGCCGCCGGCCGGGTCAGAGCGCAGCACCCGACAGGCAGCACCTCTGCGCATCGACGGGGCAGGGGTGACTACGAGATCGAGGAACTCTGGCTGACCAGCGGCTCACCGACGACGAGCGGGTCGAGCGTGTGCTTTCGTAGAACAGCTCGAAGTGAGCTGAACACCCTTGTTGGACACCGGAATCCGGGTCCGGCCTGGCGTATCGACGTCCACGCGCCGCTGTCCAACAACCGATCGGTTCTTGAACACCGGCGCCCGTACGCGGAGCCGAGCAGTGCGACGCTCTAGGCGCCCGCCGGTACCGGCAGAGGGCCCCACTCAAACACGGTGCCGCTGAACGCGGCGTCGTCGAAGGTCACCGTGCCGCCGACGAGGGTCGCTCGCTCGAAGTGGACCGTGCCGCCGCTGAACGCTGCCCCGCCGAAGTGGACCGTGCCGGCGCTGATCGTCGCATCGCCGAAGTTGACCGTGCTGCCGCCGAACGTCGCGTGGCTGAAGTGGACCGTGCCGCCGCTGAACGCCGCGTGGCCGAAGTCGACGGTGCTGCCGCTGAACGCCGCATCGGCGAAGTGGACCGTGCCGCCGCTGAACGCTGCCCCGCCGAAGTGGACCGTGCCGGCGCTGAACATCGCATCGGCGAAGTGGACCGTGCCGCCGCTGATCGTCACGCGGCCGAAGTGGATCGTGCCGCCGCTGATCGTCGCACTGCTGAAGTCGACCGTGCCGGCGCTGATCGTCGCACTGCTGAAGTGGATCGTGCCGGCGCTGATCGTCGCGTTGTCGAAGGTGACCGTGCTGCCGCTGAACGTCGCGTTGCCGAAGCCGACCGTGCTGCCGCTGAACGTCGCGAGGTCGAAGTCGACCGTGCCGCCGCTGAACGTCGCACCGCCGAAGTTGACTGTGCCGTCGCTGAACGTCGCACGGCCGAAGTCGACTGTGCCGCCGTTGAACGCCGCGTGGCCGAAGGTGACCGTGCCGCCGCTGAACGCCGCGTGGCGGAAGTGGACGGTGCCGCCGCTGAACGTCGCGCGGCGGAAGTCGACCGTGCCGTCGCTGAACGCCGCATTGTCGAAGTGAACCGTGCCGTCGCTGAACATCGCGCTGACGAAGGAGACTGTGCCGCCGGTGAACGCCGCGCCGGAGAAGTCGACTTCGGCTCGAAAGTGGCTCTCTCTGAAGTCGCCGCCGTCGAAGGTGGCGCCGGTGAAGTCGAAGGAGTGCTGGCACCAGGAGATGGGGTCGTCCGGTTGGCGGAGGTGGTCGCGGATGACGCGGATGATGGTCTGGCGGACTTCCCGCTCGCCTTCCTTGTGGCTGGGGGCTGTCGGGTTGGGTTCGTAGGGCATGCGGAGGTAGGCGCACAGGACGTCGATGCAGACCTGGCGTTGTTCTGTCCAGTCGTCGGCGAGGCGGGCGAGGGCGTAGACGCCGGCGAGGCGGACGGCGGCTTGGTCGTGGCCGAGCTGTTCGGCGGCGGTGGTGTACCGCTCGGCGAGCTGGCTTGCGTCCGCGCGGTGTGCGTCGCCCTCGGCGAGGAGCTGTTTGCGGTAGGCGTACAGACCAGCGAGGACGGCACCGATCAGGGTCAAGGCCGTCACGGTCGCTTTGAGGACGTCATTGATGTTGACCGGCTTGGGCGGCTTCTGGTCGGCGGCCGCCTGCGCGAAGTGGTCGTAGGCGTAGTGGTAGATGACCCAGCCGAGGACACCGGCGGCTATCAGCGCCAGGGGTGCCACGATCCAGACGGGCCAGAGGTTCGGGGTGTACCGGCCCCGGGGGGACTCGCGCTTGCGCCGGAGTGAGACTGCCACGTCAGGAGCATGGAGCCCGCCCGCCCTCCGGGACAGCGACTTGACGAAAGACGCCGCGGCCCCCGGCCGAGCCGGAGCCCGTTCGGGGCAGCCTTCTTGCCCCGGCCTCGGACGGCGTCACGGAAGTCCTCTCTGCAGCATGCCGGACCGCCCCGCCCCTCATAGGCTGGCCTTCTCGGGGCACGTCGCGGAGGTCTGCCATGCCTCGAACCGTCTGGTCGGGCGCCATCAGCTTCGGTTTGGTGACCGTTCCCTGCCACGTGGTCAGTGCCACCGAGGACCATTCGGTCCGCTTCCACCAGGTGCACCTCGCCGACATGGCCCGGGTACGGGTGCGCAAGTACTGCTCGCTCGAGGACCGCGAGGTGTCGAACGTGGAGATCGGCAAGGGCTATGAGGTCTCCAAGGACACGATCATCGCGGTTTCGGACGAGGAGCTCCGCGAGATGCCGCTGCCGACGGCGAAGGCGATCGAGATCGAGGCGTTCGTGCCGGCCGCGAGCATCGACCCGATCAAGATTGGCCAGGGCTACTACCTCCAGCCGGACGGGCAGGTCGCGTTGAAGCCGTACACGCTGCTGCGGATGGCACTGGAGCGGTCGTCGAAGGTGGCCATCGCCAAATACGCCTGGTCCGGGCGGGAGCGGCTGGGCATGCTGCGGGTGCGGGACGACGTGATCGTGCTGCACGCCATGCGCTGGCCGGACGAGATCCGCGACCCCGCCGAGCTGACTCCCCAGGCCGTCGAGCTCACCGACGACGAGATCGAACAGGCGCAGCACCTCATCGAGGGGATGTCCCGCGACGACCTCGAAGGAGAGGAGTTCACCGACCGGTACACGGAGGCGGTGGAGCAGCTCATCGAGGCGAAGCGGGAGCACAAGGAACCGCCGAGGGCCGAGGAGCCGGAAGCACCGGGCCAGGTCGTCGACCTGATGGCCGCCCTCCAGGAGTCCGTGGCGAAGGCGCAGGAATTGCGCGGCGAGGACGCCACCGTCCACGAGATGCCGAAGAAGACGACGGCCAAGACGACGAAGAAGTCGCCCGCCAAGAAGACCGCCGAGAAGAAGACGACCACCAAGAAGGCGGCGGCGAAGAAGACCGCCAAGAAGACGGCGGGACGGAAGCCGCGGAGCGCGTGAGGTGCGGCAGGCGTAGGGCTACCGCCCACGCACCCCGAGGGATGTCAGATGACCGCGCCTGCCGCAGGCCGAGCCTGGCCTCATCCCTCCAGGTATCCGAGTTCCGAGTCGGGCTGGCAGTGGGTGCAGGCGGGTACGCCGTCGGCGAGGGCCCGCAGCGCCTGCTCCCGTTCGACGCCCTTGCTGCGCTTGCCCGCCATGTGGCAGCCGCCGACGTGGACGTACACGGGGGGTGAGTGCCCGTCGAGGCCGCGCTCGATGAGCCAGTCCGGCTGCGGCGGACGTGCCTCGATACCGCGCCTGCGCTCCGATTGCCGCCGTTCCTCGTCGGTGATCCACCGCCGGGTGCGTTCGAGGTCTTGCTCCTGGACTCGTTTGAGGAAGAGGAGCTGGTCGAGGCGGGAGGCGGCACTATCGTTCACGTGTTCGATTTTATGCCCGCTGTAGCCCGGGGCCGCCGCGTGAGCCCAAAACGCGGAGACCGTGCCGCCCCGCCGCCCGCCGAGGACGAGTGGGACATCCGGTTCGCCAACGGCGACGCGGCCAAGGGCTGGGAGCAGCTGGGCACGCAAGCCGCGAGCAACACCCGCGCAGCCTGGCACCTCATACGGCGCGACCCGGCCCCGGCCCCCGCACCGAGCGCCACCATCGGCTCAAGGGGGAACTGGCCCGGGGAACGCACCGCGGTGAGGCGATGGACCGCTGGCAGATCGAGGTCACCGCTGGCGGCCGCACGTGACCGCAAGCATCAGGGCGCGGCTACAGGGGTGCGGCCATCCAGTCGACTGTCCGGTCCGGGCCCTGGACGGGGTGCCAGACGGGCGCTGACGGCCCGTGCTGGCACCAGCGAACCCTCCCAACTGTCGCCAAGTTCCCTCACGACAGCGCGGACGGTTTTCGTGGAGGCGGCAGCGCCCGGAGCAGCTCCCACAGCGGCTGCGATCCCGACGCCCAGGTGCCGAGCAGGCGACGATCGACCAGGTGCAACCGCTGCTGTTTCGCGAAGTCCCGCCCCGGCGCCGTGATGCGGCCGTTGGTCACCATGACCACCACATCCGCCTTGTGCACGGGCCTGGCCGTGCCGTTGAGCACCTGAAGGTCCGGCGTGCCGACCGCGGAACCGCGGTCCCCGTTGCGGCGGTGCTTGCACTGGATCACCCAGCGCCGCCCGAACGGATCCGTGGCCTTCACGTCCGCGCCGAGATCACCGCCGCCACCGACCCGCACCGCGTCCTGGCAGCCGTCGCGCCGCATCAGCTCCCGGACCGCGTTCTCGAACTCGCGGTGGTGCAGCGCGTCGAGATGCGCCAGCGCGTACCGCAGACCGCGCGCCCGCACCTGCTCCCATCGTGCCCGCTGGCCGCGCTGGTACAGCCAGCCACCGCCCGCCAGGGCCCCGAGCAGGGCGGTGACCACGAGCACGCACCAGTGAGCCGACAGCCAATTGACCACCATCACGAACAGCCCGATGGCGGCGGCCGCCACCACCAGGACCACGAACAGCTGGACATCCGCCTGCTGCTGCCGCCTGCTCCGTCGCCGCGTGCGCCGCCTCGCGGGCGGTTGCCGGCGCGTCACTGCTCACCATCCGGCGACGGGAACCGGATCGGGTACGAAACCGTAGGCTGCGGCCGCTTCACCGTCACCGTGCTGCTGTCCTCGAACCTGATCGGGTAGTGCACCGCCGACTGCGGCCGTGGCCCCGTGTCGTTGCCCGTCCCCACGGTGACGTTGCCGTTCCCTGTGCCGACGGCCGCCGGCGTGACCACGGCTGATATCGCCATCTCCCTGCGTGCGCCCGGCGCCCACCGGGAGTACCCGCGAACTGGCGTCCCGTCAGAGCGCACATACGCATTGACCCACGGCACGACTGCCTCCCCCTAGTTGTAGTCCCCGCGCAACGGACCATCGTTGCAGCAGGCACTGACATTGGGTCAGCGAATCATCACGTCATGTGATCAAGGCAGGGGAGAACCGGACAGGTCAGGACGGCCCCGGACTCCTATCCGTGACCCAGGGGTGCGCGGTAGAGGGTCCGCAGCTGGTCAGCGCCCCGACGCCTGGGCATGAGCACGGGCCGGTGATAGCCCGCCATCAGGCGGCGGCCTAACGTCCAGGTGGTCTGTGTGCGAGGGCCGCCGAGCGGCGACGACGCCCTGGTTGACGAAGCGGACGGCCGGCCCCCGCTGCTGCTGTACGCAGGTCATGCACCACTGGCACAGGGGGATGCCGCCTGGCACAGGGGGATGCCGCCGCTGCCGTATGTGCGGGGGAGCCGCACGAGGACACCACCGCCGTCAGCATGGAGACCGCCGGCTCCGCCCTCGCCTCGGTGAGCCGAATCGGCGCACTCTCACCGAAGGCTCCTGTCCTCAGGCCGGAGGGTGTTGTTCGGGTGGGTTGCTGACGCGGCTGTTTGCGCGCCGGTGGCTCCAGTAGATCTGCCACCAGGCGAGGCGGTCGCCTGAGTCCTGCCGGATCATTGGATCCCGACAGCAGACAGCGTTTCGGAGGGGGCTGTCTTCGAAAGTCGACGGCAACGTAGTGCCTTGCGGTCCTGTCCGTGATGCCGGTGGGCTCAACTGATGCTCCGGCCTGGTGCCACCGAAGGCCTGCGCGATGCGCAGCCGCCGGTGGGAGTTGACGCGGCCCATGTGGACGGCCAGGCCACGCTCGCGGGCATCAAGAGCCAGGCGGTGGGCGGCCGGTAAGGTCTTCCACTCGGTGGAGCCCGCGAGGACCAGCACGTCGATCAAGTCCCAGGGGGATGTGGCCGTGCTCGCTGCCGTCCTGGGCGGCGAACGCGACCCGCACGCCCAGGGAGTGGATCCGCTCCAGCCACGGCATGGATGCGGCGAGGGTGGCCGTGGCGTCCATGGGGACGTCGGGTTCCACGGCCCACAGGCAGCGGTCGCGGCCGTAGCGGTCGATGGTTGCCTTCAGCCAGGCGAACCAGGCCTCGGCGCCGGGCCAGCCCATGCCGAGCTTGCCGTTGTCGCAGGCGTACAGGGCGCCGGGCGGGATCACGTTGCCCTGGGCCGGGGTCGTCATGCAGGCCAGGAGGCCAGCCTGCAGGGCGGCCCGTACGTCAGCGCCGGACGGCGTGGCCAGGTACAGCGCGGCGTGGAAGAAGCGAGGGAGTAGTAGGGGCTCAGGCCGTGAGTGCGCGACCGGCCAGGAGTCCACATCGGACACCGTGGCCGGCCGTGTGCGGTCAGTGGGCTTACAGCTGCGGCTGCGGCATCCGCTGCCAGCTGAACGGGCCGTAGGTGGTGTCGGTGACGGAGTAGTTGGCGTTCGGGTCGGCGGTCAGTTTCAGCCATTCCAGCGGGGTGGTGCTGCCGTGCACGACGATCCGGTGGAAGTTCGGGACGTTGTAGTACGGGTGCTCGTTCCACGCGTTGTTGCCCGGGTCGTGGGCGCACACGCTGGCGCCGGTGGCCGGGTCCGTCTCGCCGGTGCACGTCGCCATCGGCGACAGCGGGTTGTCCGAGCGGTACAGGTGCGAGTCACCGTTGAGCATCAGCACCGGGCGGCTGAACTCGGTCGTCTTCGCTGCGACCTCGCTGATGATCGGCTCGTAGTTCGTCAGGCGGTCCTTGGTCTTGCCGTCGAGGTCCCACATGTCGGCCTGCACCGAGATCACCACGGCCTTGGCGTGCTTGGCCCGCGCCTCGGCGAAGGCTGCATCGAGCCAGCGGACATCGGCCGCGGTCCGGTTGGTCCGCTCGTCGATCTGAGCCTGAGTCGCGGTGGGCACCTTGTACCAGGGGTCGGCGTCGTTGTTCGAGCCGCCCGGCGCGTTGATGGTGACGAAGGAGATGTCGTTCTGCGTCCACATCACATTCTCGACGTACTGCGCGTCGGCCGGGTGACTCGGGTCGTAGGCCGTGGCCTGGGACACCACGTTCAGTGCCCCGCTGCCGAGGGTGTGGCCGGGCTGCGCGAAGAAGTCCCGCCGGACTTCGGCGAGGTTGTCGAGCGGGTTGCCACAGTGGTAGCTGACGCAGTCTGCCGGATCGGTCGACAGGCCGCTTGTGCCGAGGTAGTCGATCGCACCGGAGGTGGAGTCGTAGAAGCCGCCGCCCTGACCGGGCGAGGTGAGGCTTGATGCCTTATGGCAGTCGGCCCACTCGTTGTCGCCCGGTGTGTAGATGAGCGGCTTCGTGAACGTCTGCCACACGGAGGCGATCGAGGTGTCGTAGTCCTCGGTGCAGAACTCCTTGCCCGAGTGGATGTCGCCGACGTGGATGACGTCGCTGATCGCCGTGTCACTGTTGATGGTGCCGATGAACGCCGGGGTCTTCTGGAACTGCGAGGTGTCGGCGGTCTGGCCCGCAGGGGCGTACGCCGACCTGCCGTACGGCGAATCTCCGAACACGGCGAGCGTCAGTGGGCCGCCGGCCGCCGATGCCGTGGCGATCGGCACCACGGAAGAGGCAAGTCCGACAGCGACGAGCGTGATGAGCCCGCGCTTGAGCGTGCGTCTCAACTTGCGTCCCTACTTTCAGGTCCGGAGGGGGGCGCTCCAGTGGACTGGATCACGCGGAGCGTGACAAGGCATCAATGGCGGCCTTCAGATGACGAGCCGGCGAAATTCCGGCGTGATCACAGTCCTGCGGCCTTCCGCTCGTTCTCCGTCAGCAGGGGGGCCGTCCAGCAGGGACTTCTTCCGGCCGAGGAAATCACGGAACAGCATGTCGGTCGCGAGGAGCCGAGCCGGTGATCGCTCCATGCTCATGACGTCCAGAAGCGCCCGCAGGCGTGTGGATTTGCTTGTTGGTCGGATCCAGGAGGGCGGAACAGACGGCAGCGGGGCTTGCACTTCCTCAACTGCCCCTTGTGCTGCGATCCTTGAGGATCGCAGGGCCCGGCCTCTTCGGGGATACCTCATCCGGGCGGGAGGTGTTCATTTGCCGTGTCGGTGTGGATGGCGTGCATGTGGGGGCTTTTGGGGGCGAGCGCCATCGAGGCGCATCACCTGCACAGCGCTATCGGCCGGGTCAAGAACCTGCCGTGGAGGGTTCAGGGGGAGCTGCCGCTGCGGCCCTATCTAGTGGCGCTGGGGCTCAGACTCGCTCTGGGCGTGGGTATGGCCGCCGCATTCGGGGCCTCCGGGCAGGCCGGCGGGCCAGTAGGGGTCATGGCCGTCGGTATCGCGGCCCCGAAGGTCCTGGAACAGCTGGCCGGAGGGAAACTCGCAGAGCGTGAGGTGTTGCGCGTCGGCACGAGCGCTGGGCCTGCCTCTCGCCTCGGCCTTGAGGACAGTCCCGGGCGACGGATTCCGCCCGACCCTGAGCAGAGCGACTCCCTCGCCCCCGACACGCCCCACGAGCCTGACCCTGTTTCCGGTCACCCCTCCAGCCCGGGGGCCGTCCCAGCGGAAGGAGCAGCAGATGGCGGCTGACTCATTCGTGCAACAGGTCATCGCCTCGCTCGCGCGGCGCACTCCTGTCCTCGACGAACCAGTGCCTGGCCACGGAAAGTCTGCGCTCTTGGCCGAGGACCGGCCCGATTTTGAACGCACAGTGGATGAGGTCCTCATTGCGGACGCGCCCAAGGCGACGGAACGCCTGACTGCCGAGCAGCTGCGCACGATGGTGCTCGCCGCCTCGAACCTCATCAACACTGCGGCGGCAACGGAGTACGCCCACTACGTCCAGGTGCGCGAACGAGGCGGTCGCTCGCATAAATTGCCTGCACAGCCCAGCCACGAGGCTCCCGCCGAGCCGTCCGGTGCCGGTATCGGCGCGATCCTTGCTGTCCTGACGCCTGCGCTGTTCGGGACCGCAGCATTGATTTTCCTGGTCGTGGGCTACGCAGTGGGTATGGCGAACCCGAAGCCCGCGGTGGCCGCAACATTGCTCACCACGGGCTGGACGTTCCTCGCCGCAACGGCGGCGAGCGTTCTGGCAGTCATGATTGCGCTTCTGCTGGCAGCACTGCGCAGCGCTGCCGGGCGATCCGCCCCTGACGAGGTGCTCCGCAGCCAGAACGTCGCCCAGGCCAGGGATGCCTGGCGGCAGGCTCTTCGGCGGGAGGGCATCGAGCCTTTCCTGCGCGAGGCTCGCAGAGCCGCGAGCACGAGGCCCCACCGCGATCAGATGCCCTAGCCGCCGGGGTTTGTACATCCCCGAGGAGGGGCCCGCACGGCGCGGTACGTCCGGCAGCTCCTCCGGCGGTATCACCTACGAGGTCACCGGACCGTTCCGGACCACCGCCTGATCGTCCCGTGACGGCTGGGGCAGCGCAGAGGTACCGCCCCAGCCGTCACCGGCCTGCCCAGCGGGTTCGGGCCTCAGGCTGGTCCGAGCGGCGCGCTGTTCGACCGCTTGGTGGCACGGCTTGAGGACGACTTCGCCGCGCGATGCGCCGCCGAGCGGGACGTTGCCTGTTCGGCCTGCAGGGCATACGCACCTGCGCCGCTGACATGGCCGCGAGTCTTGACCCCTGTCGTGCCAGCCGGACTCCGTACCGGCAGAGACGGCCCGAGTGGGCAATCCCCACGGAACACCTGCTCACCCTCGACGGAAGGTGGATGTACGTCTCGGCTGTCCCTCCGTCCGGGACGAGCGACCTGGCCTTTGCCAACAAGTACCTGGATGATCTGGCACCAGACATCATGATTGTCCGTCTACCCATTCACTGTTGACGGGCAGTCATGCCAGGCGGTTCATCCCGGGAGCAAGTGGATGACGTCGTACCAGCCGGCGTGCCTCCACCTTCGTCGGCCGCTTCGAGCGGTCGCGGTCCGCTCCCGGGTAGCGCGCGGCTCGACGCCCCTGGCCTCGGCCGCCTTGGCGCGCTCGGCGCCGCTCCGCTCCTGCCGAGCGCGCCGGTCCGGGTGCGAGACGATTTCAGCTACGGGTGCCCTCTTCGGCGCCGCTGCTCGCCGTGCTGGTCAGGATCGCGCTGGCGACCACGTCGAAGATGTGGTCGGCGCGTGGCGCGAGGGAGCGCTGGTCGCCGAGCCAGGCGAGCGCTTCTACCAGCGCGAAGAGATCGTCGCCGTCGATGTCGGTCCGCGCCAGGCCCGCGGCCTGGGCACGGGAAAGGAGCCGGGCACCGGCCGCGCGCAGGGTGACGCACGAAGCGTGGAGTGCGGAGTCGGGGTCGGCGATGGCGGCTGCCATCAGCACGACCGCGCCCCGGTACTCGGTCGTCCATCCAACGCAGTCGCGCAGCCACGAAACGAGAGCGTCGCCGGGCGAGTCGTCCGTCTCGAGGGCGTCCGCCTTGGCGGTCAGCTCGCCGAAGCTCGTGTGGAGCAGGGCATCGAGCAGCGCCTCGCGCGTCGGGAAGTGGCGCAGCAGCGTGGCGAGCCCGACATCGGCCCTGCGCGCGATGTCGCGCAGCGACACGTCGACGCCCTGCTCGCTGATGGCGGCTCCCGCTACGGCGAGCAGGTGGTCGCGGTTCTTCCTGGCATCGGCCCGCATCTGTCCCCCTTGAGTATTCGGATCGGTGGTACATGTATTCGGGTCAGTGGTCCGAGTACATGGATCACTGATCCGGATAAGAGTATCGTGCAGCGCGGGCAGGGGCGAGCCGCCCCCTGCGGCCGTCACCACCGTCCGTGCTGATGCGTCACTCGCGGAGTGCGCTGCGGCCGAGGTTCCTGTCGAGACGGTGACGGCCCGTCCAGGTACAGGCGGGGGTGCTTGCTCGCGGCGCGCCTCAGGGTGGCCCTCTGGTCAGTTCATTGCGCGGGCGGTGGGCGGCAAGACGGGTGTCATCCGCAGGCCCGGGATGAAGCTCATCGGCGACCGTCACCTTCAGCGCCGACGACGAGAACCGGCTTTACCCGGCAGCCTGCCATTACGGGGCAACTTCAGCATCATCTAGCGCGGAACCCCGGGCGTTCACGCCCGGGAGGAAGCGCTTCTCAAGATTGCTCTGACCCGCGCATACGCACGGGTCTGCGC
>NZ_JBITGS010000053.1:0-51694 GCF_044457265.1 Streptomyces sp. NPDC050564 | reverse complement strand
TACGGATCCGCCTGTATGCCGACCTCCGGCAGGCTCTCCCCCTCGGCCCGCCACGGCCTTAACTGAGTCCTCCAGCACGCAGTGAGGCCTGGTCCGCCACCACGGGGGGAGTGACGGACCAGGCCTGCGTCCACGGTGCCACACCCACCCTTAACGCGCTCGCCCTCTGGGGAAGTCGGCGCAGGTGCGGCTCCGTGACGGGAACAGGATCGGGATGGCGTCCCGCCAAGTGGTGTAGCGGGACATGACCCTTCTTGGGTGGACGTGGCTACCTGAAGGCGCCGTCAGGTGAACGCGGCTGCCGGCAGCTCTGCCTCCGTCTCCTCCCAGGGGAGGTAGATGCCAAGCTCGCCCTCCAGGAACCGCGGGTTCCCCGCCGCGCATCCACCCGCGATCCCGGTCGTTCCGCAGCTGACTGTGCCCTGGGCGCTCGCCGAGGCGCAGGCCTTCCATCTTCGGGGCGTGGGCTGGCTGGCCCGCGCTGACCGGGCGGCCGCCAAACAGTGTGCGGAGCAGGACGCTCCCGCGTATCTGGCCGCGGAGAGGGCGCGTCTGCACGCCGTGCGTGAACGGATGGGCAGCGAGGCCGAACTGTGGTGACAGGCTCTGCTGGCCAATGACGAGGACACCGTCTGCGAGGCGGTGAACACCGCCTTCTGCGACAATCCGGCCGCCGGCTGCGCCGTGGGCACGGACGGTACGGTCCTGTCGGTCGTGATGCGCCAGCAGGACCTCGACTCCATGCCGACCCAGACGCCCGGCGTCACCCCCAGCGGGCGCCCGAGCCTGAAGAACCTGACCAAGCGCGACCGGATCCTGTGGTGGCTCACCTGTATGGGTTCCAACATCGTCGCCACCCTCAAGGAGGGCTTCGCCACCGCTCCGGGCATCACCGCCATCGACCTGGCCGTGCTCACCCGCCTGCCCGACACCCAGCGCCTCGGATTCGTCGCCTACGGACGCTGGAGCCGCCAGGTGGTCGAGTCCACCCCGTGGCGCACACCCGAGGACGCCCTGCGCTTCTTGGACATCGGCCAGGACGTCGCCTGCTCCATCACCACGACCGCGGCCGGCGCCTTCTCCAGCACGATCAAGCCGCTGGACACCACTCGCGTCCCCGGTCTGCAGGAACTGCTGGACCACGCCCAGGACGAGCCCGAGGCCGACCAGACCTCCCTCGCCGACCTCGACATCACCCTCGGCGCCAACACCCCGCCCGACGACCCGACCCCGGTCGACGACCCCTTGCGGATCAAGCCGTTCGCCGAATGGAAGCACGAATCCACCGCGCAGCCATCCCCTGAACCCGTGGTGCCTCCAGCCACCGCCGCCGAACTCGTTCCCGGTCAGACTCTGGTCCTGCCCGAAGAAGCCTGGCAGGGCCTGCAGGTCACCTTCCGCTTCGCCGGCGCGGACGCCGACCTCAGCCTCTTCCTGCTCGGCGACGACGGCCAGGTCGCCGGTGACGACGACTTCGTCTTCTACAACCAGCCCTCAACCACCGACGGCGCCGCACGCCTTGCCGGCAAACAGCACGAGGGACAGCACACCGTCGAACGCGCCACCCTCCACCTGTCCGTCCTGCCCGAACGGGTACGACGCGTCGCCATCGCCATCAACATGGATGTCGACACCGGCCTGACCTGCGGATCCCTCAGCCACGCCACCTGGGACATGAACTCCCCCGACAACGAGTTCGCGTTCCTGCGCAAGCTCGACACCCTCGCCGTGCCCGAGCGGCGTGTCGTCGACAATGCCGGCTTCTTCCACGCCGGACGCACCCCGCAGGCCGTCGGCGACGACCTCCTCTACGACCGACTGCTGCAGGAATTCCCCGCCTGGCTCAGCGCCGCCCGCAGCGCAGGCATCATCTAGCAACACCCCGGGCCTGTACCGGCCGGGCGAACAGGCCGCACCGCGGTGGCGACGGCCGACCGGCGAGGCTCCTCAACAGGCGACGTGGTCACCGAACTGCCGGGCGCTTTCTGCGACATGGCGAGCGGGAAGGTGGCATCCCGGCCGGGCCATCGGCGCGAGGTGGCCCGGTAACAGGTCACGGCGGCGGGGGTGTGGGCTGTGGCTGGTGTCCTTGCGCAGGCCACATGACGGTGATCGCTGAGTCCGGTCAAGCAGGCAGGGCAGGCTGCCGGCCGCTCGCCCGGTTCGTTCGTCCCCTGCTCCGACGGGCGGCCCGCGACGGTCACGGAGGCTGTGACGCCGCACGGCGTGGGGGCGCGGGCTACGGTCACTCCTCGGCACGACCGCATCATCACCGCGATGACCTGGGGTGTCTCTACGTCTCAGACGGTTCGATGCGCCTGGCAGGGTCTTCGATCCCGGGAAGAAGCAGGCACGGGAGAACTGGTTTCGGAACCCAGGGAAGGCTTCTGAACAAGCCAATAATTTCAACACCCACAAAAATGGGAACTAAAGTTCTAACTTCTTTTCGATGCCGCCTCGACCACGCCCTGAACGACGAAGGACATCGAACGCCGGCATCGGCCGCGTCGGGCCTTCGCGCCAAGGCCACGCGAGGAGTCCAAGCTCTGCCCCCGGGCAGTACGGAGCCTGCCGACAGTCCACCGGCAGACGTCGTACCTGCAGGTCATGACAGTCACAGGGATGGGGCCGATACGGGATCCGCGCAAGACCTGTCAGGAGTTCCGCCGCACAATTCCGCGTTCGACAGGCGCCCTTGCTCGAGCGAGGCCTTCGAACGCCGTCCCCGAGACTCCCCCCACGGGAAGCCCGTCACCGCCGCGCAGGACGGCAGGACGCCGCCCGATCGTGGTGGATGATGGCCCATCAGTATTTGTCGACAGGGGGGAAAGCGATGAGACACAACGACTTCGAGGCCATGACGGAGTTCTTCCGGGCCCGTCTTCGTGAGGATGAAACCGCTGCTCGCGCAGTGAAGCCCGGCAAGGACGAGGGCGTGGCAAGGTTGCAGGCCCGGGTCCTCGCCGACGTCACTGCGAAGCGCCGGCTCCTGCGCTGGGTCGAGGCGCACGAGTGGAAGACTTTGAAGGCGGAGAGCAGGGACCTCAACATCTGGCAGAGGGCAGGCGTGGACGTGGTCGCCAGTGTCCCGCAGTATCTTCGCAGCCCGGTGATCTACAAGCTCGTTGCGGCGTACGCCGACCATCCCGACTTCCGGCCCGAGTGGCGGTCGGTCGGACGGGAGCGCGACGAGGCGGCCTGACCCGCGGCACAGGAGCCCGTCACCGGGCGTTTTCGGGGTGGGTATGGGATCGAGTGACGCCGGTGTGCCGGCGGGGCAACAACGGACGAGGTCCGTGCCATCGGGGTCTCGACGTCACAACCCGCCGACACAGGATCCTCGTTGGTTCCTGCTTGCCGTGCTCGACCTCCCGCGCGTCCTGGTCGAGTGGGTCACGAAGCCCTGCGCCGCGGGGTCCGCCCGCCCTGTGGTCCCTGCCGGAACGCCCGCCCGTCGGTTCAGGCCGAACGCCTCGGGCCGGGCGTGCCGACCGTCCCTTTCCAGGGGCTGGAGCGGTCGAAGTCGCCGGGCGATTTCGACCCTCCGGTGTCGCTGTCCGGGCGATCGGAGTGACTCCCTTGTTCGGCTCCTCACCGATGGACAGCAGGCGTCCCACCCGGTCTCCGCCTGATGTCCCCTGATTTGTGGCTGGCCGTACGGGCGGAGCGAAGCCTGACGCCCCGCACAGCGGGTCGGTCTCAGTCGTGCCGGCGTTGCTGCCACAACGGCATCATGCTCGCCCGCGTCTCCTGCGGCGCTGGCGTGCGCTCGAAGGTCGTCGGGTCCGTGCGGTGGACGCAATCGACGCCATAGCGATGCAGCAGCTCCAGATCGCGATCGGCGGGGCGCTCGGGGAAGAGTGCCGACAGCCGTATCGTCGGTCGGGGCGTATGGGGGGCGTAGTCCAATAGCTGTGCCAGGGCCTCCCGGACGAACCGACGACTGCTGGCTCGCTTGGCCTCCACGACCTCGCAGCCGTCCGGCAGGGCCAGATGGAGGTCGGTGATCCCGGCGGGGGTGCGCAGTCGCTTCGGCCGGTCGACGCCCAGGAAGTCGACGTACTCCTGCACCAGGGAACGCCTCCGTACGGTGGACGACCAGTTCGCGCTCCTCGAGCCGGTAGCGGGTGCTCGGCGTGCGCAAGGCCTCGCCGTCGACGATGTCGGTGTGGGTGCGCAGGGCGCGGGCGAGGGGTTCCTGAGAGCTGTCGTCGTCGCGGGCCTCGGTCTGTGCCTCGATGCCCAGGCCGTCCAGGACGGTGGCGGCCTTCTCGGGGTCCAGGATGCGCAGCCCCATGAAGTTGTCACCGGAGTTGAATCCGGGAAGGGCCCAGATCTCGGTGTAGGGGATCTCGACAGGGGTGAACGACAGGAGGCTGTAGACGTTGTGCCAGCTGCCGTTGTCCTCGTCGGCGCCCCACATGCTGTCCGCGAAGGCTGCGTTGCGAAAGAGAGCGCCGATCTCGCCGATGCCGCGTACATGGTTCAGGCCGGTGAACAGGACGACGTCTCCCGGGCTCAGGCGCTCCATCTTTCGGTCCTGACGGCTCGTCGCCCCCCAGAACCGGGCGGATCCACCGGGGTGGAACTCCTGCAGTTGCTCGCGCTGCGAGGGGGTCAGAAGAGGTGAGCGCAGGGTGTGGGTGAAGTCGACGGCGTTGTCGAGTGTGTCGCGCCAGTGCCGGCGGGCTGCAGGGTTGCCGTAGGACGGTTGGATGACAACGAGCGGCACGCGAACCTCCGGTACATGACGGCGTATCCGATCAAGGATGTCATCCACCGTCGACAGGCGCCGCGTGGTCGTCCGGTCTGGCTTGACAACTGCCCCCCCCGGCCGATGGTGCCCGGATGGGGGCATTTGGCGTGTGGGTGTTGCCGACGGCGCCGTCGGGGACACCGAATCGCAACTCGGTCCGGGCCTTCTCGCCCGATTCGTCCTCCGGTCGAGGAGTGCGTGAGGGTGTCGACCTCGGGATCTCGCGGTGCCTGCGGGTGCAGCACCGGGCGCCGAGGAGCGGTCGCCCACTGTTCGGCAGGTGCGCAGCAGCTCACGTCGCGTGCGCCGTCCGACGCACCCGAACACATTCGGCGCCCCCGGATGAATTGCAGCATGCCCGGTCGGGATCTGTCGACGATCGGGGAACTCTTCGGTCGGCTTCTTCCGGCCCGTCAATCCACCTTCTAGGCACCGAAGTTCAAGGACTTCCAAGAATGCTCGGTAAATTTCGAATTTTGCGATCGCGGCTACGGACTCCGTCTCGATATGCAAATTTGCGACCGATCGGAGAGGTTCCGCATCGCCGTGAGCGAGCGCGCTCCAGGGAAGGCAAAAGTGCATGAACTTCGCGATATCCTCATATCGTCCGAGTTCGCCATCAACCCGAGATAGTACTCAACTGCGGGCCAATACTGACTGTCCGTCACAAGGTGACCTATCAGGGCTGATTGATCCCCTCCCGAAGGTCCCGTCCGATGTCGGTGACCGTTGTCAAGGGTCTTTGCTCGGATCGAATCGCATGGTTAAGGTGTGCTCCGATGGGAAACCAGCCGCTTCAGGGCCGGTTCCGTAAGCCCGGGGGGGCCGTCGCACATATAGAGCCGCGCTGCGCTTTTCTGTCGCCGTGTCAGCGATAGGGAACGCCTTTCGAGTCGAGCCTTCCGGTGGGTTATCACGTCCGGCATCGAAGGCTGTCTTTCCCATGCGATCGGGGTATTTTCTTTCATGTCTGATTTCGATCCCGAGGCGGCCAGTGTCGTCAAGGTCGTCGAGGAACTGTCGCAACGGGTTCTCAACGTCTACCGGGCGGATCCCGGCCACGTCCTGGAGCACGCGAACAACGAGCGGCGCATCACCCAGGGCGGCTACGGTGAACGCCAGATCTACGAGCTCGTCCAGAACGGCGCGGACGAGAACATGGAGCGCCAGCCCGGCGTCGTGGGTACGATCCATGTCCTTCTCACCGCCACACACCTGTACTGCGCCAACACCGGCACACCGATGACCCCGGACGGCGCCGACACGATCCTGCGCATGGCCGTGTCGCGGAAGCGCACCGGGAAGATCGGACGCTTCGGGGTCGGCGTCAAGTCGGTGCTGAGCGTGTCGGACACCCCTCGCTTCTACAGTGCGTCCGGCTCGTTCGGCTTCGACAAGGACTGGTCGGCCCGTGTGATCCGAGAGACGGTCCCCGACCTCTCCGGGCTGGATCCCACCCCGGTGCTGCGGATGGCGCAGCCGCTGGACCTGGAGGCGGAGCGTCGGCGTGACCAGCGGCTCGACGAGCTGATGACGTGGGCGTCGACGACGGTGGTGCTTCCGCTGCACGAGGGGGCCGCGGACCGGTTGGGGCGGGACATCGTCAACTTCCCCGCGCATTTCATGCTTTTCTCGCCTCATGTGGACCGCCTGGTCCTGGAGGACACTCGTGGCGGCCACGAGGTGTGCCGGGAGATCACACAGGAGACGGAGGGCATCGAGCACCGTGTCGTGGAGCAGCGCAACGGTGCTCCACGCAGCAACGAGCGCTGGTTCGTCTTCAGCGTCGACCACGAGCCCAGTGCGAGCGCCGCGCGGACGGCTGGGGAGTTGCACGATCGGCCTGTCGTCACCATCTCGTGGGCGGTTCCCGACAAGGGTGTCCCGCAGCGCGGGAGGCGTGGAACCTTTTGGGCCTACTTCCCGACCAACTACGACACGACGCTGACCGGCCTGCTCAACGCGCCGTGGAAGACCCCCGAGGATCGCCAGAATCTGACCAAGAGCGATTTCAACGAGGAGTTGGTGACTCGGGCCGCGGAGCTCGTGGTCGACTCGATCCCCGATCTGCACGAGGAGAAGGATCCGGGGGCATTTCTGACTCTGCTCACGGCGCGTGGTAGGGAAGCCTCCCAGTGGGGCGACGAGATGCTCAGCCAGAAGGTGCTCCAGGCGGCCGCCCGTCGCCCCTCACTACCGGATCAGGACGGGGTTCTCCGACTCCCTCAGACTCTGCGGCTGCACCCGGAGAGTCTCGCGCCGGGCTGGCTCGAACAGTGGGCGTCCCACCCGGGGCGTCCCAAGAACTGGTGCCATCACAGCGTGGAGGGTCGCGACCGGCGTTCGAGGGCCAGGGACATCCTCGAGCAGGCCGGCGTCGTCGCGTCCTCGGTGCGCGACTGGCTGGCGGCACTGGTCTCGGACCGCAGCGTGGAGGGCGCCAAGTGCGCTCTGGCGCTCGCGGCGTCCATCGTCGAGACCGGGACAGCGGCCCAGGTTGCTGAGGCACGCAGCGCGAAGATCCTGCTCACCGAGGGCGGCCACTTCCGTTCCCTTTCCGAGGGCGCGGTGTTTCGTCGGCACGACGGCGTGCGCCTTGCGCACGAGTCGACGGTGTACCTGCACGACGCCATCGCGCAGGACCCCGAGCTGGTCGGCGCATTGCGGATCCTAGGGGTGGAGGAGGCCAACGCGGTCGGACGTCTGCGGGCCGCTGTCACAACGGGCTTCGACCGGTACCGGAACAACGACTGGGAGGACTTCTGGACGCTGACGCGCACGGTCGAATGCGACAAGGTGGTCGAGGTCGTCAAGGAGCGCCATCCCTCACCGCACGAGGCGCTCAAGGTGCGCACCGCCGCCGGCCAGTTCCGCTTCATCCGCAACTGCCTCCTGGCAGGGCCCGTCGTGCCCGGTGATGGGCTGCGCGATGCCTCGGTTCTGATCGACCCGGCCTTCCACGCGGCCGACACGGAGGTGCTCAAGGCCCTCGGAGCGGTGGATCGTCCGGTGCCCCGGATGAACCCTCGCTCGGATCCCTGGTTCAACGACTACAGCGCGGTCATGTACAACCAGTTCTGCGCGACTCTTCCGCCCCACAGCTCCCGTCCTCGGTTGTCGTCCGTGAGTCTGATGGGGCAGGACCCCGCCGGTCCCCTGCATCTCCTGGCGGAGCTGTCCACGGAAGGCAGGGCCGCCTTCGTGCGCGAGCTGCCCGACCCTGGGCTCGTGCCCGATTGGCGATGCTCCCGAACCAATGGTCAGGGCGGCGAGCTGCGCGTCGAGTCGCCTCTGATCTGGATGCTCCGCGAACGGGGCATGCTGGCAACCTCGTTGGGCGTGAGGCGGTCGAATGCCGCGGTGAGTCCCGAGCTGAAGGTGGACGCCAGGCTTCTGCCGGTCGCCGAGGTCGCCGTCGCCCACGCACGTGCGCTGCGCCTGCCCTCCACGGTCCAGAACGTGCCCGCCACCTTGTGGAGCGAACTGGCTCTGCGCGCGGATACGGGCACCGACATCGGATTCGTCGGAAGCGCTTACGCGTTTCTCGCGGGTTCGGGCCCCTCGGACAACCTCGGGGACGAGACACGCCTGTTCCGATGCAGGGTCGGCGAGGACTGGGCGCTGAAACAGCGCGAGAGCATCGCCGTCACGTACGAGCAGGATCAGTTCGAGGTGCTGCTGCGTGAGCGTGTACCGGCGCTCCTGGTCCCCACCGAGGCCGACGCCCAACTCCTCATCGACCGGTTCCGTTTCCGCAACCCGTCCGATCTTCTGGTGGAGGAGATCCACTGGGTGCCGCTCACCGAACCGGTGTCCCTGACGGACGCCTTTCCTCGGCTGCGTCAGGTGCTTGCTCGAGGAACGGCCTGGAAACTGGCGCACTGCTCCGAGCTGGTCAGGATCGTCCGTGGCCCCGAGGGCAGACGGGAGCAGGCGCTGACCGAGACGCTCGACGGATACACGGTGCTTTTGTGCGGGGAGCGTGACGACGAGTCGACCCTGGAGGCCGTCGATCGGCTCCTGGGGCTGGGGCTGGGGGCCGAGGGGTGTCGGGATCTCCTGCGTCAACAGGCGCGGGACCGAGGCGACAAGAAGTTGGTGATGGTCCGCCAGGAGAGCGATCCGACCAGAAAGCTGCTGCTGGCCATCGGCGAGGGCCGGCTGACGGCCGAGCTGCCGCCGGGACTGGCATCGGCGGACGCGCAACTGCGCGCGATCCCGGTCGACGGTCTGCGAGCGGCCGAACTGCTGATCGCCGCTCACGGGGATGACATCCTGCGCTTCCTGGCACCTGCGCTCGCCGACGCGGGCTTCGACGTGCCGCGGATCTGGACGAGCGGTTCGGCGGCACAACGTTTCGTGCGCACCTACGGCTTCCCGCAGGCGTGGGCCGGCGACCCGCAGACCCCCAGCAGCCCCGAGCCGTACGAGACGGTCCCGGGCCCGCGAAAGCCGCTGAAGCTGCACGCCTACCAGGAGGCGCTCGTGCAGCGCATGTACGAGCACCTGGCCCAGGGCGAGGAGAAGCGGGCCATGCTGCAGATCCCCACCGGGTCGGGCAAGACGCGGATCGCCGCCGAGGCCGGTGTCCGCGCGCTGCGCGAGGGCCTGCTCGACGGCCCGATCCTGTGGATCTCCCAGAGCCAGGAGCTGGCCGAGCAGGCCATCGAGACCTGGGCCTACGTCTGGCAGACCGTGGGAACGGACAAGCCGCTGCGCATCACCCGCATGTGGGGCGGCATCCCGGACGCCGTTCCCGTCGTCGACGGGCCGCAGGTAGTCGTCGCCATCGACGACACGGCCGTCAAGCGGCTCCCCAAGGAGGACTACGCCTGGCTGCGTGAGTGCGCCCTCGTCATCGTCGATGAGGCTCACTTCGCCGTGCCGAAGACCTACACACGGATCCTGGACGCTCTGGGCATCGACCAGTACCGGACCTCGCGCCACCTGATCGGGCTGACGGCCACCGCCTTCCGCGGAGACAATGACGACGAGACGCGGACGCTGGTCTCCCGTTTCGGCCGCAAGCGCCTGGACTACGGGGTGTTCGACAACGACGACGCCTACGGGCACCTGCAGGCCCTGAAGGTCCTGGCCAAGGTCGAGCACGAGGAACTCCTGGGCGGCTCCTACACGCTGACGGCCCAGCAAGTGGCCGAGACGCGCAGCACGAACGCGATGACCCTGCCGGCCGAGGTCGTCACCCGCCTCGCCCAGGACGTCGACCGCACCCGGCGGATCGTCGACAGGATCGGGGAACTGCCCCCCGACTGGCCCATCCTGGTCTTCGCCACCTCGGTGGAGCACGCCCAGGTCCTTGCCGCACTGCTGCAGGATCGCGGCATCACGGCGGCCTCGATCGACGGGGGGACGCCACCGAGCATCAGGCGGCGCCGCATCGCCGCGTTCAAGAGCAAGAAGATCAGGGTTCTGACCAACTACCGGGTGTTGACGCAGGGGTTCGACGCCCCTGCCGTGCGTGCCGTCGTGGTCGCCCGCCCCACGTTCAGCCCCAACACCTACATCCAGATGATCGGCCGGGGCCTGCGCGGCGAGCTCAACGGGGGCAAGGAGTCCTGCCTGATCCTCAACGTGGCCGACAACATCGAGAACTTCGGTCGTGGACTGGCCTATACGCGCATGGAGCACCTGTGGCGCAGGGCGGGCCGATGACCGGATCCATGACCGATAGGGTGGAACTCACCCACGCTCAGCGTCACGTCGTCGAGAAACCGGCGGATTGCAAGGCACTGGTCACTGCGGGCGCCGGAACCGGCAAGACCTTCACGCTGGTCCGGCGGATCGAGCATCTGGTCGCGGAAGGTCTCGCGGGCGGGGACCTCCTCGTGCTGACCTTCTCGCGCGCCGCCTCGACCGAGGTGCGCGACCGCCTGCACCTGTTGGGCGGCAGGTCCCGGCACGTGCGTGTGTCGACCTTCGACGCCTGGGCTCTGCATCTGCTGCGTGAGGCGGCGCACGACGAGAACTGGCACGCCCGCTCCTTCGACGAACGCATCCGTGCGGCCATCGGGCTCGTCGAGGACGAGAGCCGCGCCCCGCAGTCCCTCGAGGAGATCCGACACGTCGTCGTCGACGAGGTCCAGGACCTGGTAGGTGATCGACGACAGCTCGTACAGGTCTTCCTGGAGGCCTACGAGTGCGGATTCACCGTGGTAGGTGATCCTGCCCAGGCCATCTACGGATTCCAGGTCAAGGACCCCGAGGAGCGGGCGGGCGAGACGGGCAGGTTCTTCTCCTGGCTGCGCGAACGGTTCGCGGACGAACTCGTGGAATTCACCCTCGAGGAGAATTTCAGGGCCGCTTCCGACGAGGCGGCCTGCGCCCGCCCCTACGAGACCGCGGTGCGCGCCTGCTCCACCCGTGCGCAGGCCGACGCGGTGCACGAACAGCTGCGCACGGAGTTGGCCTCGCGACTGGACTTCGGCGACCTGCAGGTTCCCTACGTGCGCGCCTCGCTGTGCGAGACAGGGGTCAGCACGGCCGTCCTGTGCGCCACCAACGGTGACGCGCTGCTGATCTCGCGGTGGTTGGCCGATCTGGGCATCGATCACCGTGTCCGCAGAGGTGCCGGTGATCACGCCGTGCCCGGGTGGGTGGCCCAGGTCGTGTCCCGGCTGCCCGACACCGTCTCGATCTCTCAGGACCGGTTCGTCGAAGCGTGGCGGGCTCTGGGGCATGCGCCCGATCCCGATCAGGGCCGCAGCGCGTGGCAGCTGCTCCTGCGGGCGGCGGGCGACCGCAACGGGCGCGTCGTCGAGCCGGGGCGGCTGCGTGAAGCCGTCGCCCGCGGGAGTCTGCCGGATGCTCTCGTGGCACCGCAGGAGGGCGGGCTGGTCGTCTCCACGTTCCACCGGGCCAAGGGGCTGGAGTTCGATCGGGTGCTCCTGGTCGACCCGGGCCCGTTGGAGGACGAGCACGAGCAGGTGGACGCCGACCGCTGCGACGCCGCCCGGGCCCTGTACGTCGCGATGACCCGTGCCCGCCACGAGCTGTACCGCTTGCAGCCGCCCGAGGCGCACCTCGCCCGTCGTCGCGGCTTCCGGCTGGTCCGCAAGGTCAGGGGCGTGCAACGGTGGGGACGCTACGGCTACAAGCCGAGCCAGCGCTTGGGGCTTTCGTTGCTGGCTGGGGACGTCCATCGTGGCCATCCCGCAGGACTCGAACAGCTCGTCTGCGACCCGCGGCGGATTCAGGAGTACCTGGCGAACAAGGTACTCCCCGGTGACGAGGTGGTCTGGACGCGGCTGGACGACATGCCCGCGGCCCACGAGGACCGTACGGCCCCCGGTTACGCCCTCCTGCACGGCGAACAGATCGTCGCTGTCGCCTCCGAAGCCTTCCGCCGCGACCTCTACCGCTTCATGCAGCAACGGCACGGGCATCGGCCGGCGACCTGGCCCGACCGCATCACCGGAACGCGGATCGACCTCGTCGAGACCGTCGCTGGCGAGGACGCGGCGGCCGCCCGCGCCGGTCTGGGCCCTTGCCGGCTCTGGCTCGCACCGCGGCCGATGGGGATCGGCCGGTTCCACTACGACCGCAAGGACGACGACGCATGACGAACAATCACACACAGCACTACCGGCTGCGTGGACAGCTGACCCAGCAACTGAAGTCGGACCTGCTCGGTCCCCACGGCGAGAACCGCCAAGACGTCGAGACCCTCGACGACTGGCCCGTGACCACCTACTCCACCGGGGTTCTGTTCCCCCGCGTCGTGGACCCGACGCAGTCAGAGCATCGCGAACAGGACCCGGACGCCGCGGTGCAGGACCTCGACGACGCCGACTCCACCGTGACGGTGGACGAGACCCCCGATGCGGGCATCGTGCTCGCCAGGGTCGCCCGCCCCTCGGTGACCGGTCTCACCTTCGCCGTCGACCCCACGCGCAGCCGTCACGTACTCGTGCAGGCGTTCGCCGCCGTGTACGACCCGGTGGACGCCGCAGGCGATGCGGCCGTGCCCGAACGTGCCGAACAACGCAGCACCCGGCAACCCGAGGTGCGCTGGCGCCGTCGCCCTCTGGAGCTCTCCGTCACGTCGGTGGATGTCCTGGACCCGCCCGACGAGGCCGTGAAACTCGCCGAGGGTCTGTCCCTGCGCCTGCGGGTCCGTCCTGCCCGCGGACCCCACGACACGATCTCCGTGACCGCCACCTTGGTGAACACCCACACCGTGGAGCAGCAGGAGATCAAGGATCCCAAGTGTTTCTTCCAGGTGGGCCTGCAGGTCACGGTCCCGGACGCGAGCCCGGCGCTCGTCGAGCGGCCCACGGTCCGTGATCTCGACGACGAGAGCCGGCTCGCCCGGCTCCTGCATCGTCATGCCCCGACCTTCGCCGTCGGCCACGGCTGTGCCGCGAACTGGTCCTGGTCCCCCTGCCCGGTCGATCGACCCGAGCGGCACACCGCGCCCGCGGGAGTGGCCTCCGTGTGGACGGAGCACGTCCCCGTGAGCGAGGTCCTCCTGTCCGACTCGAACTCCTCCGTGCCCGAGGCGCTCCTGGGGATGCAGCACCTCGCCGAGGCCTCGAAGCACGAACTGATCCGCTCTCTTCGCACGTTCGTCGCCCTGTACGGAGAGTGGATCGAGGCTCGCTCCGCGGACGCGGAACTCCTGCGCGACGGGATCTACGGCGATCGCGCCTACCTGCGCCTGGCGCAGGAGCAGCTGGAGCACTGCCGCACCGCACAACAACGCATGGGCGCGGGGATCGACCTCCTGGACCGTGATCCCGCTGCGTTGGAGGCGTTCCGTCTGGCCAACCGCGTCATGGCGGTGCAGCGCGGCAGAGGTCAATGGATCAAACGGGAGCGGACCGGTGTGCCCTCGCCCGAGGGCGTGTGGAGGCCGTTCCAGCTCGGGTTCGTGCTGCTGTGCCTGAACGGCACCGTGGACGCGGCTCACCCCGACCGGGACGTCGCCGACCTGCTGTGGTTCCCCACCGGTGGCGGCAAGACGGAGGCCTACCTCGGGCTGATCGCCTTCACCGTCTTCCATCGCCGTCTGCGTCACGGGGCGGCGGGGGCCGGCGTGAGCGTTCTCATGCGCTACACCCTGCGTCTGCTGACCCTGCAGCAGTTCGAACGGGCGGCCCTGTTGATCTGCGCGATGGATCGTGTGCGTGCCGAGAATCCGGAGCGTCTGGGGCAGGAGCAGATCTCCATCGGCATGTGGGTGGGCAAGGCCGCAACACCCAACAGGCTCAAGGACGCCGACAAGGCGCTGAAGAAACTGGCACGGGGTGAGAAGCTTCAGCAGGAGAACCCCGTCCAGCTCAAGAACTGCCCCTGGTGCGGCACTCCTTTGCTGGTCCGCAACCATGTGGTCGACCCGGGCGCGAAGCGCATGGTCATCCGGTGCGACGACAGGGCATGCGATTTCTCCGCCGGGCTGCCCGTGCATGTCGTGGACACGGAGCTCTACCGGGTGCAACCCACTCTCGTGATCGCCACTGCCGACAAGTTCGCCCGCATCGCCTGGCGTGAGGACGTGGCGGCCCTGTTCAACCGGGACCAGGACCGGCTCTGCCAGGGCACTCCACCGCCCGAACTCGTCATCCAGGACGAACTGCACCTGATCTCCGGCCCGCTGGGAACCCTCGCCGGTCTCTACGAAGCGGCCGTGGACATCGCGTGCGCCCGCCCGAAGATCATCGCCTCCACCGCGACGATCCGTCGCGCCCAGGACCAGGGGAAGGCCCTCTTCGGCAGGAAGGTGGCACAGTTCCCGCCGTCCGGCCTGGACGCCCGCGATTCGTGGTTCGCCGTCGAGGCACCCGCCCAGCGCAGACCCTCACGCCTTTACGTCGGCCTCCTCGCTCCCGGTCTCTCCCAGGCGACCCTCCTCATCCGCGCCTACGCGTCCCTGCTCCACAACGCCAAGCACCTCCCGTGCCCGGACGACAACGTTCGGGACGCCTACTGGACGCTGCTGGGATACTTCAACAGCCTGCGTCTGCTCGGCGCCGCCGAACTGCAGGTCAACGCCGACGTCAACGAGCGGCTGCGGACGCTCGCGGCTCGTGACGGGGTGGAGGCGCGCGAGGTCCTGCCGACCGAGATCACCAGTCGCGTTCCCTCCAGCGACCTTCCTTCACTGCTCGCTGCCCTCGGGCGATCCTTGTCGACCGGGTCGGCGTTGGACGTGCCGCTCGCGACCAACATCATCTCCGTCGGCGTCGACTTCGACCGCCTGGGCCTGATGGCCGTGACGGGGCAGCCGCAGACCACGGCCGAGTACATCCAGGCCACCAGTCGCGTCGGTCGCGCCCACCCCGGTCTCGTCGTCACCCTGTTCAACGCAGCACGATCCAGGGACCTGTCCCACTACGAGAACTTCGTCAGCTACCACTCGGCCCTCTACCGACAGGTCGAATCGACCAGCGTGACGCCGTTCGCCGCCCGCGCCCGGGACAAAGCCCTGCACGCCGCGTTCCTCGGACTTGCCCGCCTCCTGTACCCGGAGCTCCGGGACAACACGGACGCCAAGGACGTGAACGGGTTCGCCTCCCAACTCACCTCGGTCCGTGAGCAGTTGGTCAAGCGCATCCGCCTCGTCGCTCCTGTCGAGGCCGACCACGCGGATACGGAGATCCGCGCCTTCGTCGACCATTGGCGTCAACTTGTGGAGACCAACGACAAGCTGGAGTACGAGGCCGCTTTCACGTTCAAGGCCAACCCCCACCGCAGACCGGACCTCGCCCTGCTGCGCACCCACGAGGACCACGACCTCACCAAGGCCCGTCCCACCCTGTGGAGCCTGCGCGACGTCGATGTCGAGTCCCACCTGTACCTGGAGAACTGACATGCCTCGCAGAAGCACCCCCGGCACCACTCCCCCCGGCGACGAGCGCAAGCGCCCCTCCGTGGGCTCTGTCCGGCGTGCCCAACAGATCACGACGTACGGCGTCGGTGGCCTGCTCGCCGTGGCCGACCAGTCCTACATCGTCAGCGGTCTCGACACCTGGGACGTCACGGGCGAGCCCGATCTCCGGGACCAGCGCCTGGAGCCGATGCTGCACGTCAACGGGTTCAGACGACCGCCTGCGGCGCGCGTCGCCACCGGACGTGGCGTGCGCGTGCGTCGGTTCCCCGACACCTACACGTGCCCCCAGTGCAAGGCGCTCAAGGCGTTCCGCGACCTGAGCGCGGCAGAGGGCGACAATCGCTGCGCGCACTGCGCGACCCTGCTGACGCCCTCGCGCTTCATGGTGGGTTGCGAGGACGGGCACCTCGACGAGTTCCCCTACGAGGCCTGGGTCCACGCCGACCCGGAACGCAAGGACACTCACCCCCGTACGTGCTCGCAGGCCGCCAGTGAGCTGACGTTGGAGACCGACGGTCGCACCGCCAGTCTCCGCAGCATCGTCATCAGCTGCAGCTGCGGGGAGAAGGCCTCGATGGAGGGTGCCTTCGGCAAGGCGGCTCTGCGCCGCCTGGGCCTTCGCTGCCACGGCACCCGCCCGTGGCTGGGCCGCGACGCCGCGGAGCGTGGATGCAAGCGTCCCCTGCAAACCCTCCAGCGCGGTTCCTCGGCGGCCTGGTTCGCCGACCTGCGCTCGGCCCTGTCGATCCCGCCGTGGCACACGGAACTGATGGAACTCATCGAGGCGCACCGCAGACACCTCGTCGGCAAGAGCGACGAGCGCATCGCGGAGTTCGCACAGGACGAAGGCTGGCTGACTCCCGGCGGATACTCCGCCTCCCAGGTACTGCACACCGTCCGCACCCTGGAGAACGCGGTCCACCCCGAACCCACGGAGGACGACGAGGACGAGCTGCGATTCGCCGCCGGCGAGCCGCTCCGGCAGGAGGAGTACGAGCAGCTTTCCAAGGTCACCGAGGACACGCCCGAGAACAAGCACTTCGTGTGCGAGCCCCCCGAGGAGGCGGACCGATCCGATGTCCCGGGTGTCGATCGGGTGATGCTGGTCAAGCGGCTTCGCGAGGTTCGGGTCCTCACCGGCTTCACCCGCATCCGCCCTCCGCAAGGCTCGAAGGCCGATCGTGATCGCATCGGTCGCCTGAGCAAAAACACGGACCTCGGGTGGCTCCCGGCCGTCGACGTCGTCGGGGAGGGAGTCTTCCTCACCCTGGACCAGGAGCGACTCCGTCAGTGGGAGTCGACACTGCTCCCGAGCGACTCCCATCGGACCGAACTCATGCGAGCCGCGCACACGGACCTGCTCCGGGAACAGGAGTGGGAGAACCCGCGCTCGCCGCTGACGTCACGCTTCGTCCTCCTCCACACCCTGGCGCACGCGCTGATCAACGAGTGGAGCCTGGACTGCGGCTACCCCGCGGCGTCCCTGCGGGAACGGCTCTACGTCGACGACGAAATGTGCGGGGTCCTCCTCTACACCGCGACCAGCGACTCGGCAGGAAGTCTGGGCGGCATCGTCGCGCAAG
Organism: Streptomyces sp. NPDC050564; assembly: GCF_044457265.1. Classification (NCBI taxonomy): domain Bacteria; kingdom Bacillati; phylum Actinomycetota; class Actinomycetes; order Kitasatosporales; family Streptomycetaceae; genus Streptomyces; species Streptomyces sp. NPDC050564. The sequence continues at coordinate 34,506 of NZ_JBITGS010000053.1, read as the reverse complement.
GACAGGTCGCGGAGCTGTCGAGGAGCCTGTCGTTCGCCTTGGAACGCGCCGCCTGGTGCTCCTGCGACCCTCTGTGCATGGAGGCCGACGCCAACGGTGTCGGTGGGCTCAACCTGGCCGCCTGCCACGCATGCCTCCTGCTGCCCGAAACAAGCTGCGAAATGAACAACACATTCCTCGATCGTGCGCACCTCGTCGGAACACCCGCCAAGGACTTCCCCGGCTATTTCGCTTGAACGGTCCAAACACGGCGCGGTTCAAGGCAGATTTTCAGCCCTTTCCAACCTGGCTGTGGCGTGGGGGTGTTGGTGTGCATGGGCTGTACGGAACGACGAAGCTCCTGGTAGACGGGTTCTCGACCAAGATCACCCGTGTCCGCCAGGAGCTTCGCGTGCTTGTCCACCCGTCGTCGGTGGTCGACGGTGCGGTAGGCGTGTTCGAGGGGCTGAAGGCGCTGGATGAGGGCGTCGAGCCGTGTGTTCAGGTCGGCGAGGGTGCGTGTGCGGTCGGCGGCCTGTCCGGCGAGGGTGGCGGTGCGGGTGTGGCGGGAGGTGGCGGCGTCGAGTTGCGCGACGGCTTCATCGAAGTCGGCGGGCGGCTGGGCTGCGGCTGCTTGCAGGTCCGGCTCTTCGAGACGGGCAGTCAGCATGGCGCGCTGCTGGCGCCACTGGGTGATCTCGTCGTCGAGGGCGTGGAGTTTTTCGTCGGGCAGCAGAGCTTGAGAGGCGGCGTCGGCGGATTCGAAGCCAGCTGTGCGGGCGGCTTCGGTCGCGGCCGCGTCGGCTTGGCGGTGTTCTTCGCCAGTGCGGGCGGCGGCACTGGCGCGTGAACCGGCCGTCTCGAGGCCGTCGGCGATCTGGGTGAGCTGGGTGATGCGGTCGGTGAGGGTGAGGGCATCGGCGCGGGCGGCGCCCAGTTCCTGATCGAGGTCGTGGCGCTGGGTGTCGAGGCTGTCGTAGGCGGTGTTGGCGGCGGCCAGCCGGGGGGCGGCGTCGGTGTGTGCAGCCCTTTTCGCTGGACTCGCGTTCCAGCGACTGGAGTTGCTCGTCGGCGGGTCCGGCGTCGGATGCGTGGGCGAGGGCATCGTTCAGGCGCTGTTCCAGGCTTTCATGGTCGGCTGTCAGGTCGGCCACAGACGCGTCTCCGCCGGCCCGGCCACGGGCGGTGGCTGCCTGCTCGCCGGACTGGCGCAGCATGTCCTCGATGGACTTTTGGCGTTCCTGGGCGCGGGTGTAGCGGTATTCGGCTGCCTGTTCGTGGGGGGCCGTGGGCTGATCTGGGTGGGGTGCTGCAGGGGCGGGGTGGGTGGATGAGCCGCAGACCGGACAGGCTTCGCCGTCGGTGAGCTGGCCGGCGAGTTCGGCAGCCACGCCGTCGGTGCGCGGCGCCGGATGTCGAGGTAGGTACGGCCGTACCAGTACGTACGCCAATCTGGCACAGAACCACCTCTGTTGGATCAGCTTCAACACGCTGATTCAACAGGGAACGTCGCGTGCCCGACCGGACGCCATACGTGGGCGGCGTGTGCATCCCGCACCCGGGGCCGCGAGCACCGCGGCCGAACCGAACGGGGCCTGCGGTCGTACCGGCCGGTCGCTCGCAAGCCACCGGCCGGTGATGGTCGCTTTCCTCTGTGTCAGGCAGCGTTGCGGACGCGGTTTCTGGCAGCACTCCGGTCAGACCCTGAGTGCTGGGCCTGCCGTTTCATCCGGCGAGCCCGTTCCCACTCCCCGGGCGACAGCGCCAGCCGCTGTCCATCCACCAGCTCGTCCAGGCGCGTCACCGGAACCGTGGGCTGTTCGATGGCCGGGCGCCATACATCCCGTCCCCCGGCCGTACGGCCACGGTCCAGCAGCACCTTGAACTCCTGGACTCCTGCCTCTGCCCGAATCTGCTCCGACATCGTCGCCAGCTCCCGGATCATCTGCCTGCTCGTGATGCGGTAATACGCTGCCTCCCGGCGCCTGCGGGAGGCGCCGCCGGTACGGCGCTCCTCCGCCCGGTCCCAGGCATGTGCCCACGCCTGCAGCGCGATACCGCGCACCCCGCACACCTCGGCGAAGGCCATCACGAACGGCTTCGCCGGGCGCCGGGTCTGCTCGTTGAGGACCCGCCACACCGTGGACCGCGACAGCGCACCGTCCGAGCGCTCTTCCAGCTCCCTGCACGAGCGCGAGCCACTCTTGCGATGCAGGTCGACCAGGGCCAGATGCAGGTCGGCGAAGTCCCGCACGTAGGTGATGTGCTTGGGCTGCTCGACGAGCGGCTCGACCGTCTGGGCCTGCTGGTAGCGGGCCTGCCGCCACAGCCGCTCAGCCTCCGTCGTGCGGGCGCCGCACGCCGCGGCGTAGGCGAGCACGACCTGCCGGCGTGGCATACAGCGTCCCGACGCGGCCCGGCGCAGTGTGTCCGCGCTGCACTCCGTACGACGGGCCATCTGTGTGTAGTTCAGCCCGGCCGCCATGCGCTGCTCGCGCAGCCATCGCACCAGCGCCTCCAGGCGGCGGTCGCACGGCGCAATCGGGTTCTCCCGCCGCCCCATCACGCGCCTGCCGCGGTAGCGAGCGTCTGTGCCCCCAGCAGGCGCGTGATCATGAGTTGCGCTGCGATCACGAAGACAGACACGGTCGGCTGCCCCATCACGGCCAGCACCGCGGCCAGCACGAGAACGATGACGATGACCGTCGCCTCCGGGACGGTCACGGGTCGCGGTTCGGACTCAACGCACGCGGCATCGGCATAACGGTGGGGCATGAGTGTCTCCTTGGTCCGTGGCTCCAACTGGTGTGCACCCAGGGGTGGTTGGCGTCACCCGGGCGAGTTGCACATCACCAAATGTTCGCGCACAACACCAATCCGAAGACGCGAATCCGGCCCCCAACGGCCCTATAGCGGCAGCTGTGATTCAGTCTGGACGCAACGACTTGCCCCTGGCCCGTCTCTCATCCGCCCAGATCAGCAGCGTGATCAGAAAAATAAGCGGCATCCGCGTCTCAATAGCGGTTGAGCGTACGCGCTGCCCCAGTGATTCTGGGCAGCGTTCTCGTGTGCACGCTAACTTTGCCGCACGCTGCAGAACACTCCGCTCCCATCGGTCCGTGGCTCCAACCATGACAACGGGAGACACGAGCGGTCGGCCACGTTGGCGCGAGGGCCTCCGTTCATACGCCAACGCCGGTGTGTGGCGGGGGTGTTCAAAACTGAGTTTGTTGAACACCCCCGCCACACACCGGCGTTGATGCTCTCCAGGAGCAGCTTGAGCCAACGCGACGAGCAACGGGGCTCGCGCGCCTGCGGGAACTGGGCGACGGTGTTCGGCGCACGCACAACTGCGCCGAACATCGCATGGAACGTGTGGCGCGGTACGCCGACCCAGTCGGCCCATGCGCCGTACTCGGTGCTCTCGTCTACGAGGCACTTCCCAACGGCCCTCTCCCACCCGTTCTGCAAGATGACACCGACAGGGCACCCGCCCCGGAAGCCACGGATCAGGACGGCTGACTCGCCTGCCTGGGCAGACAACCGCCCGGCGAGGCCAAGCGCTGATCCCCCCTCTCGCCGCACCCGGCTGTGGCCGTGCTGGAGACCGGTCGCACGTCCTGCCCTGGACGCCCCGCTCGGCCGCCCGCGGCCTCGCCGTTTGGGCGGGGATTCGGCCTGCCGGTCGGCAGTCGCCCCTGTTGGTCGGCACGCACCTTCGCCCCTCATCGGGCATGAGCGCGATTCATCTGTGTCCATGACGGGGCGTGGGGGTAGGAGTGCCTTGGCGCTCCTGCAGCGGTGACCGATCTCCGGTGCTGCGGGGCTTTTCACCATCTGTCCACGCGAGTGCCAAGACTTGGGTCTTTGTGCCGACATCCGCGGCACGGTCTCCGCGGACAGTAGGCAGAAGCCGACGCGCAGGGGTGTCAGTGGCGGCCAGTACTGTCGGCAAAGGATCGTTGGGACAGTGCTGTGGTGGGGGCAAATATGGGTGGCCGGTTGCGGGTTGGCCAGGTGTATCGCTACGCGACCGGCAAGAATCCCAAACCGGCCGAATTGGACGGCTACCCCAACTTCCACCATGTGACGCACTCCCCCGACCTCAAGCGAGCCCTGCTGGAAGCCGGAATCAACGGGATGGCCAAGGTCGACGCACCGGGCGGACCGCGCCGCCCGGTGATCCTCATTCGCTCCAGTCCGTGGAAGGCAGGCACGGAACAGACGCCGTGGCACGACGTGTTCGACATGGACAACGGCCACGTCCGCTACTTCGGTGACCACAAGGCCGGCATGACCGCTGCTCCTGGCACCACGAAGGGGAACGCGGCTCTGCTCGAGGCTTTCGCCGAGCATCAGGCGCACACGCCGCAGGCGCGGGCGGGCGCCACGCCCTTGCTGTTGTTCCGGGCGGTCTCCCGCAACGGCAGTCCCAAGGGTCATGTGGAGTTTTGCGGGTTGGCCGTCATCGAACGGGCCGAGCGGCTGGTGCAGTGGGGCGGTCGTGAGCACACGACCTTCATCAACTACGTGTACGACATGGCCCTCATCGGCCTCACCAGCGAGGACGACGCCGTCTCCTGGGAGTGGATCCACTCCCGCAGAGACGAGGGCACCGCGGATGAGGAGGCGCTGGTGGCGGCTCCCCATGCCTGGCGTGAGTGGGTCCGGCACGGCAATTCGGCTCTGCCCAGGCTGCGCCGGCGGGTGGCACGGGCCAAGGTCACCAAGGTGCCCGCCCAGCGCCCCGTGCCCGGCAGTGCCGAGGCCAAGGACCTGGAGTTGATCTACGCGCACTTCGACGGGCGCAAGCACGACTTCGAGGCCGTTCGCCTCGGCCGTCGCCGCGCGAGTTCTTCGCGGGGCGGGAAACGACTATCTGGAGGGGTGGTTGACGCGCCGCTCCGGCGACGGAGGAGCCGACTTCGTCGGGCGGCTCGATCTGGGCAGCGGGCTGGCCGGCACCAGCCTCGTCGTGCTCGGTCAGGCCAAGTGCGTCAAACCGGACAGTCTCGTCAGTGCCGAGCAGATCGCGCGCGTGGTTGCGCGCCTGCGCCGCGGTTGGATCGGCGTCTATGTGACGACGGGGGCCTACTCCGTGCCCGCCCAGACGGAGATGGTGGAAGACCAGTATCCGATCGTCCTGATCAACGGCTTGGAACTGGTCCACCAGATCAGGAGCATGGCGCGCGACGACCACGGCGGCGACCTGGAAGCCTGCATCGAACACATCCTGAGTGGGCGGGAGACGGCAATCACGAATCGGCGCCCGGAGGAAATCCTGCTCGAGTAGTCGCCGCTGCGGCTGCGGCCTGAGGGCTGGCGTGGGTGGGCGTCCGCAGCGTGCAACCGCGTGAGCGGCCGGGTGGGGTTCCGGCCGGGTGGTCACGGGCGACGAGGGCAGCGGGCCGAGCTGCGGCTCAGTGACTTTCTCCTGTCGCTCTTCGTGCAACAGGGGTGATGTGCCGGGGACTTGGCGCAGAGCCGTCTGCCAGCGAACAGTAGGATCGCTTCGCGGGCCCATGTCGTCCGGCGGTGGTCGAGCCGGGCCGGTTGAGGCCGCAGACGATCTCAGTCGTCTCCTCCGGCGGGGTTGGCCGGTGGAGTTGAGAAGCGGAGTTTTCATGACCCGGACCGGCTACGTCTACGTCCCTGCCCCATCCCGCGGAAATCTCGCCATCGGGATCGATCGGGGCGTGTGGGGGTGGCGGCCTGCCGCCCTGGACAAGGGCGGAGCACGGGCGACCGTGCATGCGCTGCAGAAGGACGATTTCCTGATCCTGGGGCACAAGGGGCCCAACAGCCGTGTCCAGCCGGGTGGATGGGCTGAAGCGACGCTGCGGCGGGTCGTGGTCGCGCAGGTCACCCGGCCGCTGTACCAGGATGAAGAGCCCGTGTGGCCCGATGCTGCGTATCCCGAACGCCTCGGCATCGACGTGCTCGACGAGGAGGAGCACGTGTCGGGCGCGGCCCTGGGCGCGGATGCCATGGAATGTCTGCGGCTGTCGGCGAACAAGCAGGGTGCCGCCGTCCTCCTGCCGGGCGCGGCTTCTGTCGCCCGGTTGGTTGCTGAGCTCCCGCCGGCTGACGGCAGCGTCGATCATGAGGGGCAGACGAACGCCGTCGCGCAGATCCTTGTCCGCCGCGAGCAGGCCAAGCTGCGCAGGAGGATGCTGGGCAGCGCCGAGCATGCCGCCTGCGCGCTGTGCGGGCGGGTGTTGCCGGTGCGTTTCATCCGTGCCGCGCACATCAAGCGCCGCAAGGACGCCTCCGGTGAGGAGCGTCTGTTGATGGCCAACCTCATGCCCGCCTGCCTGCTGGGGTGTGACGAGCTGTTCGAGCACGGGCACATCTATGTGTCCGACCAGGGAACCGTCGCCCGCCGCGTACGGCCCGGTGACACCGCGGACCTGGACGGTGCGGCCGCGGCCCTGGAGGGCCGCCGTGTAGCGGATCCCGGTGGTCACCGGGCGCCCTTCTTCGCCTGGCACCGCACCCACGTCGCCACCTGACCTCGGGCACGGGCGGCGCATCGGCACGGGTCGTCACGGACGCCGGTGCCCTCACGCCGAGGCAGCAGCTGACGGCACTTCACGCTTCCGGCGCCGGCGCCCCACCACTGGAGGAGCCCGCCTTCCCCGCCCCCTGGCCGTGCAGCCTCACGCCTCCTCATCCCCACCCGGCCGGCCGCCGCGCGGACGCCGTCGCACTGCAGAGGGCAGGGCCCACGGCACGACCACAACGTCCGGCAGCACACGCCTGAAGACGCCGAGCCCCCTCGGGCGAACTGGCGGCGGCGCCCGGTGCTGCCGCCGTCGAGCCCTGCAGGATCCGCGCCCCGGGTCGAAACCGCCCGGGCGAGAGAGACCGCAGTCGTGCAGGCACGTCAAACGGCAGCCCCCGTTACCTTCTAGACGGCCCCGATCTTGGGGCTCCCGGCCTTCTGGCCCGGCATGACTTTTGCCCCCTGTCGACCATGACCTGGAGGGTGGTCCTACGTTGTTGATGGGTCGGCTGGGCTGTCGTACGGTCCGGAGGATCCAGTGGCCCCGGGTATGGCTTGGGGGTGGTTGCCTTCGATGGTTCCTGTGACACCTGGCCGCCCGAGGTCGCACGACGACTCGACCACTGATGAGGAGCTGCGAGCCCACGGGTATCGCTGAGTAGGACCATGCTGGCGGGGTCGTCCGGATGCACGGAGTACGCCGAACGACCGGAGGAGCCCCATGGCCTGGCACTGGGCGGGTACCGACATCGGCAAGGCCCACCACCACACCGTCGTCCTGGACGCTGAGGGCGAGGTCCTGTTCTCGCGGAAAGTGGTCAACGACGAGCCGGAACTGCAGGACCTCATAAGCGACGTCCTGAAACTGGGTGAGGACGTCATCTGGGCCGTGGACGTCGCCGACGGCATGGCCTCCCTGCTCGTCAACGTCCTGCTCAACCATGGGCAGACGATCGTCTATCTGCCCGGCCTCGCAGTGAACCGCGCTTCAGCCGGCTACCGCGGCCTGGGGAAAACCGATGCGAAGGACGCCCGGGTCATCGCCGATCAGGCTCGCATGCGCCGTGACCTGCACGTTCTCACTCCAGAGAGCGAACTGGCTGCCGAACTACGGGTCATGACCGACCGGCGGGCTGATCTGGTCAAGGAGCGGACCCGGAAGACCAACCGCCTGCACGCGCACGTGCTGAGCATCTTTCCTGCCCTGGAACACACGCTGGAGCTCACGAACACCGGCCCGCTGGTGCTGCTGTCGGGCTACCAGACCCCTGCTGGTCTGCGGCGTTTAGGCCGCAAGCGGCTCACATCGTGGCTGCGTCGCCGCAAGGTCCGCAGCGCCGAGACGCTCGCCGATGCTGCCGTCGACGCGGCGGATCGGCAGCACACCCGTCTGCCCGGCGAGGACGTGATTGCACGCGTAGTCCGCGACTTGGCACTGGAGCTGATCGAGCTCCACGAGAAGATCCACGAACTGGACAAGCTCATCGAGATCCGGTTTCACCAGCACGAACTCGCCCCCGTGATCGCCAGCCTGCCGGGCACTGGACCGCTGCTCGGGGCCGAGTTCCTCGCCGCGACCGGTGGCAACCTGAACCGTTTCCCCAGTGCCGACCAGCTCGCCGCCTTCGCCGGCGTCGCTCCGGTCCCCCGAGACTCTGGAAACGTGAATGGCAATCTGCACCGGCCCCACCGCTATCACCGTGGCCTGCAGCGCGTCTTCTACCGCTCCGCGATGATCAGCATCCGCAGCTGCCCGGAATCTCGGATCTTCTACGACCGCAAGAGAGCCGAGAAGAAGACGCACAAGCATGCCGTCCTCGCTCTTGCCCGTCGTCGAGTCAACGTTCTGTTCGCCATGATCCGTGACCGGCGGTGCTATCAACCCCCAACTCCCGTCGCCCCTGAGGCTTGACAACAACATGAGGAGGTGTCACCGGGTCGGGAGGCGCCGGTAGATCGCTAATAGGGGCAGGAGCGCCGGTCCGCTGGCAACGCTCTTCGTAACGTGGTTGCCGGATGTCGGCGCCGTGCCTTGGCCGGGAAGACAAGACCCTCCCAGGAGGAGTGAAGTGATCGACACCCGCGACGTGGCCGTCTTCCTCGGCCTCGACGTCGGCAAGGGCGAACACCACGCCACCGGCCTCACGCCGGACGGCAAGAGCGTCATCGACAAGCCACTGCCGAACAGCGAGCCGAAGATGCGGGCCATGCTCGACAAGCTCACGGCCAAGTACGGCCGGGTCCTGGTCGTCGTGGACCAGCCCGCCTCGATCGGTGCTCTGCCGCTGGCCGTCGCCCGCGACGCGGGCTGCGAGGTCGCCTATCTGCCCGGCCTGACGATGCGGCGGATCGCGGACCTCTATCCCGGCGAGGGCAAGACCGACGCACGCGACGCGGTGATCATCGCGGACGCCGCCCGCACCATGCCCCACACGCTCCGCTCGATCGAGCTGGACGACGAGACCATCGCCGAACTCCACATGATCGTCGGCTTCGACGACGACCTCGCGGGCGAGGTCACCCGGGTCGCGAACCGGCTGCGCGGCCTGCTCACCCAGATCCACCCGCACCTCGAACGGGTCCTGGGGCCACGCATCCAGCACCCGGCCGTGCTCACGCTGCTGGAACAATTCGGCTCGCCGGGCGCGATCCGCAAGGCCGGCCGGCGGCGCCTGATCACGCTGCTGCGGCCGAAGGCGCCCAGGATGGCCGAGCGGCTGGTCGAGGACATCTTCACCGCGCTCGACGAGCAGACCGTCGTCGTCACGGGCACCGACGCGGCCGCGGTGATCGTGCCCAAGCTCGCGAAGAACCTGGCCAGCCTGCTCGACCAGCGCAAGGAACTCGCCTCGGACATCGAGGAGTTGCTCAAGTCGCACCCTCTTTCCGAGCTCCTGACGTCGATGCCGGGGATAGGCGTCAGGACCGGAGCCAGGATCCTCATCGACGTCGGCGACGGCACCGCCTTCCCCACCGCCGGGCACCTCGCCGCCTATGCCGGACTCGCCCCGGTGACTCGAAGATCCGGGTCCTCGATCCGCGGCGAGAGCCCGTCCCGCCGGGGCAACAAGCACCTCAAACGGGCGTTCTTCCTGGCCGCGTTCGCCTCGTTGTCCGACCCGGCCTCCCGGGCCTACTACGAGCGGAAGAAGGCCGAGGGCAAGCGGCACAAGCAGGCCCTGATGTGTCTCGCCCGCCGCCGCGTCGATGTCCTGTTCGCCATGCTCCGCGACGGCGCATTCTTCGAACCTCAAGCCGTCCCCCAAGCCGCCTGAAACATCACCAATCAACCGACCCGCCCCTTGACGAAAGAGATAGGGGCACCCCCCCCCGCAGCGGATCAGCGGTGCGCCTGTTCGTCCATTTCCGTCGGAAGGCCTCCAGCCCCGATCTCACCCGGACTATGCTCACCGCCATCCGCATGACGACGGGGGGCGGAGTTGGACCCGGCAGTGCTCGGCACCAGGCTCGCGTCGAGTCTTATCGGCCCGTTGGTGAAGAGGTTATTCGTACAGGAGGGATCCGGCGCCGGACTGGTAGGCAATCCTGAACGCCTGTCCGCCCTCGTGTCGTTCCGTGGCGAGAAGCGGGAGTTGACGGAGAAGGACGTGCGTAAGCTGGCCGCCCGTCTCGTCCGAGCAGCGGTCGACTCGCCCGGCGAACCCCCATTCCCCCCGGACGAGGAGACCGCCGTCACCGACGGCCTGGCCCACAAGCTCTTCGCTCTTGGCGACCTCGACATGAACGATGTCCAGGCAGTGCAGCTCGGCTACCGAGACTTGGCACACGCACTCCACCGTCAAGCCCCCACGCCTGCGGACCTCTCCGCCGACGCGTCGTACTTCCTCGAGTCACTCACGGAGTGGGCATGCCTCCACATAGTCCACTTCTTCACCCAGCGGTCCACATTCCAGGCTCGGACGCTGCTGGAGCACAGCCGCCTACTGGCGGAAATCATCGCAAAGCTCGACGAGTTGATCAGGCGCAATCCACTTCGGGGCGACCAGGACGCAGCATTCGAGGGGCGCTACCGCTCCTACATCGACAAGAAACACAGCCGCGTCACCATCTACGGAGTCGACCTGCTCCACTCCCCCGACCACTGGCCACTTGAGGGGACCTATTCGAGCCTGGAAGCCGCACTTCTCAGACCACCCACCAGCGGCCTGGGCGAGGGGCACGTTTCCGACACGGTCCGACTGCCCGCCGAGAAGCTGTTCCAGGACGGTCACGACCGAAACCTCCTGCTCAGCGACACGGGTTCGGGCAAGACAGTCCTCATCCAGTGGCTCGCGGTCGAAGCAGCACGCCAAGTGAATCAGGTCCCGTTCGTTCTTCCCCTGCGTGACCTCACCCCGGGCTCCGTGCCACCGAGCCCCGAACGATTCCTGTCGTTCGTCGGCTGCCCGTTGCAGCCCCCCGCCCAATGGGCCGAACGAGTTCTCACCAACAAGCGTGGAACAATCCTGGTGGACGGCCTCGATGCGATCCCCACTGCGGACCGACTCCGTATCCGCGGCTGGCTCGCTGACCTCATGCAGGCGTTCCCCGACAACCGCTGGCTGGTCACTTCTCGTCCCACCGCCGTGCACTCGGGCTGGTTGGCCGCCAGCGACTTCCGTGAACTGGTCCTGACCCCTATGCGGCGCACCGACGTCACCGACTTCGTGCACCGCTGGCACATGGCCGTCCAGGCAGCCGACTTGGAGGAGCCGGTCCTGCATGCCCTCCGCACCAGGCGTCATCTCACCCGCCTCGCCACCAGTCCTTTGATGTGCGCCCTGATCTGCGCCCTCCATCGCGAAGGGCACGAGTTCCTTCACTCAGACCTCAAGGGCTTGTACGACGCGGCGCTGTCCATGCTCCTCACGCGCCGCGACCGCGAGCGGGGCATGCGCCCCCTGGACGACATCGACCTGAACGAAGAGCAACAAACGGCGCTCCTCCAACGTCTCGCGTATACCTTGATCCTGAGTGGTCGTAAGGCTATGGAACGGTTCACGGCGGAGGGACTGTTGGAACGATGCCTCCCCTCGATCGCGTCGCTCGCACAGCAGAAAAACGTGACCGCAGTCCTCGACCATCTCCTCCTGCGCAGCGGTCTTCTGCGCCGGCTGCCGGACGATGGCGTTGCTTTCCTCCACGACGCGCTTCGGGACTATCTGGGCGCACAGGACGCGCTGGAGAAGGGCCACATCGACGTCCTCGCCCGGCACGCCGACGACTCCAGCTGGGAGGCGGTCATACGCATGGCAGTCGCCCACGCCCGGCCGCGGGAACGGGCGGGGTTGTTACGCCAATTGCTGGCGCGCGGCACGCCGCGATGCACGGTGCTCGCACTGGCCTGCCTGGAGCACGCCTCGCTGTTGGACCCGGTAGTGCGTCGGGAGGTCGAGTCCAAAGCGTCGGCTCTGGTCCCGCCCTGTACGGAAGAGGTCGCCAGGACGCTGACCGAGGCCGGCCCCTTGGTCCTGGAACTGCTGCCCGGCCCCGATTCGCTGAGTGACCAGGAGGCATATGCCGTAGCAGTCACCGCGTCACTTCTCGGAACTGACGGCGCATTGGCGGTGTTGCGGAGGTACAGGGAGCATCCGAGTCCCGCTGTACGTGAACAACTGGCCGGAGCCTGGTCGCAGTTCGACACCGACGTCTACTTGCACGAGGTGCTCGAGCACCTCGACCCGACCGGCCTCTCTTTGGCCATCGACCGTCCGGACCAGCTAAGGACCGCTTGCCGGCTGCCCGCTTCGTGGTCCTCCTTCCGGCTCCAGGGCCCTCATGATCCGCAGCTCCTGGAAGCGGCGCTCCCGGACGTCACGCGACAACTCTTCCTCAGCAAAAACTCACTCCTCATCGACCTGGGCCCGCTACTCACGCTGACGTCGTTGCGGCACCTCGCCCTCGACGACTGCCCTGGCGTCACAGACCTCTCCCCGCTGGCACAGTCGTGCCTTGTCGGTCTGCGCCTGGGCCGTCTTCGAGGCCTGCCCGAACTGAACGGGCTGAAGTCGCTCAGCACGCTCCGATCCCTGAGCGTCAGGCAGCAACTTCCTGGTGACGCCCTCACCGATTCCCTTCCTGTCGAAGCGGAGTTGGACTCCCTCCATCTCTCTGGGCGAGCCGCGCGCACGACAGGGTTCAGAGGCCTGTCGCACTGGAGAACCTTGCGGGAGCTGCACCTCGACCGCGGAGTCGCTCGCCCGACAACCGAGGACTGGGCCGAAGTCGCCGCCTTACCGGCCCTTGGAGACCTGTTCTTCCATCCCTCGCTCCTTTCGGGCGTCACACTCATGCCCATACTTCCTCAGGTGACCACCTTGCACATCGCTCCAGTGCGCGGCACAGAGCATCTGTCCCTGCTGTCCGAACGCCTCCCAGGTCTCAACTCCGTCGTCCTTCAGGGAGGATCCGACGCCTCGCTCCTCGCCGAGCGCTGCGCAGACCTATTCCCCCAGGCATACGTCACCGTGGAGGAGCGCTAGCGACATGGACCCGACGACCCTGGGTGTCAAGTTGGCGTCGAGCGTGGTGACTCCGCTCGTGAAGAAGCTGTTCGTGGCCGACCGTCCGGGAGCTGGGCTCGTCGACGGACCCGTACAGATCTCGGGCGTCGTGTCCTTCAAGGGTGAGAACCGCGCCCTGAGCGACAACGATCTCGAGAAGCTCGCCGCCGAGCTGGTTCGGCGCGCCGTGAAGACCGGCGAGGCGCCCCTTGCCTCGGCCGAGGAGGAGGCGGCGGTCGTCCACGCCCTCGCCAGGACGCTCCATGCCCTGGGCGACCTCGCCATGACCGACGTCGACGCGGTGAGCCTCGGCCACGGGGCCCTTGCTCTCAATCTGCGTTCCGCCAGTGGTCATCCGGAACGCGACCTCTCCACCGACGCGACCCACTTCTACGAGCGGATGCTCAACACCGCCTGCCTGCACATTCTGCACTTCCTCACGCAGCGCTCGACATTCGTCGCCCGCACGCTCGTGGAGCAGAGTCGCGGACAAGCCGAGCTCATCGCCAAGCTCGACGAGCTGGTGGCTCGGTCTCCTCGCCCAGAGGCCCGAGACGGCGACTTCGAGCACCGCTACCGCGCCTACGTCGCCGCGCGGCACTCGCATCTCACAATTCATGGAATCGATCTCGTCGACTCACCCGACCGCTGGCTCCTCGACGCCGTCTACTTCGACCTCCAGGCTGTGCGTCCCACCGCGGACGAGGAGTTCACTCCCGGTATTGCCTCGTCCGGTCCCTCGATACCCGCCGAACAAGCCCTCGCCGAGCACGGTTCGGTGCTGCTGCGTGGCGACGCCGGCTCCGGGAAGACCACACTCGTGCAGTGGCTGGCCGTCAGCGCCGCCCGCGGCCGGCGCGGGGACCACGTCCCGTTCGTCCTCCCCCTCCGCACGCTGATTCGCCACCCGGACGGATTCCCGACTCCTGACAAGTTCCTTTCCTCCGTCGCCGTGCCGTTCCACACCACTCAGCCCGACGGCTGGGCCAGCCGGGTCCTGACCACCAACCGCGGCCTCCTTCTCGTCGACGGCATCGACGAGATCCCCGAGCCGGAACGCGAACGGGCCCGCCGCTGGCTCCGCGATCTCTGCCGCGCCTACCCCGGCAACGAGTGGCTCGTGACCTCCCGCCCCTCCGCCGTACGCCAGGACTGGCTCTCGTCGGACGGCTTCACTGAACTCACACTCTCTCCGCTGGACCGCGCCGACGTGACCGCGTTCATCCGACGTTGGCATACTGCGGCGCGCCTTGATGCCCCGGACACCGACCGCATCGATAACTACGAACGCTCCCTCCTGGCAGCCGTACAGGCCAGGGCCGACCTGGGTCGACTCGCCACCAATCCCCTGATGTGCGGGCTCATCTGCGCCCTCCATCGCGACCGGCGCGGCTTTCTCCCCCATGGGAGGCAGGAGCTGTATGACGCTGCCCTCTCCCTGCTCGTCTCACGCCGTGATGTTGAACGAGGCGTCTTCGTCCAAGCCCACGGTATTCACCTCACGGAACCGCCCCAGATCCAGCTTCTCCAGTACCTCGCCTACTGGCTCATCCGAAATGACCGTGTCGAGATAGACCGCGAGCGAGCCGAATACGTCATCTCCAGGGTGCTGCCATCCATGCCTGCCACCGCGGCACAGGCCAGCGCCGGCCAGATCCTGCGCCACCTCCTGGAGCGCAGTGGTCTGCTGCGCGAGCCCACCGCTGGCACCATCAGCTTCGTCCATCGCACCTTCCAGGACTATCTGGGGGCCAGGGCGGCCGTCGAGGACGGTGACTTCGGGCTACTCGTACGCAATGCCGTCAACGAGCAGTGGGGGGATGTCGTCCGCATGGCCGTCGCCCATGCGCGTCCAAGTGAACGAGCCGAACTGCTTGGCGGCCTGAGCGCGTCGGCCGGGCGACTCGAGGAGCCGGCCAGTACGCGCGTACGGCTCCTTGCCCTCGCCTCGCTGGAACAGGCTGCGGTGGTCAGCCCCCACGTACGAGCGACGGTGGAGGGGGTCGCTGCATCCCTCATCCCTCCGCGTACGACTGCCGAAGCTCGTGCCCTCGCCGAAGCTGGCCCACTCGTCCTGGAGCTCCTGCCCGGCCCCGAGGGCCTCACCGACGCCGAGGCCAGGGCCGTCGTCATCACGGCTTCCCTGATTGGCACTGACGCGGCGATTCCTGTCCTGGCCCGCTTCCGCACGCACCCGTCCCTGTCCGTGCGGTCTCAACTCACCTGGACTTGGCACCGATTCGACACTGAGCAGTACGCGGAGGAGGTCATCGCCCATCTACGGCCGGACGACCTGTACTTCAGCGCTCATTCGCCCGCCGAGCTGCGTGCCTTGCGGGATTTGGGCGGCCCGTCCAGGCTGCAGATCGTTGGAGGCATTGCGTCGGATGACATCCGTTCCGCCCTCCAACCTGGCCAATTACGCGAACTCGTCGTACGGGACAACCCTCTCCTACGGGATCTGCACTTCCTGTCGGACCAGGAAGGTCTCACACGCCTGGATCTCAGCGGCTTCAGTCCGGACATCGACGATCTGACCCCACTCTCCGACCTGCCACTCACCTGGTTGTCGCTCAACGACATGCCTGGCTTGGCACGACCTGACGCCCTGGCCCAGGTCTCGGCCACTGTCCACTCGCTCGACCTTGGCATTCCCCTGCACGCGGACTCCCTGACCACCGCTCTTCCCAGAGAACTGCTACTGGAGTACCTGCGGTTCACCAGAAACGCGCTTGAGTCCACCAGTCTTCGTGGGCTACGCCATCTGCACTCCTTGAAGAGGCTGAGCCTTGCCAACCTTCCTTCGAGGCTCACCTCGGCCGAGTTCGAGGAAGTCGCTCAACTGCCCGCCCTGGAGGAATTGCGAGTCAACTGGAATGCGACAGGTTGGGAGGCTGGCCCTGTCCTGCCGGGCATCACCCGACTCCGCCTCAACAAGTTCACCGGGAACGAGGACCTCTCGAGAGCTCCTACCCTCTTTCCCGGGGTACGTACGGTCACCATTCACCTGGCCCCGGACGTGCCCGATGTACCGGACCATGTCCTGGCGCTCTTCCCCCGTCCTCCACTCATCAAGAGGACCGACAGCGTGCTGTGAACCACGCCGCACAGCACCACAAAACGAAAGGGCGGGCGGCTCCGAAAGCAAGGCAACCCTCGCCTAGGGTCCGAAGGAACGTGCGAGGCCCAGACCAACGGACGACGGGGATCACGCGCCGTCCCAGGAGCGCCTCGATCGGTTCATGGCCGTTGCGGTCGAGGACGAGTCGGCACAGGCTGCGCTGGAAGAGGTGTGGGCGATCACGCTCCTGCTGTGGTCCCACGCCGAGTTGACCTGCAAGTTCAACGCGATCGGGACATCGGGCAACGAGAGCGCGGTGGCCGAGGTACGGGAGGCCCCCGCTCCGGACGCTCCCCACTGCGCTGGAGGCGATCGTCGGGCGGGTCGGAAACCTTGAGCACTACGCGGAGACCGTACGCACCACCGCACGCCCCGGCGCGAAAGCCGGGGAAAGTCTCGCGCCGAAGCTTCTCCGCGCTCTCCCGGTCCCGAGCTTGTTTCCCTAGGATCCACCATCAGGCACGCACGGGGAGGCGGGCAATGGCTGACGACAACGGTTCCAGGCTTACAGACGACTCCACCAGCCCGTCGCCAGAGCCCGCAGCAAGGGGGCGTCTCAGGTCCGCGCTTCGGTGGGTTCTGCTCATCTACGCGCTGGTGGTGGGGGCCGTAGCCGGGGTGGATCTGCTCACCGGGGACGACCTGAGCATTCGTATGGACGGAGCGGTGCTCGGTTGCCTCGCTCTCGTCACCGTGCTGGGGTGCGCTGCGTCGTTTTCCGAGCATGCCACCCTGCGCCCACGGATCTTCCTGCTCGCGACCGCCGACATCTCAGCACTACTGACGAACCTGTGGCTGCTCTCCCGCATCCAGTCGAACTTCGTCTGGCAGATCCGCCTGACCCTTGTGCTGGTCAGTGTGTCTGCGACGATGCTGATCGCGGCATTCCTGGCCTGGGGGGATGTCCGGCAAGCGCGCCATGCCCGTCCCGTCCCTCAACCCGACGGCGATTCGGACCCACACCAGTCGTTGTCCGCCCGGGCCACGATGTCCGCTGGTGCACTGGGGGCCGTCGGAACGCTCCTGGCCGCAAGCCTCGCTCTCCCTCAGTTCTGGTATGCCGTGCGCTACAAGCCGTATGCCTCCGCGCCTGTCGTGTCGGCCGAGAATGAAATCAAGCAAGTACGCAATTACGGCGGCCAGTTGGAGATCACAGCGACCATCACACTGGAGAACTCCGGGGACACTCCGGTCACGGTCCTGGTGTCCATGTACGAGATCACCGGCAGCGTCGTCACCGCCGACGGCGTCCGCCGCCACCCCCACACCACCACTATGACCGATGCGGTGCGCAAAAACTACGGCCCAGTCGCCCGCTACAACACCTACGCGACCTACCCCGACCCACATCAGATCCAGGTCGGCACCGTCGTCTGGGACCACGCATGGCTCGGCCCCGGCGAAAAAACCCAAACAACCGTGCTCGCGCACGCTCCCCGAAGCCGATTCAACCTCCTGCGTATCACCACCGACGTCGCCGTGGCCCGCGCCGACCAGGTCGAGGTCGATGCGAACCCACACGGCCCCGAGCGCGACGAGAAAGACTGCGACGGCACCACCATCGTCGAAACCCGACAGCCCATCCGCCACGCCGGCCTCCTGGACCTGATGACGGAAAGCGACCGGGAACTGGTCACCCTCTGGGTGACAAGCGGAGCCAGGGACGACAAGACCCCATGGTGGCCAGCCTTTCCATGGATCAACGCCTCCCTCCAACACACCGGCCACCCCTGCACACACGCCCTCAACCAAGACGACGACGGCCTGGAATCCCGCGCCATGCTCGGATGGGCCGGCGCCATCGCCGAAGCTGGCCCACCCACCCCCCTAACCACGGGCACGCGATCTTGATGACGATCACGTGGGGTTGTCGATGCGCTGTCTCTCCCGGTGGACCAAGCAGCGTTGCAGCACCGTTCCAGCTGGTTAGATCCAGCGGCACCGGATAACGGCACCCCGCACACAGCGCAGCGGCCAACGCAGCCCGCAACCGCCCCGATCCCCGGCTGCCAGGCCTGTGCACCACCGCCCTCGAGGAACGCACGAGACGGGGATCGCCTTCATTGGCGTGTGGGACACGGTAGGTGGCACGGAGCGGGTCCTGCGGGCAGCTCATCGTCGGCTGCCCGCCGACCGACGGCACGTCCAAGGGGACCCTCTGCTCGTTCCGGCCAGGCAGATTCCGCTGCTGCAGGCGGCCGATCTCGTCGCGTATGCCGCGCACCGCTGCCCAGTACGCGCACGACGGTCCACTCGGCGTCGCGGGCATGGCCGGGGCCCGACGGCGGGCAGCCGCGCGTCTCGTCGTCGATCCTCAGGTGGTGGGTACCACCAAAGACGGCGAGCCGGTCTTTCCCGAAATCCTTCCGAACAGCGACTCCACCATCAGGTCGGGCAGCATCTGCAGCCTCGGCGCCCGAGCCGGCAAGGACGGCCCACGCACTGGCCAGACGCGTGATGCCGTCCCGTACGACAAGGGCCCTTGTGGTCTTCGCCCCTCATCGACTGACTGCCCCACCAGCGCACCGAGCAATTCGGCGAACCGCCTGATCGCCGACGCGCCACACGGTCGAGCCGCGCCTTGAGGACCATGCACGGGCATCGCAGGCGAGCGAAGACTGCCGTCCAGGCCGTGGATTCAGTACCGTGGTTCACCCGGCACAGGTGGCACGGTTGGCAGGAGCCCGATGGAAGAACGTGACGTGCTCGGCGTGGTTTTCGTCCATGGGTTCAAGTCTTCGCCCGCCATGTGGGACGCGTTCGCAGATCTCCTGTCCACCGATACCGATCTCGTGGGCATGACCCAGATGCGCTTTCAGTACGCGACCAAGTTGGTGGAGCCCGGCCCACTGCGACGGATCCCCACGTTTGACACCGTGGCCGACAGCCTCAAAGAGTTCATGAACACCGAGGCCGAGGGTTTCAACCGGTTGGTTCTGGTTTCCCACAGTCAGGGTGGGCTGACCGTCCAGCGCTACCTCGTACGGATGCTTGCGGAGGGCCGCGGTCGGGAGTTGGAGCGGATCCGTCGAGTGGTGCTGTTCGCCTGCCCGAACAACGGCTCCCAGCTGGGGCTGACACTTCGCCGCTGGACACTGCGGGGAAATCCCCAGGAGCGCCAGTTGCGTCCCCTTGACGAGCAGATCACCGACACCCATCGTGCCGTGATGCGCGACATCGTCAACGCCGCCGAGACCACCGACCGGACCTGTCCTATCCCGTTTTCGGTCTACGCGGGAGAGACCGACAACGTGGTCACGCCGGCGTCGGCCCGCAGCGTTTTCCCCGACGCCGGGGTCCTGACAGGTGACCACTTCACCATCGTGCGTCCCGACTCGGTCCGGCATCGTTCCTATACGACGCTGAAGCGACTGCTGAGGGCCGCCGCCGACGCCGACCCGCCGACTCCCATTGGCGCCTCGCAGACCGTGGCCGCGACGGCCCGCTGCGAAGCACTACCCGTCGAGGTGTACACCCCGGACCGTCTCGGTGTTCACCCGGCCATCAGCGGCAGCGAGGGCGATCAACCCGGAGCAGGCACGTATGTGCTTCCGGTTTTCGTGCCCCGCCCGCACGACGACGAGACACGCAGACACCTCACCGAGATCACCGGCGGCACGGGAGGGGGGCTGGTTCTCCTGCGTGGTGGTTCCTGCACGGGGAAAACCCGCTCCGCCTACGAGGCCGCCAAGGCGAGGCTGTCAGGATGGCAGCTCGTCCAGCCACGGACAGCTGAGGACCTGAGGGCACTGCTGTCCCAGGAGCGCCTGGCTCCCCGCACGGTGCTGTGGCTCGACGACATCCACCACCTTCTGGAGGGTGAAGAGGGGGAGGGCATCGCCACCGACCTGCACGACCTTCTCGACGGCGCTGGACCTGCCATCATCCTCGCCACGATCTGGCCCGGCCCCCACCGCACGCTCACCGAAACGCCCTTGCCCGATACACCTGATCCCCATCGACAGGCCCGCAGCCTGCTGCAACGGGCCCGACTCGTGCAGGTGCCGAACGAATTTAGCGGCGAGGCCCTGTCTGCCTTGCGCCGGGAAGCCCTCCGCGACGCGTCCCTGGCTATGGCAGTGGCCACCGCTCATGAGCCTGGAGCGGTCTGTCAGACACTGGCCGCCGGACCCGATCTGCTCGACTACTGGCGTCACGCCACCAACCCCTACGGCCAAGCGCTGATCACCGCGGCGATCGACGCCCGGCGCTTCGGTCATCGCCTGCCACTCGGCGCGGCCCTGCTCCGGGATGCCGTGCCAGGGTATCTTTCGGCAACCCAACGTGCGCAGGCCGACGCAGACCGCTGGTTCGAGCAGGCCCTCGCCTATGCGCTGCGCCCCGTCATGCAGGTCGCCTCGGCCTTGAAGCCGGTTTCCAGTGCCACCGGCATGGGAGCCCTCCCCGATGTCTACGACCTCGCCGACTACCTGGAACAGACGGCCGCTCGCGAGCGGTTCACGGCCCCGGCCTCATTCTGGGACTCGTCACTCACCCATGAAAGGGCCCCGCAAGCCCTGCGTGCGCTGGCAGAGAGTGCTCAAAACCGGGCCTTGTACAAGCATGCGGCCCTGTTTCTGCACCGCTGCGCCCAGCAAACAGACGACCCCGACGACTATGGCGCCCTGGGCCACTTCCTGCTCGAGCGTGGGCTGCGCGACGACGCCACCCGCTGCATGACCGTAGCCGCGGTGGCAGGAAGCATTGACGGGATGGTCGCCATGGGGCTCATCGCGCAGGAAAAGGGAGACGTGGAGGAGGCCCTGCGGTGGCAGCGCAGCGCCTGGGCGGAGGGGAACGTGCGGGCCTTCTTCTCGGTGTATTGGCTGCTGTTCGAGAACGAGCGTTGGGAAGAGGCTGAAGCCTGGATCCGTCTCAAGGCCGGGAAGTGGTCAGACGCGGCGCGGCTGTTGGCCGATCTCCTGGCCAAGCATGGGCGGGACAAGGAGGCCGAGGAGGTCCTTTGGCCCCTGGCTCGTGACGACGAACGCCGTTGCCGGCGTGACCTGATCCACCTCCTCCACAGAGCCGGCAGGACTGATCGGATCCATGCTCTGTTCGCTCCGCTGGCAGCAGCAGGTGATGAGAGCGCGCGCGAGTGGCTCGACGCGGTCCGCACCTGGGATGCACCAGATGAATCAGCTGAATCCGGTGTCACAGCGATGACCACTACCACTGAGCAACGATCGTCGAATGTGTTTGTCGGTCGGAGGGGCATGTCGTTCGTCTTCCCACTCGACAAAGCACACGACCCATTGGAGGTGGCCATGGCAGAGGCGGCCGAAGCCGAGTTGTCCGGGCGGCTCGAGGATGCCGTGGCCACACTCCGGGCCGTGCTGACCAGCCGCCACTGGCCCCTTCTACAGCGCCTTGCCGCGCTCCTGGAACGTCAAAGGCGCACGGACGAAGCACTCGATGTCTGGCGGGACATGGTGGACGCTGGTAACCCGGCGGCCCTCGAGGAGAGCATTGCCGTCCTCGAACGAGCAGGAGATGCCGGTCAGGCCGAAGCCCTCATCCGCCGCGAACTGCTCCGCGGGCCGGGCGAATCGGAGAGCTGGACCACGGATCCGCCCGGCTTGGACCTCCTTGCGGACCGTCTTGCGGCTGCTGGAGGGCAGCCCGAAGCCGACCACCTGCGGACGTACGGAATCCAGCCCGACGGGACGACGGCCAAGCCCTGGCGCCTTCCGGCCTTGCCACAGGCCGCGGTGGGCGACTAATCGGCGGGCCTGCGGTCTCTTGACCCGGCGCCGGAGCCCGAGGTGCTGTGGTCGGGTAGCCGGAGACCATTGCTGATCTCCGGCCCCCTCAAAACCGGACGTGCTCAGCGCATCCGGCTCAGAAGCCGTTGTCTTTCCGATCTTGAGCGATGGCGGTCGAACGCGGGTTCCCGGTTGGGTGATCCTGCCGTGGCGAGAGCATGAAAGCGGGGCCCCTGAACAGCTCGTGGGTGTCGAATCCATAGAGCATCAGGAGGCCCCTGTGCTGCAGTCTTCCGTGTCGATGGCCGGGCAGTCCAACTCGGCTGCTCTGTCGTGTGATTGCGTCGCGCACGTGTACGGCAACGCGGCTGACCGGCCCCAGCGGCAGCGCCGATATCCGTCGGACATGACGGATGCGGAGTGGGCGGCCATCCGGCCGCTGCTGCCGGTGCCGGGCTGGATGCGCGGCCGAGGTGGTCGGCCGGAGGCGTACTGCCACCGCGCGATGCTCGATCAATGCCACGAAGTTAAGCGCTTGGCGGCGGTGTCAAGGGTGGGTGAGGCACGAGAGGGGCCTCTGCTATCCAGGGGACGACCAAGATCTTCCTGAGAAAGCAGAGGCTCAGTGGCCCACTTTGTCACGGGCGGAACCGGTGACGTGTTCGCGCCCGGTCACATCGGTGAGTTAACCCAGGTCATCCCACCCGAGTTGGTCGATGCGGTACTGGACGAGAGCGGGGCGCGCGAGCGACGACTTCGGAGCCTCCCCTCTCGCGTCGGGGTGTACTTCGTGCTCGCGCTTGGGCTGTTCGAGCATCTGGGCGCCGGGCTGCTATGGGGCAAACTCGCAGCCGGACTGGCCGCCCGGGTGCCGCAGCCGTCGGAGAAGGCACTTCGCGATCTGCGACGGCGGGCCGGGGTGGCCCCGCTCAAGCGGCTGTTCGACGTGCTGGCCGGTCCGCTGGCCCAGCCGTCCACGCCTGGAGTGCGCTACCGCCGCTGGCGCACGGTCGCCTTCGACGGCTGCGGGAGCCTGTCCGTCCCCGACCACGAGCGCAACCGGTCCTGGCTCGGCCGCACCGAACGCCGCTACGGCCCGACCGGCTACCCCCGGCTGATGCTCATGACCCTGTGCGAAACAGGCACCCGCGGCCTGATCGCAGCGGTCTTCGGCCCCGCCTCCAAGGGCGAGGCCGACTACGCCCACGACTTGGTCGGCCACCTGACCCCGGACATGCTCCTCCTGGCGGACGGACCGCGCCTTCGACAGCAACGAACTGCTCGCAGACATCGCAGTTCAGGGTGCCCTTCCGCGGCCGCTGGTCCCAGCTGCCCGCCGGGCAACGGGCGGTCAACTCCGCACGCGCCCGCATCCGCGCCCTGGGCGAACAAGCCATGGCCACCCTCAAGGGCTGGCGCCTACTGCGGAAGCTGCGATGCAGCACCACCCGCATCACCGCACTCGTGCAGGCCGTCGCACCTGACGTGCTCAAACTGAGGTTGGAAAAGCCTCAGCACGTCGTGGTATGCGCTATGCGGATGACGGATGGAACCGCCCTCGTCGGCCGGACTCCCTCGGAGTTGGAGCAGCGGATGTTCGATCGAGTCGAGAGCAGAGCACATCGTACGGCGGCCGCACGAGGCTCTGCCGCGCACGCCCGCCGTACGAGTCCAGAGACCCCGACGTCAAACCTTCCGGATCCGGTCGGCGATCTCCTGCCTCGCCGCGAACCCTGCCGCCTTGTACGTCGCGACGCCGCCGACGTTAGAGCTCGGCGTGCACACGCGCACGCTCGACAAACCCATCTCCCGCAGTGCGGCCGCCCCGGCGACGGTGATCGCCCGGCCATAGCCGCGGCCGCGGTTGTCCGCATGGACGCCCATCGGCTCGACCAGTCCCGGCTTCCCCGGGCCGGCCGACCAGACCGTCACCACCGCCGCGGGGTTGCCCTGGTCGTCGTAAGCACCCAGGCATCGGGCGTCGGCGTAGAACGGTCCCGCGGACATCTCGTGCCGGTACTCGCGCGTGGGCCTCGTGGTGTTGAACGCGGACCGCAGGACGTCGGCGAAGTCCTGTGCCTGCTCCAGGCCGATCGCCTTGATCCACGCGCCGGGGTCCTCCACCACTTCGGCGAGGTCGCGGAAGAGCGGCGTCCACGGCTCGTCGACACCCCAGCCCTCCTTGGTCAACAGGTCGTGGAGCAGCAGGCCCTGCGGCGCCTCGATGGACACCGCTCGATGGCGTGACCGGCCGCGGCGGCAACCCGGTCAGCCCGTCCACGCTGCGCCGGTACTTCCTGCCTTTCCGCATGTACCACGTCTGGGCCGACCACCGGACGGGCGCGGAAAGCCCCTCTGCCGAGAGCGTGGCTCAGGACTGCACCCATCGGGGTATCACCGCCCAATACAACAGACCCATTACCGCCGAGGACATAGCCAAGCAGGCCGACGACTTCGAGCGACGCTGGCAAGCCATCACGAACAATGCCAGCGATATGTAGTCCGGCCAGGTAGATGGCCAGGCGCGCCTGAAGGAACTCGAGCGACGCAACCGCGAGCTGGAGATGGAAGTTACCTTCCGAAAGGACTCCCGCCCTGCACCGGCAGCCGGGCATGGAGGCGATGTCCCCGCTGCGGGCATACGAGTTTGACGCGACGGCGGTGCGCTCGATGTGCAAGGACGCCCCCGCGTTCGGGGCCGCCGTGGACCCCCGTGACCAGCGGCCGGTCGCAGACGTGGCTCACCGCATCAGACTCCGCGCGATCGCGTCGATGAGTCTGCCGCTGGCGTCCACCTCAACGTGAATGTAGTCCTCCCCATGGCCCTTGTAGGTGCCGTGCCCGAGGCGGACGTCATGTCCCACGGCCACGTCGTCCAGTTTGGGGATCAACAGTTGACGGGTGAGCTGGGCGGGGTCCCTGATGAGTTGGTCGCGGGTGATCGTCTTCGTCTTGCCGGTCGTCTCGTCGACCCAGCGCAGCTTCAGCGAGGCTTCGGTGCGGGGTGCTCCGGCCGCGACCTGGCTCGCGCCGCCGGTCTCTGAGACCTTCAGTTCCGTCTCACTGGGCCACAGGAACAGCTCCTGGCCCGGCGCGTGACCGTGCTCGGGTGTGAACTCAGAGACGGTGATGCGGTCGCGGAACAGCTTCCATTGGTTCGGGGCGACCTCCCGTTCCACGTGGACGGCCTCCGTCGCCTCCCCGAACTGTCCGCGCAGGAACACCGGTTGACCACCTCCGTTCGTCAGCTCGGCCGTTCCTCTGCTCAGCGCGGCATTGACGGCGCCGACCGTGAGTGCGGAGGCGAGCCGGGCTCGCTCACGCAGTTCGGGGTTGTGCGGGGCGATCAACTCCCAGAGGTAGCCGCGGAACAGGTGGTAAGTGCCGCCCTTACTGTTGAGGAGCTGGTGCAGGGAGAACTCGCCGTAGCCCACGTGCTCGGCGAAGGCGATGACGCGGTCGACGAGCTGGTCCATGGAGGCCATGCCGAGCGCCTTGGGACCGCCGTGTTCGGCCACGATCGGTGCGAGTGCTTCGTGCAGGGCCTTGCGTTCTGGGGCCGACGCGTACCCCATGGCGCGGATACGGCGCAGGACGGAGCCGGGGCTGCCGGGCGTCTCCTTGGGGTCGCTGTGTCTCGGTGCGTCCGACTCCTTGAGCCGGATACGGAGTTCCTTGAGCTCCTGGGCAGTCGTCCTGCCCGCCCTGCCTGCCATGCGCTGAAGGTTGCCCTGCTTCTTGGGCTTCTTGGCGCCCTTACTCCCCGGAAGTCTCTTCGTCTTCGTCGAAGTCTTCGTCCCCCGGCGTTTCTTCGGCGTCATCGAACGGCTCCAATAGAGTACGTACGTCCTGGTAGTGGCCGTACATCAGGACGAGGACCTTTAGTTTGGGCAACTCGCCGGCGTGCTGGAGGACTGCGTCGAGAAGGAACTGCTGAGCGGCGTCCTCGAGGAATTCCGCGCGCAGCAGGGCCACGGCCCCGACGTTCGCCTGGGCGTCGGTGGCCAGGGTCGATCTGCCGCTGGCGAGCGCGGTGGCGAGGGACGTGTCCAGGGCGGTCATCTGGTCGAGTACCGACTTCACGGAGTGCGCGGTGAGCGCGACCGACGTCAGGACTCCGACGGCTGCGACAGTGGGGGCGAGCGGCCCCGCCAGGGCGGCGAGGGAGAGCACGGCCCCCGCCTTTTCCAGCGCCGCCCAGAACACGTCCCACAGCTGGCGGTTGGTCGCGGCCTGCGCCTGGTGACGAATGAGGGCGACGCGGTAGTGGAACGCCACGAAGTAGGTGAAGCTCTGCCGCGGGATCTCGGAGCCGGTGAGCAGCTTGTGCCACACCTGCTCGTGGACGAGGGGCAACCAGCCCGCGTCGTCGTCGAGTCGCTGCGCCGCCGTGTCGATGAGCGTCCACTCGGGGCCGGAGGCGAGGTAGGGCTGCCAGCTCGTGTCGTCGTCGAGCGGGCGCGCAGGCGCCTTGTCGTCGGCCTTGTGTCCGGGAGCGGAGATGCCCAGGCGCGCACGGCGCACCGGCTCGCTGTCCCGCGGCTCGCAGGCGGGGAGTGCGCTCGGCAGCTTCCCGCTGATCGCAGTCGCGGTCAGGCCGTCTGCGGACCGCTTGAGGGTCCACAGGATGCGGCCCAGCTGCGTCTCCATCTGACGGTAGTTGTCCGTGGCGGCGAGCGTGCCGGTGACGAGAAAGGCGAGCGGGCAGGTCTTCTCCAGGTCCGCCTTGGCCTTGGCCACGCGGTCGGCCAAGAGGGCCACGTCGGCACGGGTGGTGGCCTGCTCTGCATAGAGAGCGGTGGTCTCCTGATCCGGGTAGAGATGGACCGGGCCGGGCCGGCTGAAGGCCTGCGAGGTGTTGGTCATGATGGCCTCGCCCAGCCAATCGAGATAGCCCACAGCGGCCTCGTACTCGTCGCGCCACGCGATATAGGCCATCAGCTCCTTGTACACCGTGGCGCCCAACTCGTCCTTGCCGAAGCGGTAATAGACTCCCGGGCCGACCGGGATCGGCATCATGCCGCCCGGCCCGGCCGTCTTGGTTGCGGGGATCTCTGTCTCGATCACGTCAAGTGCCGTGATGGCATTGGTCAGTTGCTCCTTGCTGTATGCGAGGCCGCGTGCGGTGTACGAGGCCGCCAGGTCCTCGAGGGCAATCAGCTCGTGGCGCACCGCCATCCCCAGGAGGTCGCGGGTGAAGGCGAAGAACGACCGGGCAACGGTCCACACCGTGGGCTCGGCGGTGCCGCCGGGCAGGTCGCCCGTGACCGGCAGCGCGCTGTTGGGGAACGCGGCCTCGGCGGCGGTGACGGCCGGCCAGCCGTGCAACAGGTACAGGTCGAACAGCTGAGGGAAGAGCGCGGGGCTCAACACCACCTGCTCGTCGACGGGGGCGGGGACGGTCAGGGTGGGGAACTCGTCGGCCCGCAGGCCGCACTGGGCCGCCGCGGAGCCGCCCCTGCGCAACCCCTCCCGCTCCGCGTGGTAGACGGTGATCCGGCGTACGTACGCCAGTCGCAGCTGCTCGTGGTACGGATCGCCGGCGGGCGGCGCTCCGGGCAGGGCGTCCTGTACGGGGCTCGGCGGGCCGGTGCGCCGTGGTGGGTTGAGGGTGAACACGACGGTCACGGCTTGCCGCCGCCGTTCTTGCCCGATGTTTTCGCCGCTTCGGCGACGGCCTTGGCCCGGGCACGCTCCGCGGCGATGTCGGGCAGCTTGTCGGCGCTGCCGTGCAGATAGACCAGGCTCGTCGGGACGGTGAAGGTCCACGGCTCGCCCTCGGGTGTGCCTCCGTACAGGTCGTCTTGCTGTTTGCGGATCTCCTCGTGCAGCGGGATGAACAGCTTGTCGCCGATGACCGGGGCCCGGCCTCGGCAGCCCCATGGCTGGCGGGAGTCGAGGTAGTGCAGGACCGCGTCGCAGTAGCCGGGGGTGACGGCGACCAGGACGCGGGCCATCCCGGCGCGCAGGAACGAGGCGAAGGCGGGGTCGGCGTCGTCGAAGCGGTTCATCAGCTCAATCCAGCGCGGCTGTGCTGCCCAGTAGTACGGGTAGTAGATGTAGGAGAGCCGCTCCCACTCGAAGGCCTGCTCAAGGAACTGCACGACGGTGCCCTTGGTGCGGGTCTGTTTGATGTCGATGGCCGGGTAGGCGGTCTTGGGCCGGTCGTAGTGTTCGAACTGCGCGGTGGTTGTGGTCTGTTCCTTGGTGGAGCCCTTGGGCCGCACCTTGAACAGGGTGGTGACGGCGGCGATGTCGCGGGTGCCCAGCGCGTCCTGTCCGGACAGGACGTCGTCGGTGGACACGCTGTCGAACTCCTTTGTGATCATGGTGAGGCAGTGCTTCTTGATCTCCTCGTCCGTGACCTGGCGGTTGGCGGCGTCCGAGCCGCCGCGCAGCAGTTCGGCGACGGTGACGGCCTCGAGTTCGCCGAGGCGGTTGCGGTAGGTGGCCAGTTCGGTCTCGTAGGCGAGTTCGAGCTTGCGGTTGGCGGCACTGACGCGCTGGGTCTCGGCGGTGCGGACGCGCTCGAGGACCTGGGTGCGCAAGGTGCTCAGGAGGCGCGGTCCCGGGGTGAGGACCGCGTCGACGGTGAGCCGCCAGGAGGTGACCTCCTGACCGCCGATGGTGAACGTCACCTCGTCGGAGTCGAGTTGGGGGCCGGACACCGCGATGACTCCCATCGGCCAGAACGGATGGAAGAGGCTGCTTGTGTCGTCGTAGTCGAGCAGCATGGTGCCGTTGGCGGTCAGGCTGAACAGGTTACGGTCGGACTCCTTCGTCGGCGCTCCGGCGTCGTAATCCCGGTACTCGACCTTCCCGGCGAGGCGCAGGCCGGTGATGAGGTGGTCCTTGCCACCGTCCAGGCGGGCCGCGTACGTCTTGGTGATCCACAGGTCGTCCGCCGACAGGCCCGTCTCCTCGATGCGCGCCTGCCCGTTCTCGCGGTTGACCAGGGTGGCCGTGCGCGGTTCGGGGAAGTCAAGGCCGGTGAGGTCGTAGAGTTGCCCGAGCCGTAGGAACTCCGCGCGGTCCAGCGGATCCTTCACCGTGGGCATGACGACTTCGGCGTACTCGGGCTCCTTGGGCGGCTGCGGCACGTCGAGTTCGGCCTCGTAGCCGCGCAGCTTCGACTCGACCCAGAAGGCCGCGGGCTCGGGCACGATGAACTCGAACATCAACCGCTTGCCGTAGTTGAAGAGTTGGGCGGTGTACTCCTTGTCGATCCAGCGGTAGATCCCCGAGACGTGCGCGGGTCCTTTGCGGTTGTCGAAGACCTGCTGGTTCTTCTCCTCGCTCTCGAAGGTCCGGGTGGCCGAACGGCTCGTCGCGGTCTGGGACTCCACCCGCCCGACCGCCTTGGCGACGACCTCGCGGGCGAAACTCTGCGAGGTCTTGGTGTGCTCCTCGGAGGCCCGGTTGTAGGCGAAGCCCGCGCCGACGCTCGCCGTGATCCGCATCGGTGTGCTGGAGGTGCCGTAGCTGAGGGTCGCGTTCGCCGAGGCGTTGACGTTCAGCTCGGTGCGCAGGACCTGCTCGGCCTCCCTCTTCAGCTCGAAGCGCTCGGTGGAGGAGGCATCCGTGCTGGTCTCCGTCGACCGGGTGTCGGAGTAGCTGAACACGTCCTCGGAGCGCTCCAGTCTGCGGTGGTCGCGGGTCTTGGACTCGCCCTTGACGATGTTGTGGACGTGGGAGATCTCGCCGGGACGGTAGGCGGTCAGCCACTGGCGTACGACCTTCAGGTCGCCGATGCCGATCGGCCGGATCCGGTTGAAGGGCCGCAGGTAGTAGTAGAGCCGGGTGAACAGCGGGTGCACCACGGGCCGCGCGTCGAGGAGTGTCCGCAGCGTGGCCGCGTTGGCCTGCTTGTCCTCGCCCGCGAGGGCCTCCATGACGTGCAGGGCGCACAGTCCGTCGGTGATCTGCTCCAGGTCGACCTCGGCCCAGCGGCGCAGCACGAACAGCAGGTACAGCGTGTCGAAGAGGTCACGCTTGGCACGGGCGAAGGTGGCGGTGTAGGCGCCGTCCGTCTGGAAGACCACGCTGCGCAGCGGGGTGTTGTCGAAGAGGGCTTCCAGGCCGCGAAGCAGCCGCCGGCTGTCGGGCTCGGCGGCCGCGCGTTCGGCCTCAAGGAGCGCAAGCGCCTTGAGCAGCTGCTGGATCAGGGGCGTGCCCGTCAGCTGGTCGAGGGTGTCGGGCAGCAGGTAGAAGACCCCGTCGTGCTCCAGGTGCGCATGTTGGTCGAGGCTGCCGAACTCGAGGGGTTGTGGGCCCGCGTTGTTCGTTGAGACGTCCGGTTCCCGTGCCTCGGCCTCGCCACACACCGGCACCCGTGGCGTCAGCACCTTGAGCAGCGCGACCAGCAACTCCTCGTACGCATCGTCCTTGGGCGGCGGATCACAGACGACCTTCTGGTGCACGAGCCGCCCGATCGCGGAGGCCGCGGCCTGCGAGGTCAGGTCGACGGCCTCCCGCGCGGGCACCCCGCCGTGCGAGACGACCTGATCGTCGTGGATGTAGCGGCGCCGGGAGTCGGCCGCATCGGGCGTCTCCGGGGCGCGCACCACCATGAAGTCGAAGACGGGCGTCTGCTCGGAGAGATCCGCACCGGCCATCGGTCAGCCCAGGAATCCGGGACGCTCGGACAACTCCGTCGCGGTGCGCTCCGGTACGGCGACACTTCGCAGGGCGGCGCCCCAGGTGTAGCAGCAAGTGATCAGGACGTCGAGGTCGTCGTCACTGGAGTCCTCGCTGAACGTCACGACGGTGGCGAGGGCCTCGGCGCCGCGCACCGCGACCCGCTGGCGGTTGCTGGCGCTCTCGCGGGTCAGCCGGGGCCCACCCTCCTTGCTGAGCCGGGAACAGATCTCCTCGACGAGCTTGTCGGCGTTGGAGTCTTCGGTGAAAGGCCAGTCGGAGACGGGCGGGGTGGAGATGCCGAATACCGCGCACACTCCGGGCGCTCGCAGCAGCGGATAGGCGTACTCGCGGTGCAGGCTCGACAGCGCCTCCTCCACGCTCCAGCGCAGCGAGTCGCCGCGCAGCCCGCGCAGGTAGTCGCGCAGCGGCCGGTGACTGGTGCGCACCCGCTCGCGCAGCATCGCGACGCCGGTGTCGTAGGCCCGCTCGGCAAAGGCCGACGCCGCGGCGGCGAGGTCGTCGCGCAGGCGAACGAAGTCCGCCCCGGCCTGCTGGTTGCCGTCGGCGGCCTGCCCGAACACCGGCAGGAACACGCCGTCGCGCTGGGCCCGGTCCGGCAGTCGCTCGTGGCTGCCGTAGCGGGAGCGCAGCCGGGCGAGCGCGGGCGGCACCGACTTGTCGCCGGTGTCGGTGTACAGCTGGGGCCGGGCGAAGAAGTCCCGGGCGACGTGGTGCGCCAACTCGGCGAGATGGTCAAGCTGGAGGTAGAAGTACAGGCCTGCGATCTCACGTGATCCGGAACTGATTCGTTCGAACCCGGCCTCGTCAGTGATGGTGCTGATCCTGGCCATGCCGACCCGCCAATCTCCTGGGGCGAAACGCGGCCGGCGCACGCAGGTCCCGGGGCGCGGGCCCGCCGAAGTGCCGCGACGGCTGCCTCCGGCATGTGCGCTGGAAGCAGTGTGTGGGTTCAACATGCCCGGGGCTGGGGGCACCGGCCTAGGTGGCGGAACGCACTTTCGGCGGTGGCGGGTTCGTGGGTGTGCGCGCGGTGGCCATGGTCCCAGCCAGGCGCGGATCTGCGCCCGACGGAGGTTCCTTGAATTCAGCTCTCTGGGGCAGTCGCCCCACATCCATCCCAGTGAGATGCGGTACGTATCCCATGTGCGCGCAGCTGCCACTGTGGAGCGAGGCCCGGCGCACCCTCAGGGCATGGCCTACACGTGCGCCGGTTCGTGGCTGTCGCCCTACGGCTCCGGCCTCGCTCATCGGCGGCCCGCCCGGGCTGATCCCGGACGGCATGCCTCCCGCCTACGGCTACAGCCACACCGTGACGGCCTCGGGGCCGCTGATCGCGATCTCCGGCCAGGTTCCCCTGGACACCTCGGGTCGTCCGCACGCGGTGTGCACCGGTCACCAGAGCCACGCGTTGGAGTGCCGTAGCCGGGACAGGGCGCGCGCGTCACGGCGCGCGGCCGCACTGCCGATGCGGTTCTGCCGGGGGCCGGTTCGATCAGGGCCACTTGCAGCTTCACCGGTCAGTGCGACTCGTTCCGGCCCGTCGGGCCCCAATTCGCCAACGGCGTCGGGTGGTCCGGGCGGGCCCACGCCCCTGTCGCCGCGGGCCGTACATACATCACCGTCCACTCCTCAAACGTCCTTGGCCGTCACCCGCGAGTATCTACCGTCGCTGATGACGGATGGGCGCAGGCGGTGCGGCGAGCGCCTCTGCCCGGATGAAAACCATTGGTGCGCGCCGCCACGCGACGGAAGCTCTGCCCCCGCGGGACGCCGGCGGTGATGCCGATGCAGTGCCCGGGCGGCGTCGGAGTGCACGACCTACAGCCAGTCGGCACCCCGCCAGCCGGGGCCGAGCGCACGAATCCACGATCGTGCTGGACGATGGCCATGCCTCCGACCGCCATGCCAGGCTCTACCCGCACCGCGACAGCCAATGGATCGTCGAGACCAACCACAAGCAAGGTGGATCCACCATGTGCTGGTTGGGGAGACCGATAAGAGGATTGCCTCCCGAGTCGGCAGCGGCACAGGATCCCGAATGCGAGCGAACTTGGCAAAAAGGGCCAGCGATCTGGGTTCTGATCGCGTAAAGGCACAGTTCCCGGCGGGTTACCGGGGGTTGGCCAACGGCGTTCCTTGTTCTCCGCATGGAAGCTCGCCGCCCACGGGGAATAGGTTGGTCGGGCGAGGGTGACGCACAGACAGCTCCAACCGGCAGCGATAGCACGCACGTTCGGCGTAGCTGTGCGTGTGCCCCTCCGTGTCGGCGCCAGCCGACACAATGTTCCCGGCGGCCTTTCGGCGCCGCCGCCTACATGGCGGCGGCCCCCTGCTCGCAACAGGAGGCCACCGACTTCAACAGCAAGAAACGCCACCCCGAAGGAGGTCACGATTCCTACCGAGAACGAGCCTACGGGCTCCCACCGTCAAAGCAACTCTGGCCAGCACCTCGACGGTCCCCCGCTCGGCGTGAAGCCACAGAACAGGCGCCTGAGCCCCAGTCGAGCTCGGGCCCGTCGGCTGCTGGACACCGCGAGCGACGAGCTCGTGCGACTGGTGGTGAAGGCATCGACGACTGGTGTGGCCGCGTTGGCGGTCTACTGGTTCGAACGCCGTTGATCCGGGCCGGCTGGGAGCACCCTTGGTTCTGCCAGCCGGCCCCCCTTGCCAAGGAAGGTTGGCGAGATGGATGCGTACGGCGACGACGAGGTCGACAGCGCCTCGCTCCCCCGATTCAAGGTCGTCAAGGGCGAGTACGCCGGGAACGAACTGCTCGTCCGGATTTCCGGTGCGCCTCTCTTCGCGTCCTGGGACTCTTGGGCCGTACGTAGCGCCGAGGGACACGAGCACCGTTGATCATCCTGGACACGAACATCCTGCGGGGCTTCAAGCTCGACAGCGTCAGTTCGGACCTCCTCAAGACCATCCGCACCGCAGGAGTCGAAACCGTTGCTGTGCCATGGGTCGTGCTGGAGGAACTGGCGTCACACCGGGCGGTGCCGTACCGGAGAAGTACGAGGCAGCTACAAAGGCCCTGGAGCGCTTCAGGCAGGCCACACAGTGGCAGGGTCGTCGCCCCGCTCCCGCCACTCGACCTGGAGCGCTTCCAGCAGCATTGGCGGGACCAGTAGCTCACGATCGTCGACGAGACCCCGACGAGCAAGACCGCGCTGCGTGAGGCGGCATACCGGGAGGCGAAAGTCCTCCCACCCTGCAAGGCCATCGTCATCAACGAGCGCGGCGACGAGGTGAAGACGGGAGGCCGGGACGCCGCGATCTGGCTGCCGGCCGTCCAGTACGCGCGGGAGCACCCCGAGAAAAAGGTCTACTTCGTCAGCCAGAACACGAAGGACTTCGGCAAAGGGACGGCGTACCCGCCGCTGATGAAAAAGGACCGGGAGGGCCTCCGGGACCGGTTCATACATCTCACCGCCCTCGACGAGGTCGTGAAGATGTTCACGGAGCCGGCCGGGGTCGACGAGGAGCAGGTGCGCGCGGTCCTCTCGGACTCGGAAAGCCTCAAGACAATCAGCGCCGACGCGGCCCGGCTGATGGCCGTGTCGAAGGGAAAAGTCTGATTCTGGTCGATCGCCGACCACATGCGCACCCAGCTCGTCACCGACGCAATCGAGATGGCCGTGGCCACCCACGGCGGCCAAGTCCACGGGGTCGTCTTCCATACGGACGGGGCCGGGCAATACGCCTCGGCCGCCTTCGCCGAGGTCTGCCGCCGAAACCGCATCCGCCGCCGCATGGGCCGTGTCGGCTCGAGCTATGACTGTCAGTCTCTTCGCACCGGATCCCGCAAGGATCGGGTAGCCCCGGCTGAGGCGGTCTGACTCTTGCTTATGACTGACCCCGTGAGTGTCCTGGCGTTGATCTGTCGACCGCCCGGCCGGGCACGCAGCAAGCGCTGCCGCCGGACGGACGTGACCTGATAGCGCCTCTGTGTGTCAAGCGGCCTGAGCGAGCAGGTCTCGTTGGTCGCGTTTCATGATCCGGTAGACCACGTTGGACAGGCGGCGTTTGAGG
>NZ_JBITGS010000052.1:0-53465 GCF_044457265.1 Streptomyces sp. NPDC050564 | reverse complement strand
GCGGGGTGCTCCCCTCGGACGGCGTCGTCCTCACCTCTTTAGTAGCCCCGCCGGGGACCGGGGGTTGGCGGGGGGGGGGGGGGGGCGCGGGGGCGCGCCCCGCCCCCCCCACCGCATGGTCGTGCCGTCAGCCGTACCTCAGCCCGTGAAGCCGGCCGTGATGGAGGTGAACTGCCAGTTGCTCTGGCTGATACCGGAGCAGTTGCTCACCACGCCGCCGCCGGGGCAGGGCCGGTCGCGGTTGACCGCCCAGTAGGCGAGCCTGGCGATGTGGTGGGAGTTCGCCCAGTCCCTGATCTGGGTCCAGATCGCCGGGGTGGTGTTCTCCTGCTGGTCGGACAGACCGTTCATGCCGGAGATGCCGATGTGGGAGTAGGCCGTCGCGTCGTCCCACCCGAAGGTCGACTTCAGCTTGGTCTTGAGACCTTCGGTGGCGTTGACGGTGTTGCCGTACATGTCGGAGCCGCCGCCGAAGTCGAACGGCATGATCGTGAAGACGTCGATGCCCGCGTTCAGCGACTGCGCCTGCTCGATGAGCCGGTTTCCGTAGTAGGTCGGGCCGGTCGTCGAGGTGCCGAAGGTGACGATCGTCTTGAGGCCGGGGTTGTTGGCCTTGACGGTCTTCAGCGCGGTCAGGATCTTCGCCTGGACGGCCTCGTTCTCGAACTCGTCCGTGTTCTCGATGTCCATGTCGATCGCCTTGAGGCTGTAGGCGTCGATCACCTTCTGCAGCGCACCGGCGAGAGCGCTCGCCGACGAGCAGTTGGCGCCGAGCTTGCTGCCCTGCCAGCCGCCGAACGACGGGACGATGTCACCGCCCGCGGAACGGATCTGGTTGATGACGGTCTGGTCGTTGCCGCCGGTCAGCGGCCTGCTGCCGTCCCAGGCGGGGTTGCAGCCGCCCGAGTCGAGCATGAACGCCATCGTGTACCACTTGATCCCGGTCGAGCTCATCACCGAGGTCGCGCTCGGCGGATCGCCCCAGCCGAGGTAGAGGTAGGGAGCCGCCTGCTTGAAGCCGGTGCCGCCACCGCCCGCGTTCGTCGTGACGCTCACGGAGTTGGAGGCCGCCGAGGTGTTCCCGGCCGCGTCCCGCGCCTTGACGGTGAACGTGTAGGCGGTGCTCGGCGACAGCCCGCTGACCGTGGCGCTGGTGCCCGACACGCTGAGCACCTGGTTCGAGCCGCTGTAGATGTCGTACGCACTCACGCCGACGTTGTCGCTCGACGCGCCCCACGACAGCGACACGCTGGAAGAGGTCTTGCCGGTGGAGGTCAGGTTCGTCGGAGCCGTCGGCGCCTGGGTGTCGGAGCCGCCGCCGCCCGGCCCGTCCAGGCTGATGTCGTCGGCGTAGTAGGTGCCCTGCGCGTACCAGCCGTGGACATAGATCTTGGCGCTGGTCTGCGAGGCACCGGTCGTGAAGGAGACGGTCAGCTGGCTGTAGGCCGAAGGGGACGTCGTCCAGGTCGAGGCACCGCCGTCCACGCCCAGGTACACGTAGCTGCCGCGCACCCAGCCGGAGAGGCTGTACGTCGTGTTCGGCTGGACCGAGACGGTCTGACTGCACTGGGCGTTGTCGCTCGAACTGGCCGCACCCGCAAGGGCCTTGGAGCCGCCGTGGACGGGGCTGGAGACGACCGAGCCCAGGTTCCCGGTGCAGGTCCAGGGGGAGAGGCTGCCCGACTCGAAGCCGGGGTTGGTCAGGATGTTGGCCGCCTGGGCCGTACCGGGCAGGGCGACCGCCCCGGCCAGGGCCAGGGCGGCGGTGCCGAGCAGAGCGAAGAAGCGATGTCTGGAACGTCTGAGGTGTGTGATGCGCACGCGATCTCCCTGCATAAATGGGGGTGTTCGGGAGTGCTGAGAGGTGCGCAACCAAGTTGGTATGGACCAATCTCGCTGTCAAGACGCTGAGCGGGAATTGGTCCAGACCGGTAGGTGAGGGGGGCGGTCAGGCCGGTGCGATGGCCGCGGTGGCGGTGGCGGGTGCGGTTTCCGTGGCGGGAGAAGGTGCGGGTTCCGTGGCCGACGCGGGCACGGCGGGCAGTGTCGCCACGGACGTGTCGGGCAGCGAGGCCGCGGACGTGTCGGGCAGCGGGGCCGCGGGTGTGTCGGTCCGCTGCCGCGGCAGCGACACCGCGCGTACCGGACGGGGGCCCGAGACGACGGTGTAGTCCTGCCCGAGGAACGGCGGAACCACCTCGCCCGTCTCCTCGCCGAGTGCCAACTGCACTGCGGCCCAAGGGGCGTTGACGCCGCACTGCGCGAGCTGGTGCAGTCCGCCCGCCGGACGGGTGTTGACGTCCATGAGGACCGGTTCGTCGCCATACATGCGGAACTGGATGTTCGTCAGATAGTGCAGTCCGAAGGCCTCCGCGAGCAGCCGCGCGGGCTCGATCCACGAGGGGTGGAGGGTGAACCCGCGGCGGCGCCCGTTCTTGGTGCGGCCCACCGCCATGCGGACCCGCCCGTCGGGCCCGGTGAGGCAGTCGACGGACACCTCCGGCTGCTCCAGGCGCGGCATCACCAGCCAGTCGACGGGGTGGTCGGCGTCGCGCAGCGCGTCCACGACCAGATCCAGCGGCACGTACGGGCTGGGAAATCCGTTGAGGTGCATGAGCGAGAAGGGGGCGCGCGTGATCACGCGGAAGCCCACCCCGCCCGCCCCCGCCGCCGGCTTGAAGCACGCCTTGTGGCCCGCGGATTCCAGCGCCTCGACCGCCGCGACCAGCTCCTCCGCGGAGCGCACCCGCCACCACGGCGGCACCGGCACGCCCACCTCCCGGACCGCCTCGTAGGCGGTGACCTTGTCCTGGAAGACGGCCACGGCCTCGGTGGGCGGAGCGAGCAGTGCCGTGCCGACCGCGGCGAACTCGGCGCGCTGCGCCACGACGGCGGCCTGGTGCAGCACCGGCACGAACACGTCGATGCAGTGGCGAGCGCAGTGGTCGAGGGCGTACTCGACATACGCGCGGGGCGACAGCCCCTCGGGCTCCATGGAGGCCACGTCGGCGGCGGCCAGCACGGGAGAGTCGGGGTCGCCGTGGGTGGCATGGATCTCGACCGCGCGATGCTGCGGATTACTTCGCAGCTGATCCATGAAGAACACGTTCTCCGCGTACGTGCGGTTGAGCCAGACGCGTACGCGAGAGCCCATGCAGGCCACCTTTCACGGTTCGCGGGCACGGCGGAGCGGGCCGTGCCCGGCCAGGGGAGTGGGAGGAACACCAAGCCGCCGTATGCCAAAGGAGGTTCCTGGCGGCCGTGTTGGGGCGATCATAGGGGGCGTGGGGCCCGTGCGCTGCTACGGGCGTGTTACGGATTTCGGAAGTGCTCGACAAGAGGTCATGGACGCCGGGAACCGAAGCGGGCCGGGTCGGCGGCGGGCCGTTCTTGTCCCGTGGGGGGCGGATGTGTTCTTGTGTTTCCATTCGTCTTCTTCGGGGGTGTCACGGGTGCGGTCGACAGGCAGCGGTCACGGGAATCTGCTGGCCATCAGCGATCTGCACATCGGATACGCCGAGAACCGCGCCATCGTCGAGAAGATGCGCCCCGAGACGGATGACGACTGGCTCCTGGTCGCCGGAGACGTCGGGGAGGTCGTCGCCGACATCCGATGGGCCCTGGAGACGCTCAGCGGCCGCTTCCGCAAGGTGATCTGGGTGCCCGGAAACCACGAGCTGTGGACACACCCGAAGGACCCGGTGGAGCTGCGTGGGGTCGCCCGCTACGAGCACTTGGTGGCTCTGTGCCGGGAGTTGGGCGTCACGACGCCCGAGGATCCCTATCCGGTCTGGGACGGACCAGGCGGCGCGGCGGTCGTCGCGCCGCTCTTCCTCCTCTACGACTACTCGTTCCTGCCGCAGGGCTGCGTGACCAAGGACCAGGGGCTGACCTATGCCCACGGAACCGGGGTGATCTGCACCGACGAGCACTTGCTGCACCCCGACCCCTACCCGAGCCGCGAGGCCTGGTGCCGGGCCCGGGTCGCCGAGACCGAGCGCAGGCTCGCCGAACTGCCGGACGATCTGCCCACGATCCCGGTCAATCACTACCCGCTGGACCGTCACCCGACGGACATCCTGCGCTACCCCGAGTTCGCGATGTGGTGTGGCACCACGCTGACCGCCGACTGGCACCACAGGTTCCGTGTCGAGGCCATGGTCTACGGTCATCTCCACATCCCGCGGACCACCTGGCACGAGGGCGTCCGCTTCGAAGAGGTCTCGGTGGGTTACCCCCGCGAATGGCGCAGACGACCGGGAACGCCGGGCACGCTGCGCCGCATTCTGCCGATGGAGGTCGGAGCCGGTGATGGAGGAGCTGCTCCCGGAGTCGGTCGTGGCCGTGGAGAGCTACGGTGACGACGGGGCCGACGGCGCGACCCTGTACCCCGAGGAGCAGGCGCTCCTGACGCGCGCCGTGCAGAAGCGGCGCCGCGAGTTCACCGCCGTGCGTACCTGCGCCCGGCGGGCCATGGAGAAGCTCGGGGTGCCCCCGGGGCCCGTGCTGCCGGGCGAACGCGGAGCGCCGCAGTGGCCGTCGGGCCTGATCGGCAGCATGACGCACTGCGACGGCTACAGCGCCGCCGCGCTCGCCCGAGCCACTGATCTGGCCTCCCTCGGCATCGACGCCGAACCCCACCTGGCGCTCCCGGCGGGGGTCATCGACGCCGTCGCCCTGCCCACCGAGGTGGGCCGACTCGACCGGCTCGGCGCCGAGATCCCCGACATCCACTGGGACCGGCTGCTGTTCAGCGCCAAGGAGTCGGTGTACAAGGCGTGGTTCCCGCTGACCAAGAAGTGGCTGGACTTCTCCGAGGCGGACATCGACATCGTCCAGGGGCCCACGTCCGGCGGCCCCGTCCGGTCAGGGCGCTTCCACGCCCGACTCCTGGTGCCGGGACCGCTGGTGGACGGCGAGCGCGTCGAAGCCTTCGACGGCCGCTGGACCGTCCAGCGAGGGTTGGTCGCGACGGTGGTCACGGTGCCTCACGCCTGAGTACGCCCTGGGCGCCGTGCCGCACGCCGGAGTCCGGCGGTGGCGCTGTGCCGGATGCCGGAGTCCGGTCGTGATTGTCGTGCTGCACGCCGGAGTCCGGTCCTGATCGTCGTGTCTCACGCCTGAGTCGGTTCCGGGCACCAGGTGTGCAGCAGGCGGAAGAACGCCTCCTCGTTGCCCGCGAGCCCGGCCGCCGCCAGTGCGCGCTCCGCCTCGGCGAGCGCGGCGGGCGGCACCATGGGTGGTCGGCGCCCGTCCGGCGGGCTGTCGAAGGCGGCTCGTACGGTCTGCAGGAGACGGAGGTAGGCCTGCACGGCGGCGCGTTCGTGGTCGGTCAGTACGGCGGTCGGCATCGGACGGCTCTCCCCGGGTCGGCTTGTCGAAGCGGTACATGGCGGTACAAGGAGTGGTGCATGGCGGTACGTGACTCCAGCTTGCCGTCTGCCACTGACAATCCCGTTTCGGTGTCCGCCGGTTCGCCCGCTTAGCGGAGGCGAAACCTCACGGAAATCCCTTGTGGGACCGTGGCCCTAGGCTGGAAGGAGAAGCTGGGGTCCGCCTTCACGGCGGCCGGTGAACGGGAGGTGGGCCCGTGGTCGACGTACCGCCTCGGCGTCCGCGGCGCACTCTTCGGCTGCGCTCGGTGGGCGACGGGGAACTGCGCCTGCACCACCGCGTCGTGCACGGCTACTGGCGCGCCTACCGGATGGCGGGCGAGGGCCCGGCGCTCGTCCTGATCCACGGCATCGGCGACTCCTCGGCGACCTGGGCGGAGCTGATCCCCGATCTCGCCCGCACCCACACGGTGATCGCGCCCGACCTCCTCGGCCACGGGGCCTCCGAC
The DNA here is from genome assembly GCF_044457265.1 of Streptomyces sp. NPDC050564. NCBI lineage: Bacteria > Bacillati > Actinomycetota > Actinomycetes > Kitasatosporales > Streptomycetaceae > Streptomyces > Streptomyces sp. NPDC050564. The sequence goes on along the minus strand of NZ_JBITGS010000052.1, from coordinate 47,623 downwards.
AAACCGCGGGCCGACTACTCGGTGGCCGCGTACGCCAACGGGGTACGCGATCTGCTGGCCACGCTCGACATCGAGTCCGCCACCCTGGTCGGGCACTCGCTCGGCGGTGGAGTCGCCATGCAGTTCGCCTACCAGTTCCCCGAGCGCACCGAGCGGCTCATCCTGGTCAGCGCGGGCGGTGTCGGGGGCGAGGTCAACCCCGTACTGCGGGCCGTCTCGCTGCCCGGCGCGCACCTCATGCTGTCCATGCTGCGGCTGCCCGGAATGCGCTTCCAAGTGGGGCTGTTCGCCTGCCTGATGAGACTTCTAGACACCGATCTCGGCCAGGACGCACCGGAGTTGCTGACCCTCGTCGACGCGCTGCCCGACGCGACGTCCCGCAGCGCCTTCATCCGCACCCTGCGCGCCGTGGTCGACTGGCGCGGCCAGGCGGTCACCATGCTCGACCGCTGCTATCTGACGGAGGGCATGCCCACGATGCTGCTCTGGGGCGACCGGGACAGCGTGGTGCCGGTGCGCCACGCCTATCGGGCCCACCAGGCGATGCCGGGCAGCCGCCTGGAGATCTTCGAGGGCGCCGGCCACTTCCCCTTCCACAGCGACCCGGCCCGCTTCCTGGCCCTGGTGGAGGAGTTCACCGGTACCACCCACCCCGCCGACTGGAGCCGCGAGCACTGGCGGGAGCTGCTGCGTGCCGGCCGCCCCGGCACCGCGGCCGGCCGACCGGACACCGCCCAGAACCGCGCGGTGGAACGGGACCTGCGGGAGGCGAGCAAACGCAGTGCGACGTGAGAGCCGGTGTCGCATCCCCGCCCGGCCAGGGATGTGACACCGGCTCTGAGGTCCACTCGCTCCCACGATGCGGTGTCAGCCTCTGGCGGGTGACTCCTCGGTGCGGACCAGGGCCCGTTCCTCGTCCGTGAACGGCGGTTCGGCCAGCGGCGGGCGCCGTGGACCGCGGAGTACCGCGAAGGCGACCTCGGGCTTGAAGAGAGCGGGGAGCGGCCCGGACAGCGTCATCACGGTGAGCAGGGCCTGGGTGACCAGAGGGCGTCCGGTCGCCGTCAGCATGAGCCGGTTCACATAGTGGCCGAGCAGATTCTGCGCGCCCCCGGGCTGTTTGCCGATCGCTCCCGGGTAGCGGATGTCCGTGCCCGTCGCGAGGTCCCACGCCACGGAAACCGGCCGGGACACCGCACGCTGCGCCCGCCGCGCCAGGCCCGGTGCCCTCAGCCCGTGCTCCGCCACGAGCCCGCGCAGCGCCACGGCGCCCTGCGCGGCCACCGACATGCCGTGCCCGTAGACCGGGTTGTACGTGGCGACGGCATCGCCGAGTGCGACGAACCCCTCCGGCCAGTCCTTCACCTTCTCGAAGAAGCGCCGCCGGTTGACCGTGCTGCGGCTGAGCACGACGTCCGTCAGCGGCTCCGCGGGCGCGATCAGCTCACCCACGACCGGATGTCTGACGCCGCGCGCGAACGTCTTGAACTCCTCGGCGGAATCGGTCGGTTGACCATCGCGCGTGCCGGAGAGCGTCACCAGCCAGCGGCCGCCCTCGATGGGCACGATCGTCGCGGACTGGCCCGGCACCGGCTGCGCCGCGTCGGGCTGCACGTTGACCACGGGGAAGTCCTCGGTGCCCGCGGGCGCGCGAAAGATCCGGCTGGCGTACGCGAGGCCGGAGTCCACCTCGTCCATCGGCGCCGCGGGCACGCCCAGCGCGTCGAGCCAGGTGCTCGCCCGTGAGCCGCGCCCCGAGGCGTCCACCACCAGATCGGCGTCCAGGACGAGCTCCTCGCCCTCGTGCGTCCGCACCCGTACGCCCGTCACCCGGGAGGCTCCGCCCTCCAGGCCGAGGAGCTCGGTGCGCTGCAGAACGGTGACGCGCTCCTTCTTGGCGAGCTGCGCGCGCAGGACGGAGTCGAGCAGATCCCGGCTGCAGGCGATCATGAACTGCATCTCGGGAAAGCGCCGAAGCCAGCCCTGCGCCGACAGGGAGACGAGGCCGGTCGGCAGCGGGATGCGCCGGGCGCCCGCGGCGAGCCAGGCCTCGGTGACCCCGGGCAGCAGGTCCTCCATCGCGCGGACGCCGCCGGACCACAGCAGGTGGGCGTGGCGGGCCTGGGGGAGGCCCTTGCGCGGCTCGGGCCCTTCGGGCAGCGCGTCGCGCTCAACGACGGTGACGTCGGCGTACTCGTGCAGGGCGGCCGCGGCCAGCAGACCGGCCAGCCCACCGCCGACGACGACGGCCTGCCGGGCGGCCCCGCCCGGCGATGGATGGTGTGCGGCGTCGGCGGATCTGTCCGGTGAAGCCGAGTCCCGGGAGGCGCTAGCTGGTTCGTTCATGGAAGTCGCTCTCTGACCTGGTCGGGGCCTGCCCTCGGGCAGCCGCGACGACGGGTGACTGACGCAGCGCGATGGACATCCGCACGAGGTCGCGCGGGCCATCGGTGTACGCGTACGCGGCGGCGGATCCATCCGCCGCCGGCGCGGCGGTGGCTGCCTCCGCCGAGCTGATGACCCTGCCTTCGGGATCGGCGGCCCTGGCCCGCACCGCCGCCGTCACCATCGCCGCGTCCGCCTCGGCCTGCGCCTGGGCGGGCGGGGAACCGGCCGCCACGGCCGCGTCATAGGCGTGGGTGCGCACCCCGGAGTCGAAGTAGGGGTACAGGCTGAGCATGCCGTCGTGGATGTCGGACTCCCGCTGGGTGACCTGGAGTTCGGCGGGGGACCACCAGGAGATCCGCACCGCCCGGTCCTGGTGCGTGGAGACCGTCTTCAGCTCGCGCCACAGCGGCCCGAGCCTGCGGTACGTCGACCAGGTGTTCCAGCTGTCCCCGAGGCGCTGGCAGGCCAGCGGGACACAGAAGCCGACCGCGGTGATCTGTGCCCCGACGGAGGCCAGCACGGGCGCCACATTGGTGCTCAGGCCGTCCAGGTTCCCGCCGTTCCAGCGGGCCACCACGGCGGTGAACTTGGCCGCCGCGTAAGGGATGTTGCACAGCGAGCCGAACGCGATGATCAGCAGGCCGGCCCGCAGCCAGCCGTGCACCTGGACCGCCCAGCGCCAGCACATGACGTTCATCGCGACGCCCGCGACGGTGAGCGACACGAGATAGAGCACGATCATCTCGCGGATGAAGGGGGTGTTGGCGTAGTAGGTGTCGAGGTCCCGCAGACGTTCCTCGGGGGCGTCTCCCAGGGCGAAGAACACGATCAGCGCCACGCCCACCACGCTGTACCCGGCGATCCAGCGGCGCGAGAGCCGGCGGGTCACCTCGGGCGGCCCGCCACGCCAGTTGATGATCAGCACAAGACAGGACGCACTGAAGGCGCTGAGCAGGCAATAGACCAGTGGCGCCGAGATGTTGGGGACCCCGGTGAGTTCATTGACCTCGGCGATGGTCGGCGGGGCCGCGAAGAGGAACACCAGGCCTGCGAGCGCCAGGAGCACGCCCACGGAACGCATCAGCGGGTCGCGCCAGCCGCGGATCAGGGCGGGCCCCTTGAAGGCGATGGCGGCGCCCATGGCGACGGCAGGGAAGTAGTAGCTCGATCCGTCCATGTCCTCGAGACCTTCAGCCCTGCGGGCCGCGGTAGCCCAGGGACGCCTCGATACGGCCGGCCAGACCCTCCCGCTGCACCGGCCCGCGCAGCGACGAACCGGCGAGCCAGGTACGGCACTTGCTGGCGAGCAGCAGACCGAAGCTCTCGGCCTCCTTCTCGTCGGCGAGGTCGAAACGGGTGCGCGCGGCCACCTTCAGTACGGTCGCCTGCAGATCCGCGCTGTCGCTCAATAAGCGGGCCGCGACGGCCGCGCCCTCGACGTGGTGACTGCAGTGCCCGGCCTTCATGTGCCACAGCTCGTGGCCGAGAATCACCAACTGGTGGTCGGGCGCGGTGCGTTCCTCGATGACGACGAGGTCCTGCTCGGCCATGTCGAGCCACAGCCCGCTGGCGGTGCCCGGCGGGAACGCGGCCGTACGGAACTGGACGGGACGGCCACGGCGTCTGCTCATCGCGTCGCACAGCGCCGCGTAGAGGTCGGCGGGTTCCGCCGGCGCCGGGAGCGAGAGCTCCGCGACCAACTCGCCGCACAGGCGGCGCATGTCCCTTCCGATGCCCACAGTTCTCCCCCGGCTCACGACTCGGGCCGCTTGACGCTCTCCAGGAGCATGTCCAGCCACTCGGCGACCTTGTCCCGGTGCTGGTCGGTGGGCAACTGCGCGGCCCGCCAGGCGATTCCGCGGACGCCGTGGTCCAGGAGCAGCCGCTCCAGCGGGTCGTCCGCGACCGTGGCCGCGGCGCGCTCGCGGTCGGCGAGTCGCTGCAGGAGCTCCTGCTCCGAGCGCTGCAGGGCACCCACGAGCGCTTCGGAGTCCTCGGCCGTGAGGAACCCGGCATGCACCCGGAAGAAGCGCTGGATGGCGTCGCAGTGCTCCATGGTGGGCCGCCGGTCGCCATTGATGAGCGCCCCTGCCTGCTGCCGCGACATCCCGGCGCCGTCGGCGATCTCCTGCTGGGTGTACCGGCGTCCGTTGGGCTTGAGCCGGGTGCGGCGCAGCAGGTCCAGGCGTTGCAGGAAACGGGCCTGCAGATCGGGCTCCCCGGCGGGGTGGCCAGTGAGCAGAGCCTTCACCACGGGTTCGGGGACGCCGGACTCGGCCGACAGGCGCTTGACGTCGAAGACTTCGGCATGTTCCACACCGAGCCGGTCGGCGAGTGCGGTGACCCGGGCCCCGACGGCCTGCAGCAGAACCGTCGCCGTGGCGCCCGGAACTTCGAAGCCATCCGTCACCGACAGATCTCCTACGTCTCTCTCAGGTCTCTCTCACGAAGGTCAGGAACCATCCGGACACGAAGGTCAGGAACCACCCGGAGACTAGCCCCTCGCTCGAACTCACATCCAGGTCTCGCCACAACTGTGGCGAGATTCGGCCGTCAACGGGCGCCAAATGCCACGATAGTTGACACGACTACTGCCTGGGCAGCAGGATCGGGGCGCCGCGTGAAGGCCGCAGAGGCAAGAGGGGTGACCTCCCGATGGCGTACCAGGCAGGAAGGCAGCGGTCCCAGCCGCGACCTGTCCCCGAGAGTCTCGAAGCGCAGGCGTATCTCCAGGACTACGCCGCCCTCCTGGAGGCCGTGCCGTTCCCCTCCGTCGTCTTCGACCACCGCTGGGACGTCGTTCTGTCCAACGCCGCGTTCGAGACACTTTTCGACGGCGTCGGCCCCCACCCCACGGCCATGCCCGGCGACAACTTCCTCCGGTTCGTTCTGTTCCATCCCGATGCGAGCACCGTTCTCGGTGAACACGAGTCGAGCTGGTGCCTTCCGATGCTGGCCCACTTCGCGGCCGCCGTGGAGCGGCACGGCCAGGACCGTGGACTCCAGTCGATCCGCCGGGACATCGCCCAGGACCCCATCATGGAGGCGGCCTACCGGCACGGACTGCCGCACTGGATCCGCGCGGTCGGCCCGGGCGGCGTCGAGCACGACGGCGCCGTACGCCCGTTGGTGCATCCCGACCCGCGTTGGGGCAGCACGCACTGCCGGATTGTCGACGACACCCCCAAGACCCTTCAGGACATGGGTTATACGCGGATGACGCTGGTCCTGCGCGGGGCGCGGAACGCGACCGCCGGACCACGCAAGGCGCGCAAGACCCGCAATGGCGCGGCGGAGCTGCGGGCGGTCTGAGCCCGCCGGCCGTACCGTCCGACGAGGCGCCCGGCCGTACCGTCCCACGAGGTTCAGTCGGCCGGCACCACGAGCACCAGCGGAACACCCTCGCACGGAACCAGCCGCATCCCCTCGAAGCGCGCGCTGCGCGCCGCCGCCAGGACGGCCCCGAAGTCCGGGCCCTTGGTGAGCGATCCGGCCAGATGGGCCGGGTCGGCGGACGCGGCCACCCGCCCGCGCGCGTTCACCAAGTGGGCGGCTCCCGGCAGCCGTTGCAGCAGCGGGACGACTGCCGCCTCGAAGTGCCGCAGATACACGTCGGCCGCGGCGACTCCCACGAACCGGCCCTCCAGCTCGACGGGGGCCGACAGCGTCAGGCTGTACTCGTCGGAGCAGAGGTAGTCGACATAGGGCCCGGCGACCGCGCGCTGCCCCGTGTCGCGGGGCAGGGCGAACCAGTCCCAGTGCGTGTAGTCGGAGTACGCGGAGTGCCGCGGATCGAGGTCGAGCAGCAGCGGCCGTACGTCCCCGTCGGAGCCCGTCTGCCACCACTCCAGCCACGCCGGTACGTCACCGAGCAGCCCCGGCGCCGCGACGAACCCGACGCCCGACACCAACTCCTGTCGGGCGAGCCGGAGATGGAGACCGGGGCGCAGTGCGGCCAGATCCACGGTCGCGGGTCGACGGCCCTGCGCGGCGACCCGGGCGAGCAGGGCCGCCGTATCGGCCCGGGTCTCGGCGACCGCGTCGAACACGGCCTCCAGCGTGCAGCGGACCTGGGTGGCGACGGCCGCCTCCGGTGTCGCGTCAAGCGTCGCCGTGGCGCCGACCGGGCCGGGGCTCCTGCTCATGGGTGCCCTCCAGCGGACGGGGACCGGACACGGTGCGCGGCATGGCGAGGCGGAGGGCGATGAGCCGCGCCGTCGAATCCTGGACGCACCGCTCGGCCAGCGCTCTGGCCGAATCGTGGGCCCCATCTTGCACGGCCGAGATTACGGAGCGGTGACGGTCGGCGACTTCTTCACGATATTCGTCGTCCCCGAGCACGAGACACAGCAGCGCCCCCAGCTCGGTCTGGAGCGCGACCTGTTCACGGGTCAGCCGGGCGGACTGGGCCGCGGCGGCGAGCTCGACATGAAAGCGGCCGTAGACCCGGCTGCGCGCCGCCCCGTCCTCGGCGGACGCCAGCTCCTCGAGGGTGCGTCGCAGCTGCTGAAGATCGGTCGGTTCCGTGCGCTGCGCGGCCAGCCGGGCCGCCGCGCCGGACACCGCGGCCCAGTGGTCGCCCAGATCGCGCAGCTCCTCGGTGCTCCAGCCGGCCAGCCGGGCCTTCAGCCGCTCCTCGCCGGGGACCTCGGGGAGCGATACGAAACTGCCGCCGCCGCGCCCCCTGCGGGTGGTGACCAGACCCTGCTGCCGCAGGGCCATCAGCGCCTCGCGCAGGGTCACCGTGGACACTCCGAGCTGTCCGGCCAGCTCCATCTCGCCGGGCAGCTGCTCCCCGTCCGCGAGCAGTCCGAGCTCGATGGCATCGCCGAGCCTGCGGACGACCGTCTCCACTCGCGCCCGATTGTCAACCGGAGTGAAGACGGCCCTCCGGGTACCACCGTCCATCTGTTGCTTCACGGCTACCACCTTGTGCGATGACTCAACCTTTACCTTAAGGGGGTCTTGAGCTTTGAACTATGACTTCATATCTTTCCGATCAACGTAAGAGTGCACCAGAAAGGTTCCCGTCCATGGAGGGAAGCGCGATCCGGCTGCGGGATCTGCGGAAGTCATTCGGCGAGACGACCGCGGTGGCAGGGATCGACCTGGATATATCCGACGGCGAGTTCTTCTCGATGCTCGGCCCGTCCGGATCCGGAAAGACGACAGTCCTGCGCATGATCGCGGGCTTCGAGGGCCCCACCTCCGGCCGGATCGAGCTGGCCGGACAGGAGGTCACCGGGCTCGCCCCCTTCGAGAGGGACGTGCACACCGTCTTCCAGGACTACGCGCTCTTCCCGCACATGACCGTGGAGCAGAACGTCGCCTACGGACTCAAGGTCCGCAAAGTGCCCAAGCCCGAGCGGCTGGTGCGGGCCCGCAAGGCGCTCGCCGACGTTCGCCTCGAGGGCTTCGGCAAGCGGCGCCCCGGCCAGCTCTCCGGAGGCCAGCGCCAGCGCGTCGCTCTCGCCCGCGCCCTCGTCGGGCGGCCCCGCGTGCTGCTCCTGGACGAACCGCTCGGCGCTCTCGACCTCAAGCTGCGCGAGCAGATGCAGGTCGAACTCAAGGCGATCCAGCGCGAGGTCGGCATCACCTTCGTCTTCGTCACCCATGACCAGGAGGAGGCCCTGACGATGAGCGACCGCATCGCCGTCTTCAACCAGGGCCGCATCGAACAGGTCGGTACCCCGGCGGAGATCTATGAGCGGCCCGCCACCCCCTTCGTCGCGGGCTTCGTCGGCACGTCCAACCTGCTCGAAGGTCAGTCCGCGCGGCAGGTCGTCGGCGCCCCGGGCACGTACAGCATCAGGCCCGAGAAGATCCGGGTCCTCAAGGAGTCCGCCGAGGCCGACGAGCCGGAGCACTCCACCGCCACCGGCACCGTCGCCGAGGTCGTCTATCTCGGGGATGCCACCCGCTTCCTCGTGGACCTCGACGCGGGAGGGCGCCTCACCGCGCTCCAGCAGAACCTGGAGACCTCCTCCGAGGACGTCGCCGCCTACCGCGGCGCCCGGGTCCGGCTCCAGTGGCACCGCCGCCACACCTTCAAGGTCCCCGACCCCCGCTGACCCCCACGCTCAGTCCCCATCACGTATGGAGTACGTCGTGCGCCTCACCCGAACCCTTCAGGCCGCCGCCGCAGTCGCGGTGCTCCTCGCGGCCACCGCCTGTGGATCGTCCGACTCGGGCGGCTCCTCCTCGTCGACCGGGCTCAACCCGCCCGACCTGAAGGCGCAGTCCAAGCTCGGCAAGACCGAGGGCCAGGTCAACCTCATCGCCTGGGCCGGCTATGTCGAGGACGGTTCCAACGACCCCAAGGTCGACTGGGTCAGCGACTTCGAGAAACAGACCGGCTGTCAGGTCAACTCCAAGGTCGCGGCCAGCTCCGACGAGATGGTCAAGCTGATGAAGACCGGTCAGTACGACGCCGTCTCCGCGTCCGGCGACGCCTCCCTGCGCCTCATCGCCTCCGGCGACGCGGCCCCGGTCAACACCGGTCTCGTACCCAACTACAAGGATGTCTTCAGCGGCCTCAGGGCGGGGCCTGGAACTCCGTCGACGGCCAGATGTACGGCATCCCGCACGGCCGCGGCGCCAACCTGCTGATGTACAACACGCAGAAGGTCACGCCCGCACCCACCTCCTGGTCCGCCGTCTTCGACGACGCCTCCAAGTACAAGGGTCACGTGACCGCGTACGACTCGCCGATCTACATCGCCGACGCGGCGCTGTATCTCAAGGCGACCAAGCCGGAGTTGAAGATCAAGGACCCCTACGCGCTGGACCAGAAGCAGTTCGACGCGGCCGTCGCACTGCTGAAGAAGCAGAGCACGGACGTGGGGGAGTACTGGAGCGACTACCTCAAGGAGATCTCCGCCTTCAAGAGCGGTGACTCCGTGGTCGGCACCACGTGGCAGGTCATCGCCAACCTCGCGCAGGACGAGGGCGCCAAGGTGAAGGCCTTCGTGCCCAAGGAGGGCTCCACGGGCTGGTCGGACACCTGGATGATCTCCGCCAAGGCCAAGCACCCCAACTGCGCCTACAAGTGGATGGACTGGATCATCTCGCCGAAGGTGAACGCCCAGGTCGCCGAGTACTTCGGTGAGGCCCCGGCGAACGCCAAGGCGTGCGACCAGACCAGCGACAAGTCCTTCTGCGACACCTTCCACGCCACCGACGAGGCCTACTGGAAGAACATCGCCTTCTGGAACACGCCCATCGAGCAGTGCCTCGACGGCCGCACCGACGTCAAGTGCGTGCCGTACGCCAAGTGGGTCCAGGCCTGGACCGAGATCAAGGGCTGAGCGACCGATGACCACCACCGCGCAGGCCGCCGGACGGTCTCCCGTCCGGCGGCTCGCCGGGACCCTGCACCGACACTCCCGGCTGCGGCTGTCCCTCCTGCTCACCGCGCCGCTGCTCTGGCTGGCCGTGCTCTACCTCGGCTCGCTGGCCGTGCTCTTCGTCTCGGCGTTCTGGACGACCGACTCCTTCACCTCCGAGGTCGTGAAGGTCTGGTCGACCGACAACTTCCGCGCGCTGTTCACCACGCCCGTCTTCCGCCAGGTGATCCTGCGCAGCATCGGCGTCGCGCTCGCGGTGACCGTACTGTGCGCGGTGATAGCCTTCCCGGTCGCCTTCTACACCGCCCGGATCGCCAAGCCCAAGTGGCGCCCGCTGCTCGTGGTCGCCATCCTCACGCCGCTGTGGGCGAGTTACCTCGTCAAGGTGTACGCCTGGCGGCTGATCCTCTCTCAGGGAGGCCTGGCCGACTGGATACTGAAGCCCTTCGGGATGAGTGGACCCGGCTTCGGACTGTTCGCGGCGGTCATCGCGCTGACGTACCTCTGGCTGCCGTACATGATCCTGCCGATCCACACGGCACTGGAGCAGTTGCCCGCCAACCTGCTCGACGCGTCGGCGGACCTGGGCGGGCGCCCCGGACGCACCTTCCGCTCCGTGGTGCTGCCGATGGTCCTGCCGTCCGTGGCCGCCGGCTCGGTCTTCACCTTCTCGCTCAGCCTCGGCGACTACATCACCGTGCAGATCGTCGGCGGCAAGACCCAGCTCATCGGCAACGTCGTCTACTCCAACATCGAACTGAACCTGCCCATGGCCGCCGCGCTCGGCACGGTCCCCGTCGTCGTCATCGTGCTGTACCTGCTCGCGATGCGCCGCACGGGCGCCCTGAGCAGCCTCTGAGGAGCCCGCTGTGCAACTCTCCCGTTCCGCGCGCATCGCGCTGCGCGTCGCCGCCGGGCTCGGCTTCGCGATCATCTACGTCCCGCTCGCGCTCGTCCTGGTCAACTCCTTCAACCCGGACCGCAGCGCGAGCTGGCCGCCGCCGGGGCTCACCTTCCACTGGTGGTCGGTCGCCTGGGAGAACGAGGGCGCCCGCGCGGCCCTGTGGGTCTCGGTCAAGGCGGGGCTCGGCGCCACCGCCATCGCCCTGGTGCTCGGCACGCTGATCGCCTTCGCGGTCGCCCGGCACAGCTTCTTCGGCCGCGACGCCATCTCCTTCGTGGTCGTCCTGCCGATCGCGCTGCCCGGCATCGTCACGGGCATCGCGCTCAACTCGGCATTCAGCACGGTGCTCGAGCCGCTCGGCGTCGGCCTCGGTATGTTCACCGTGATCGTCGGCCACGCCACCTTCTGCATCGTGGTCGTCTTCAACAACGTCGTCGCGCGGCTGCGCCGTACGTCCGGCTCGTACGAGGAAGCGGCGATGGACCTGGGCGCCGACACTTTCCGGGCCTTCGTCGACATCACCTTCCCGCTGGTGCGCTCGGCGCTGCTGGCCGGCGGACTGCTCGCCTTCGCGCTCTCCTTCGACGAGATCGTGGTGACGACGTTCACGGCCGGGCCCGGTATCGAGACCCTGCCGATCTGGATCTTCAACAACATGACACGGCCCCAGCAGGCACCGGTCGTGAACGTCGTGGCGGCGGTGCTCGTCCTGCTCTCGGTGATTCCGATCTACCTGGCGCAGCGGCTGTCCGCCGACACGGCGGCCGAGAGCAGGATCTGAGCGGCCTCGGGGAGGCCGCTCGGCACCGGGCCGCGCCAACCGGGTTCTCCCGCACCTGCCGCGCCCCGCCCACCGGGATCTGCCGTACCTGCCGGGCTGCGCCAACTGGGAACCCCCATACCCGCCGGGCCCCGCTACCCGGCGAACTCCCGCATCCAGGCCTCGACTTCGTCGGACGAGCGGGGCAGACCGGCCGACAGGTTCTCATGGCCGTCCGCCGTGACGAGGAGGTCGTCCTCGATCCGGACGCCGATGCCGCGCCATTCCTCGGGCACCGTCAGATCGTCCGCCTGGAAGTAGAGGCCCGGCTCGACGGTGAGCACCATGCCCGGCTCCAGCACCCCGTCGACGTACTCCTCGTTGCGGGCCCTGGCGCAGTCGTGGACGTCGAGCCCGAGCATGTGCCCGGTGCCCGCCATGGTGAAGCGGCGCTGCAGGCCCAGCTCGTACGCCCGCTCGGCCGGGCCCTCGATGAAGCCCCATTCCACCAGTTGTTCGGTCATCGACCGCTGGGCGGCCTCGTGGAAGTCGCGGTAGCGGGCGCCCGGCCGCACCGTGGCCATGCCGGCTTCCTGGGCCTCGTACACGGCGTCGTAGATCTCGCGCTGGAGCGGTGTGAAGGTGCCGTTGACCGGAAGCGTGCGGGTGACGTCGGCAGTGTAGAGGGTACGGGTTTCGACGCCCGCATCCAGCAGGAGCAGTTCGCCCGGGCGAACCGGGCCGTCGTTCTGCATCCAGTGCATGATCGTGGCGTGCTCGCCCGCCGCGCAGATGGAACCGTAGCCGACGTCATTGCCCTCGACGCGGGCGCGGCGGAAGAAGGTGCCCTCGATCCAGCGCTCCGAGGTGGCGACCGCCTGCGACAACTCCCGTACGACATCGGTGAATCCGCGGACCGTGGCGTCCACCGCCCGGCGCATCTCGCCGATCTCCCACGCGTCCTTCACCAGCCGCAGCCCGGACACCGCCTCCTCGAACTCGGCGTCCCGCTCCTCGTCCGTGCTGAGCGCCGCTTCGATGAGGGGGTCGTGGCCGCGCACGACCCGGGTCGCTACGCCGGTGTCCTTCAGGTCCTCGGCGATCGTACGGATGTCACGGCAGGGCAGTCCCAGCACTCGCTCCGACTCGGCCAGGGAGCGGCGGCGGCCCATCCACAGCTCGGCCGTCATGCCCGTCCAGAACTCGTCGCTGTCCCGGCTGTCGCGGGGGAGCTGATAGCAGTGCGCCTCGTGCCCGCCGTCCGCGCGGGGCTCCAACACCAGGGCACCGTCCCGGGTTTGATCTCCCGTCAAATGAACGTAGCCGGAGTACGGGCGGAACGGGTAGTGCGTGTCGTTCGAGCGGGTCTTGAGGCTGCCGGAGGGGATGACGAGCCGCTCGCCCGGGAAGAGGGCGGAGAGCGCGGCGCGGCGGCGGGCCGTGTGGGGCGCCTGCTCGGTCGGTTGCAGATCGCGCTGCTCGGTGTCGGCCCAGCCCGTGCGCATCAGGGCGGACAGCTCGTCGGAGATTCCTCGGTACAGCCCGTTCTTTCGTCCCTTGGCCACGTCAGGCACCCCTTGTATGCGTCTGTGTGCGTCGTCTGAATACGTCGTCGGTGTGCGTCTTCGACTGTTCCCCGCAAGAGAAGCATGTGACATAGTACTGATGTGAGCAAGCCATTTACCTGCGATGTCGTGGTCGTCGGGGCCGGAATGGTGGGCGCGGCCTGCGCCCTGTACGCGGCTCGGGCGGGCCTTGACGTCGCCCTGGTGGACCGCGGCCCGGTGGCCGGCGGGACGACCGGTGCGGGCGAGGGGAACCTGCTCGTCTCGGACAAGGAGCCCGGGCCCGAGCTCGACCTCGCCCTGCTGTCGGGGCGCCTGTGGGCCGACCTCGCGGGGGAGACGGGGCTCGCACCGGCCATCGAGTACGAGGCCAAGGGCGGTGTCGTCGTGGCCGCCACGCCCGAGGGGCTGACCGCGCTGGAGACCTTCGCGGCGGGGCAGCGGGCGGCCGGGGTCTCGGCCATGCCGGTCGCTGCCGACCGACTCCGGGACCTGGAACCGCAGTTGGCGCCCGGGCTCGCGGGCGCCGTGCACTACCCGCAGGACACCCAGGTGATGCCCGCCCTGGCCGCCGCGCATCTGGTGCGGGCCTCGGGTGCACGACTGCTGACCGGGTGGACCGTGACCGAGGTGCTGCGCACGGCGGACGGGTCGGTCCGGGGTGTACGGACCGGCCGGGGCGACATCCATGCCCCGGCCGTGGTGAACGCGGCAGGTACGTGGGGCTCGGCGGTGGCCGCGCTGGCTGGTGTCTTTCTCCCCGTCCTGCCCCGCCGCGGATTCGTCCTCGTCACCGAGCCGCTGCCGCGGCTGGTGCGCCACAAGGTGTACGCGGCGGACTATGTCGCCGACGTGGCCAGTGACTCGGCGGCGCTCCAGACGTCGCCCGTCGTCGAGGGAACGGCCGCGGGGCCGATCCTGATCGGCGCGAGCCGGGAGCGGGTCGGCTTCGACCGGTCCTTCTCTCTGCCGGTCCTGCGGGCGCTGGCCGCGGGCGCGACGCGACTCTTCCCGTTCCTGTCGGGGGTGCGTGTCCTGCGTACGTACCTGGGCTTCCGGCCGTACATGCCCGACCACCTGCCCGCCATCGGCCCCGACCCCCGGGTGCCCGGCCTCTTCCACGCCTGCGGGCACGAGGGCGCGGGCATCGGGCTCGCCACCGGTACCGGGCATCTGCTCGCGCAGATCCTGACCGACAAGACACCCGACCTCGATCTCGCGCCGTTCCGGCCCGACCGCTTCCCGCAGGAGGCTGCGTGAATCCCCTGGAACTGGTCCGGGCGCAGCCGGGACCCGCCTTCACCGTCACCCTCGATGGCCGCGAGGTCGAGGCGCTGCCCTGCCAGACCGTCGCCGCCGCGCTGTGGACCGCGGGCGTCGCCTCCTGGCGCAGCACCCGCGGCGCGGGCCGTCCGCGCGGCGTCTTCTGCGGCATCGGCGTCTGCTTCGACTGCCTCGTGACCGTCAACGACCGTCCCAACCAACGGGCTTGCCTGGTGCCGGTGCGGCCCGGCGACAGGATCCGGACGCAGGAAGGCACGGGCCACGATGACTGACCGAGCGCACCTCGCGGTGATCGGCGCGGGCCCGGCGGGACTCGCCGCGTCCCTGGCGGCTGCCGCACGGGGTATCCGCATCACACTGATCGACTCCGGCGTGACGGCGGGCGGGCAGTTCTACCGCGGGCCCGCGCCCGCGCTCGGCGCGCGCCGGCCGCAGGCGCTCCACCACCAGTGGAGCACGTGGGACCGGCTGGCTCGGGGACTGGCCGGGCAGGTGAAAGCGGGCACGATCGAGCACCTGACGGACCACCATGTGTGGTGCGTGGAACCGCAGCCCGACGGGTTCGCGGTACACGCCCTGCTCGGTCCGGAGCAGGAGAGCCCCGCCACCGTCCGCGCCGACGGCGTGCTCCTCGCCACCGGTGGGTACGAGAAGGTCTTGCCGTTCCCCGGCTGGACCCTCCCCGGTGTCGTGACCGCGGGCGGAGCCCAGGCCATGCTCAAGGGGAGCCTCGTCGTGCCGGGGCGGACCGCCGTGGTCGCCGGCACCGGGCCGTTGCTGCTCCCCGTGGCGACCGGACTCGCCGCGGCCGGGGTCGACGTCGCCGCGCTCGTCGAGTCCGCAGATCCGAAGGCGTTCCTGCGAAGGGCCGGCGATGCCAAGGCGTTCTCGCGAAGGACCGACGATGCGAAGGCGTTCCTGGGGCGGGCGCGGGCGTTGGCCGCTCAGCCCGGCAAGGTCGCCGAGGGCGCCCAGTACGCGGCTCAACTCGTCCGTCACCGCGTCAAGGTGATGGGACGTCACACCGTCATCGAGGCGCACGGCGACGAGCGGCTCGACGCCGTGACCGTCGCCGCACTCGACAACGACGGGCGGGTCAGGCCCGGCACCGAGCGGCGCATCCCCTGCGACACGCTCGCCGTCGGGCACGGCATGCTGCCGCACACCGACCTCGCCGAGTCGCTCGGCTGCCGCCTCGACGGGCTCGACGTGCACGTCGACGCGGAGCAGCGGACCGACGTGCCCGGCGTCTGGGCCGCGGGCGAGACCACCGGTATCGGCGGCTCCGCGCTGTCCCTCGCCGAGGGACACATCGCGGGCCGCTCCGCCGCCGCCCGGCTCACCGGCGCGGATCCCGACCCGCGCGAGTGGGCCGCGGCCGCCAAGTCCCGTACGAGGATGCGGGAGTTCTTCGCCGCGCTCGACACCGTCTACGCGCCTCCCGCGCACTGGACCGAGCAGGTCACCGACGACACCGTCGTGTGCCGGTGCGAGGAGGTGACCGGAGGTGAGATCCGCCGGGCCGTCGGCGAACTCGGCGCGGGTGACGTACGGACCGTGAAGCTCCTCACCCGCGCCGGCATGGGC
This sequence comes from Streptomyces sp. NPDC050564, assembly GCF_044457265.1. NCBI lineage: Bacteria > Bacillati > Actinomycetota > Actinomycetes > Kitasatosporales > Streptomycetaceae > Streptomyces > Streptomyces sp. NPDC050564. The sequence continues at coordinate 31,789 of NZ_JBITGS010000052.1, read as the reverse complement.
TGGTGCCAGGGCCGTATGTGCGAGCCCGCGGTCGCGGGGCTCGCCGGGTGCCCGCAGACATCGGCGCGGCGGCTGCTCGCCCGGCCGGTCCCGCTCGGGGTCCTCGCCGCAGCCGGCCAGGACCCCGGCGAGCCCGCGGGTCCCGAAGCTCCGGAAGACGACTGAACCACGGGGTACGGACTCTCGCCGATCCTCATTGCCCATCAGTAACATGTCACACCCCATTGAGAGGGATCCCTCATGGCCACCACCCCCGACCACCGCCCGTGGCGCGGCGTCCTCGTCGCCACCGCGCTTCCGCTGAACGACGATCTCTCCGTCGACTACGACCGGTTCGCCGCACACTGCGCCTGGCTGGTCGAGAACGGCTGCGACGGCGTCGTACCGAACGGCTCCCTCGGTGAGTACCAGGTGCTCACCCCCGAGGAGCGCGCGAAGGTCGTCGAGACGGCCGTCGCCGCCATCGGCGGGGCGCGCGTGATGCCCGGCGTCGCCGCCTACGGTTCCGCCGAGGCCCGCCGCTGGGCCGAGCAGGCGCGCGACGCGGGCTGCGCGTCCGTGATGCTCCTGCCGCCGAACGCCTACCGCGCCGACGAGCGTTCCGTCCTCGCCCACTACGAGGAGGTCGCCGAGGCGGGCGTCCCGATCGTGACGTACAACAACCCGATCGACACCAAAGTCGACCTGGTTCCGGAGCTGCTCGCGAAGCTGCACGGCGAGGGGTTCGTCCATGCGGTCAAGGAGTTCTCCGGCGATGTGCGCCGCGCCTACCGGCTCGCCGAACTCGCCCCGACGCTCGACCTGTTGATCGGGGCGGACGACGTGTTGCTGGAGCTCGCCGTCGCGGGCGCCAAGGGCTGGGTGGCCGGCTACCCGAACGCGCTGCCCGGCGCGAGCGTCGAGCTGTACCGCGCCGCCGTCGACGGCGACCTCGACACGGCGGGCAAGCTCTACCGTCAGTTGCACCCGCTGCTGCGCTGGGACTCGAAGGTCGAGTTCGTGCAGGCCATCAAGCTGTCCATGGACATCGTCGGCCGGCACGGCGGTCCGGTCCGGCCGCCGCGCGTTCCGCTGCTGCCCGAGCAGGAGGCGGCCGTTCGCGAGGCCACGGAGCGGGCCATCGACGCCGGTCTCGCCTGAGGTCTTCTCCCCTTTCCCGATCAGTCAGGAGCGTCATGCGCAGCAAACTCGTCCTGCACGCCGTCGACTCGCACACCGAGGGCATGCCCACCCGGGTGATCACCGGAGGCATCGGCACGATCCCGGGCGCGACCATGAACGAGCGGCGCCTGTACTTCCGTGAGCACCGTGACGACATCAAGCAGCTCCTGATGAACGAGCCGCGCGGCCACTCGGCCATGAGCGGCGCCATCCTGCAGCCGCCCACCCGTCCGGACTGCGACTACGGCGTCGTCTACATCGAGGTCTCGGGCTATCTCCCGATGTGCGGCCACGGCACCATCGGTGTCGCGACCGTGCTCGTGGAGACCGGCATGGTCGAGGTCGTCGAGCCGGTCACCACCATCCGGCTCGACACCCCCGCGGGCCTCGTCGTCGCCGAGGTCGCGGTCGAGGACGGCGCGGCCAAAGCGGTGACCCTGAAGAACGTGCCCTCCTTCACCGTCGGCCTCGACCGCAAGATCACGCTCGCCGACGGGCGGACGGTGACCTACGACCTCGCGTACGGCGGCAACTTCTACGCGATCCTGCCGCTGGAACAGTTCGGGCTGCCCTTCGACCGTGCCCGCAAGGACGACATCCTCAAGGCCGGTCTGTCGCTCATGGAGGCCATCAACGCCGAGGACGAGCCCGTCCACCCCGAGGACCCGTCGATCCGCGGCTGCCACCACGTCCACCTGTACGCGCCCGGCGCCACCGCCCGCCACTCCCGGCACGCGATGGCGATCCACCCCGGCTGGTTCGACCGCTCACCCTGCGGTACGGGCACCAGCGCGCGCATGGCCCAGCTGCACGCCCGCGGCGAACTCCCGCTGCACACCGAGTTCGTGAACGAGTCCTTCATCGGGACGCGGTTCACGGGGCGGCTGCTCGGCGCCACCGAGGTTGCCGGAATCCCGGCCGTGCTGCCCAGTTTCACCGGTCGCGCCTGGGTCACGGGCACCGCCCAGTACCTGCTGGACCCCTCCGACCCCTTCCCGGCCGGATTCGTCCTCTGAGCGACCTCGGGGAAGTGAGGCACGCCCCCACGCCACCGAGGCCACTCAGCGCCTTGAGATACTGGTAGCGCGTGACATTGCACATGCCCGTACGAGGAGACATCCCATGGCCGCCCAGCGCAGCAGCGCACCCTCCGCCGCTCCCGCCCTGCCCACGCTGGGCGGGAAGAAGAGCAGCTACCGCGAGCGCGTCGCGGACGCGCTGCGGGCCGCGCTGATCGCCGGCGAACTGCGTGCCGGCGAGGTCTACTCCGCGCCGACCCTCGCGGCCCGCTTCGGCGTCTCCGCGACGCCGGTGCGTGAGGCCATGCTCGACCTCGCCAAGGAGGGCCTGGTCGACACGGTGCCCAACAAGGGGTTCCGGGTCACCGCGGTCTCCGAGAAGCAGCTCGACGAATACACCCACATCCGTTCGCTCATCGAGATCCCCACCGTGGTGGGGCTGGCCACCACCGCGGACCTGGTCTCGCTGGAGGCGCTGCGCCCGGCCGCCCGGGAGATCGTGACCGCGGCGGCGGCCGGTGACCTCATCGCCTACGTCGAGGCGGACATCCGCTTCCACCTCGGCCTGCTCGCCCTCGCGGGCAACGCCCATCTGGTCGAGGTCGTCGGGGACCTGCGGAAGCGCTCGCGCCTCTACGGTCTCCACGCCCTCGTCGAGGCGGGCCGCCTGGAGGCCTCCGCGGAAGAGCACCTGGAACTCCTCGACGCGCTGACGGCCCGCGACGAGGCGGCCGTCAGGGACGTGATGACCCGCCACCTGGGTCATGTCCGCGGTCTGTGGGCGGCCCGGTAATCCGCTCCGCATTACGCAAGCAGCTTTCATTTCTTGCGCTATTCTTGCGTGCATGACGCGACGACTTGCTCAGGTGGCCAAGAAGGTCGGGGTCAGCGAGGCCACGGTCAGCCGGGTGCTCAACGGCAAGCCCGGAGTCTCCGACTCCACCCGGCAGGCTGTGCTCTCCGCCCTCGACGTCCTCGGCTACGAGCGGCCCACGCAGCTGCGCGGTGAACGCGCGCGGCTGGTGGGCCTCGTACTGCCCGAGCTGCAGAACCCGATCTTCCCTGCGTTCGCCGAAGTGATCGGCGGGGCGCTCGCGCAGCTGGGTCTCACTCCGGTGCTGTGCACGCAGACCAAGGGCGGCGTCTCCGAGGCGGACTATGTGGAGCTGCTGCTCCAGCAGCAGGTCTCCGGCGTGGTGTTCGCGGGCGGTCTCTACGCGCAGGCCGACGCTCCGCACGACCACTACCGGCAGCTCGCGGACCGCAACATCCCGGTGGTGCTGGTCAACGCGGCCATCGAGCACCTCGGCTTCCCGGGCGTCTCCTGCGACGACGCCGTGGCGGTCGAACAGGCCTGGCGCCATCTGGCCTCCCTCGGCCACGAGCGCATCGGACTCGTCCTCGGGCCCGCCGACCACATGCCCTCGCAGCGCAAGCTCTCCGCGGCGCGCGCGCTCGCCCCCGACCTGCCCGACGAGCACGTCGCACGGGCGATGTTCTCGTTGGAGGGCGGCCAGGCCGCCGCGACCCGGCTGCTCGACCGGGGTGTCACCGGCATCATCTGCGCCAGTGACCCGCTCGCGCTCGGTGCCGTACGAGCCGCCCGCCGCAAGGGACTTGCCGTCCCGGGCGAGATCTCCGTCGTCGGCTACGACGACTCGGCGTTCATGAACTGCACCGAACCCCCGCTGACCACGGTCCGCCAGCCCATCGAGGCGATGGGGCGGGCGGCCGTCGAGTTGCTGAACGCTCAGATCGGCGGGAGCAGCGTCACCGCCGAGGAGCTGCTGTTCGAGCCGGAGTTGGTGGTCCGTGGGTCGACCGCGCAAGCGCCCCGCCACTAGAGCCACGCCAGATCCACACGGCTGTCAAATAATTACAGATTCTGCGTGACATATTGCGGACCACTGTCGCCGGTGCTTGAGTGTGCGGCGCCAGACACGGACGCCGCACCGCCCGGTGCGCCGCCGTGGGCCTTCCCTGCGCCTGCCAAGAGGGGTCCACCGATGAGAAGTCCCGGGTTCCGCCGTACCAGCACCACGCTCATGGCCTCCGCCCTCGCGCTGACCGCGATCACGGCCTGCGGTTCGAGCGACGACGGCTCCGCGGGCGGCAAGACCCGCATCACGGTCAACTGCATGCCGCCGAAGAGCGCCAAGGTCGACCGTTCGTTCTTCGAGGCCGACATCAAGGCGTTCGAGAAGACCAGCCCGGACATCGACGTCGTCGCGCACGACGCCTTCCCGTGTCAGGACCCCAAGACGTTCGACGCCAAGCTCGCCGGCGGTCAGATGGAAGACGTCTTCTACACGTACTTCACCGACGCCAAGCACGTCGTCGACATCAACCAGGCCGCCGACATCACCGGTTACGTCAAGGACCTCAAGAGCTACAGCACCATCCAGCAGCAACTGCGCGACATCTACACCGTCGACGGCAAGATCTACGGAATCCCGCGCACCGGCTACTCGATGGGCCTGATCTACAACAAGAAGCTCTTCGAGAAGGCCGGCCTCGACCCGAACAAGCCCCCGGCGACCTGGGAGGAGCTGCGCGCGGACGCCAAGAAGATCGCCGCGCTCGGCGGCGGCACCGTCGGCTACGCCGACTACAGCGCGCAGAACCAGGGCGGCTGGCACTTCACCGCGGAGATGTACTCACAGGGCGGCGACGTGGTCAGCGCCGACGGCAAGAAGGCCAGCGTCGACTCCCCCGAGGGCAAGGCGGTCTTGCAGAACCTCAAGGACATGCGCTGGACCGACAACTCCATGGGCAGCAAGCAGCTCCTGGTCATCAACGACGTCCAGCAGATGATGGGCTCGGGCAAGCTCGGCATGTACCTCTCCGCGCCGGACAACATCCCGATCCTGGTGAAGGAGAAGGGCGGCAACTACAAGGACCTCGCGCTCGCGCCCATGCCCGGCGGCAAGGGCACGCTCATCGGCGGCGACGGCTACATGTTCAACAAGAAGGACAGCCCGGAGCAGATCAGGGCCGGCCTCAAGTGGCTCGACAGCATGTTCCTGACGCCCGGCGACGGCTTCCTCGGCGACTACGCCCGCGCCAAGCAGAACGACGCGCCCGTGGGCCTGCCCGAGCCACGGCTGTTCACTGGCGCCGCCGACGCGAAGGACCAGGAGGTCAAGAAGGCCAACGCCAACGTCCCCGTGGAGAACTACCAGGCCTTCCTGGACGGCAACCACAGCCTGCAGATGAAGATCGAGCCGCCGCAGGCCCAGCAGATCTACTCGGTCCTCGACGGCGCCGTCTCCGCGGTGCTCACCAAGAAGGACGCCGACATCGACCAGCTCCTGAAGGACGCGTCCGGGAAGATCGACTCCATCCTGGCCCGAGGCTGACACCGCTGATGAAGACCGCATCGGAGCCCGCAGCACTCCCTCCGGCCGCCCTCGGCGCGCCGGAGGTGCCGCGGTCGGCCGGGCGCCGGACCGGGGGCCCGTGGCGCCGGCGCCTGGCCGACCAGTCCCGCGCGTACGCCTTTCTCATCGGCGGCCTGCTCTGCTTCGCGCTGTTCTCCTGGTACCCGGCGATCCGCGCGGTCGTGATCGCCTTCCAGAAGTACACGCCGGGCTCGGGCGGCGAGTGGGTCGGCACCGCCAACTTCACCCGTGTATTCCACGACCCCGAGTTCATCGCCGCCTGGCGCAACACGTTCACGTTCACGCTCCTCGCCCTGCTGATCGGCTTCGCCGTCCCCTTCGTGACGGCGCTGGTGCTCAATGAACTCAGGCACGCGAAGGCCTTCTTCAGAGTCGTGGTCTATCTGCCGGTGATGATCCCTCCGGTGGTCAGCGCCCTGCTGTGGAAGTGGTTCTACGATCCCGGAGCGGGCCTCGCCAACGAGACGCTGCGCTTCCTGCACCTGCCCACCTCGAACTGGTCCAACGGTGCCGACACCGCCCTCGTCTCCCTGGTGATCGTCGCCACCTGGGCCAACCTCGGCGGCACCGTCCTCATCTACCTCGCCGCGCTGCAGAGCATCCCCGGAGAGCTCTACGAGGCGGCCGAGCTGGACGGCGCGAGCCTCTGGCAGCGCATCCGCCATGTGACGATTCCGCAGACCCGCTTCATCATCCTCATGCTGATGCTGCTGCAGATCATCGCCACCATGCAGGTCTTCACCGAACCGTTCGTGATCACCGGCGGCGGCCCCGAGAACGCGACCGTGACGGTCCTGTACCTGATCTACAAGTACGCCTTCCTCTACAACGACTTCGGCGGCGCCTGCGCCCTCAGCGTGATGCTGCTCGTCCTGCTCAGCGCCTTCTCCGCGCTCTATCTGCGGCTGACCCGATCCCAAGGAGAGGACTCGTGAGTACGCGCACACTGGTTTCACCGCTCGCGCTCGCCCGCCCCCGCGGCAAGGCCGTCTACTGGACCGTCTTCACGGGCGTCGTCCTGCTCTTCGCGCTCGCCTTCCTCTTCCCCGTCTACTGGATGGTGACCGGCGCCATGAAGTCGCCGGACGAGGTCACCCGCACACCCCCGACCCTGGTGCCCCAGCGCTGGAGCCTCGGCGGCTACACCGACGCCTGGGACCTGATGGACCTGCCCATCCATCTGTGGAACACGGTGGTGCAGGCCACCGGCGCCTGGATCCTCCAGGTCGTCCTCTCCACGGCCGCCGCGTACGCCCTCTCCAAGCTGAAGCCGGCCTTCGGCAAGCTGATCCTCGGCGGCATCCTCGCCACGCTGATGGTCCCCGCGCAGGCCTTGGTCGTCCCGAAGTACCTGACCGTCGCCGATCTTCCGCTGATCCACACCAGTCTGCTCAACGACCCGCTCGGCATCTGGCTGCCCGCCGTGGCCAACGCCTTCAACCTCTATCTCCTCAAGCGCTTCTTCGACCAGATCCCGCGCGACGTCCTGGAGGCCGCCGAGATCGACGGCGCCGGACGACTGCGCACGCTCTGGTCGATCGTGCTGCCCATGTCCCGGCCCGTGCTCGGCGTCGTGTCGATCTTCGCCCTCGTCGCCGTCTGGCAGGACTTCCTCTGGCCGTTGATGGTCTTCTCCGACACCGACAAGCAGCCCATCAGCGTGGCACTCGTCCAGCTGTCCCAGAACATCCAGCTGACCGTGCTCATCGCCGCGATGGTGATCGCGAGCATCCCCATGGTCGTGATGTTCCTGGTGTTCCAGCGGCACATCATCGCCGGGATCAGCGCGGGCAGCACCAAGGGCTGACCGCGAAGGGCCGACGGCAGGTCCTTGGCCGACGGCACTCCCTCTATGTGAAAGGCAGACACCGTGGGACAGCCTTCCTCTGCCCGCACTCAGGGCGAATGGTGGCGCTCCGCCGTCATCTACCAGGTGTACGTCCGCAGCTTCGCGGACGGCGACGGAGACGGCACCGGTGACCTCGCGGGCGTCCGCGCCAAACTCCCGTACCTCGCCGAACTGGGCGTGGACGCCCTGTGGTTCAACCCCTGGTACCTCTCACCCATGGCCGACGGCGGCTACGACGTCGCCGACTACCGCGCGATCGACCCGGCCTTCGGGACGCTCGCCGAGGCGGAGAAACTCATCGCCGAGGCGCGGGAGCTGGGCATCCGCACCCTCGTCGACATCGTGCCGAACCACCTCTCCGACCAACACCCATGGTTCCGGGCGGCCTTGGCCGGAGGTCCCGAGCGCGAGCTCTTCCACTTCCGTCCCGGGCGCGGCGCGCACGGTGAACTCCCGCCCAACGACTGGCCGTCCCAGTTCGCGGGCTCCGCCGAACCCGTCTGGACCCGGCTGCCCGACGGCGACTGGTACCTCCACCTGTTCACACCCGAGCAGCCCGACCTCAACTGGGCTCATCCGGCCGTCCGTCAGGAGCACGAGGACGTTCTGCGCTTCTGGTTCGAGCGGGGTGTCGCAGGCGTCCGTATCGACTCGGCCGCGCTGCTCGCCAAGGACCCCGACCTGCCTGACTTCGTCGAGGGCCGCGATCCGCACCCGTACGTGGACCGCGTCGAGCTCCACGACATCTACCGCTCCTGGCGTGCGGTCGCCGACGCCTACGACGGCATCTTCGTCGGTGAGGTCTGGCTCCCCGACACCGAGCGCTTCGCCCGCTATCTGCGCCCCGACGAACTGCACACCGCCTTCAACTTCTCCTTTCTGTCCTGCCCTTGGGACGCCGGGCGGCTGCGTACGTCGATCGACGAGACCCTGGCCGAGCACGCACCGGTGGGCGCGCCCGCCACCTGGGTGCTGTGCAACCACGACGTGACCCGCACGGTCACCCGCTACGGCCGGACGGACACCGGCTTCGACTTCACCACGAAGGCCTTCGGCACACCGACCGACCTCGCTCTCGGTACCCGTCGGGCGCGGGCCGCCGCTCTGCTGTCGCTCGCGCTGCCCGGTTCCGTCTATGTCTATCAGGGCGAGGAACTCGGCCTGCCCGAGGTCGAGTTGCCGCCCGGGAGCATCCAGGACCCGATGCACTTCCGTTCCGGTGGCACGGACCCGGGCCGCGACGGCTGCCGGGTTCCGCTGCCCTGGGCGGCCGAGGCGCCCCATGCCGGATTCGGGGGCGAGCCCTGGCTTCCCCAGCCCGCCGAGTGGCCCGCGTACGCCGCCGACCGCCAGGCGGGCGACCCCGACTCGATGCTCAGGCTCTACCGTGAGGCGCTCCGCATCCGCCGCACCGAGCCGGGCTTCGGCGACGGTCCGCTCAGCTGGCTGCCCGCCCCCGACGGCGTCCTCGTCCTCGCCCGCACGGACGGGCTGCGCTGCGCGATCAACCTCTCCGACACCGCGGCCGAACTTCCCGAGCACTCCCGACTCCTGCTCGCCAGCGGCCCCTTGGACGCCGAGGGGCGGCTACCCCAGGACACGGCGGCCTGGCTGCGTGCCTGACGCCGCGGCCCGGCCGCCGCACCGACCCGCTATCCCGGCCCCCCACACGAAAGGGATCAGCACATGTCCAGATCTGTCAGGCCCATGCCAGCAGCGGCCGCGGTGGCCGTCTCCCTCGCCGCCGGCATGCTCAGCGCCACCACCGCCCACGCCGCGATGACGGCTGCCGGCGCCGACCTGCCCTTCACTTCCGTGGAGGCCGAGTCCGCCACCTCCACGGGCACGAAGATCGGCCCCGACTACACCCAGGGCACCCTCGCCTCGGAGGCCTCAGGACGACAGGCCGTGCGGCTGAGCGCGGGCCGGCGCGTCGAGTTCACCGTGCCGCGCGCCTCCAACGCGGTGAACGTCTCCTACAGCGTCCCCGACGGCCAGTCGGGCACGCTGGACGTCTACGTCAACGGCGTCAAGCTCGCCAAGACGCTCACCGTCACCTCCAAGTACTCCTACGTGGACACCTCCTGGATCGCCGGCGCCAGGACCCACCACTTCTTCGACAACGCCCGGCTGCTGCTCGGCCAGAACGTGCAGGCCGGCGACAAGATCGCCTTGCAGGCGGCGAACGTCCAAGTCACCGTCGACGTCGCCGACTTCGAGCAGGTGGCCGCCGCCGCGGCCCGGCCCGGGGGATCGGTCTCCGTCACCGACAAGGGTGCCGATCCCAGCGGCCAGGGCGACTCGACGCAGGCCTTCCGGGATGCGATCTCCGCCGCGCAAGGGGGAGTCGTGTGGATCCCGCCGGGCGACTACAAGGTGACGTCCTCGCTCAGCGGCGTTCAGAACGTCACGCTGCAGGGTGCCGGCAGCTGGTACTCCGTGGTGCACACCTCGCGCTTCATCGACCAGACCAGCTCGTCGGGCGGGGTGCACCTCAAGGACTTCGCGGTGATCGGTGAGGTCATCGAGCGGGTCGACTCCAACCCGGACAACTTCGTCAACGGGTCCCTGGGTCCTGGGAGTTCAGTCTCCGGAATGTGGCTCCAGCACCTCAAGGTCGGCCTCTGGCTGACCGGCAACAACGACAACCTCGTAGTCGAGAACAACCGCATCCTCGACACCACCGCCGACGGCCTCAACCTCAACGGCAACGCGCGCGGTGTCCGCGTCCGGAACAACTTCCTGCGCAACAACGGCGACGACGCACTCGCCATGTGGTCGCTCTACGCGCCGGACACCAACAGCAGCTTCGAGAACAACACCATCACCCAGCCGAACCTCGCCAACGGCATCGCGATCTACGGCGGCACCGACATCGCCGTGAACAACAACCTGGTCTCCGACACCAACGCCCTCGGCAGCGGCATCGCGATCTCCAACCAGAAGTTCCTCGACCCCTTCTCCCTGCTCGCCGGAACCATCACCGTCTCCGGAAACACCCTCGTTCGTACGGGCGCGATGAACCCCAACTGGAACCACCCCATGGGCGCGCTGCGCGTCGACTCGTACGACAGCGCCATCGAGGCGACCGTCGACATCACGGGTACGACGATCAGCGACAGCCCGTACAGCGCCTTCGAGTTCGTGTCGGGCGGCGGTCGCGGCTACGCGACGAAGAACGTCACCGTCGATCGCGCCACGGTCAACAAGGTCGGCACGGTCGTCGTCCAGGCCGAGTCGCAGGGCGCGGCCAAGTTCAGCAACGTCCAGGCGGCCGGCGTGGGCGCGGCGGGCGTCTACAACTGCCCGTATCCGACCGGCTCCGGCACCTTCACGCTGACGAACGCCGGCGGCAACTCCGGCTGGGACACGACCTGGGCCGACTGCTCCACCTGGCCGCAGCCCGGCTCCGGGAACCCCGACCCCGATCCGACCCGCAACCTCGCCAAGGGCCGCCCGGCCACCGCCACCGGCTCGCAGGACGTCTACACGCCGGGCAAGGCGGTCGACGGCGACGCGAACACCTACTGGGAGTCCACCAACAACGCCTTCCCGCAGGCCTGGACGGTCGATCTGGGCTCGACCCTGGCCGCCCGCCGCCTCGTGCTGAAGCTGCCGCCCGCTTCAGCCTGGGGGGCGCGCACGCAGACCCTGTCGGTCCTGGGCAGCACGGACGGCTCGGCGTACTCGACGGTCGTGGCCTCCAAGGACTACCGCTTCGACCCGGCGACCGGGAACACCGCCACCGTGACCCTGCCCGGCGGCACCGACCTGCGCTACCTGCGGCTCAATGTCACCGCCAACACCGGCTGGCCGGCGGCCCAGTTCAGTGAGGTGGAGGCGTATCTGTCCTGATGTCCGTGGTCGTCCCGCGCTGCGCCGTCTGGATCTGCTCGTACACATGGGTGCGCAGCTCGGCGAAGCGCGGGGTGACCCGGGTGTGCAACTGGTCCCGCTCGTCGGGCAGATCGACCTTCAACTGTTCCTGTACGACGGTGGGGGAGGCGGAGAGGATCAGCCGTACTCCCGGCCAGTGCGGAGAGCGCGCTTCGAGTGTCCATGCGTCCATCTGGAGGCGACGATGCCTGCGGCAGCCCGCGCCCCCCACTTCGTCCGGTCCTTCGAACGCGGTCTCGCCGTCATTCGCGTCTTCGGCGCCGACCACCCGGAACTGACACTCAGTGAGGTGGCACGCGCCTGCGACCTCACACGCGCGGCGACCCGTCGCTTCCTGCTGACGCTCGTCGACCTCGGTTACGTCCACACGGACGGCCGGGTGTTCCGGCTCACCCCGCGCGTGCTGGAGCTCGGCTACGCCTACCTCTCCGGCAGCACACTGCCGGAGCTCGCCCAACCGCATCTGGAGCAACTCGCCGTCCGAGTGGGGGAGTCGTCCTCGCTCTGCGTCCTCGACGGCGACGACATCGTGTACGTGGCACGTGTGCCCACCCGCCGCATCATGACCGCGAGCATCACCGTCGGCACCCGCTTCCCGGCCCATGTCACCTCCGTGGGCCGGGTGATCCTCGCCCATCTGCCGGACGAGGAGGTGGACGCCCGGCTCGCCCGCGCCGAACTGCGGCCCCTCACGGCGCGCACCATCGTCTCGGTCGAGCTGCTCACAGCGGAACTGGGCCGCGTACGACGTCAGGGGTACGCCATCGTCGATCAGGAGCTGGAGGAGGGGCTGCGCTCGGTCGCCGCCCCGGTGCGGGACCGGGACGGCGAGGTGGTGGCGGCGGTGAACATCCCGGTGCACGCGAGCCGCAACTCCGTGGCGTCCGTACGCCGAGACCTGCTGCCCCACCTGCTGGCGACGGTGGCCCGTATCGAGGCGGACCTCCGGGACCTCCGGCTCACAGGTCCAGCACGAGCCGCTTCCCGAGACAGCGGGACACACAGATGAGCATCGTCTCGCCCGCCTCACGCTCCTCGTCCGTGAGCACCGAGTCCCGGTGGTCCGGGGTGCCTTCGAGGACGTCCGTCTCGCAGGTCCCGCAGGTGCCCTCGGTACAGGAGTAGAGCACCTCGACACCGGCGGCCCGCACGGTGTCGAGGACGGAGACACCGGCGGGGACGGTCAGCGTGCGGCCGGCACGCTCCAGCACGACCTCGAACTCGCCGTCCGGGCCGCTCTCCTGGACCTTCGGCTGGAAGCGCTCGACATGCAGCAGCCCGCTCGGGCATGCCTCCTCCACCGCGTCCAGCAGGGGGCCGGGACCGCAGCAGTAGACGAGCGTGTCCTCGGGGATGTCCGCCAGCACGGACGCCAGGTCCAGCAGCCCGGTCTCGTCCTGGGGGGCGATCCGCACCCGGTCCCCGTAGCGGCTCAACTCCTCGGCGAATGCCATGGATCGGCGCGATCGACCGCCGTAGAGCAGCGTCCACTCCGCGCCCGTCGCCTCCGCCGCGGCCAGCATCGGCAGGATCGGCGTGATACCGATGCCGCCCGCGATGAAGCGGTAGCGGGGCGCGGGCCGGAGGCCGAAGTGGTTGCGCGGACCGCGTACCCGAACCATGTCGCCCTGACCCAACTGCTCGTGCACATAAGAGGATCCGCCGCGCCCGTCCGGCTCCCGCAGCACCGCGATCCGCCACGCACGACGGTCCGACGGATCACCGCACAGCGAGTACTGCCGCTCCAGGCCCGGCCCGAGCACGACGTCGATGTGGGCGCCCGGCTCCCAGGAGGGGAGTTCCTCGCCGAGAGGGTGGCGCAGGGTCAGGGCGAGCACGCCATCGGCCGCGGACTCCCGCAGCCCGACGACGAGTTCGGCTTCATACGAGGTCATGAACCGTGTCCTTGCGGTGTGTGGCCTTCGGGCGTGTGGCCTTCGGGATGGGCGAGCATCCACTCCCACATCTCGATCGGGTCCTGGGCGGTGTGCTCGGCACCGCAGTGGCAGGTGCCGAGCAGGATGTCGGTGCCCGGGAGCCAGTCGACGCGGTAGATCTCGCCGGTCGGGCTCGTCACTGGACCTTCTCCATCGGCTTGTCGCCCTCCTCGACCAGACGCGCGAGGATGCGACGGGCGGCGAGACCGCCGGTGTCGATGTTGATGCTCAGCTCCTGGTACCCGTTGCGCTCGGTGCCCAGCGTCTTCTGCAGCAGGTTGAGCGCGTCGACGTCCTGCATAACGACGGTGTGGTTGAAGTCCCGCAGGAACGTGGTGACTTCCTCGTCGTCGCGGGCGAAGTCCCGGGACACCGCCCAGAAGTCGTACACCTCGCCGTCGCCGGACGGCGTGATCGCGTACGTGATCTCGGTGTGGAAGGCGTTCGGGTCGCTGCCGTCCGCCTCGGGCAGCACACCGACCGGTGCGATGCGGCTGTGCAGCAGATACAGGCACGGGGCGAAGTACTCGATGTCCTGCCAGCGCGTGATGCGGCCCTCGATGCCCGTCGAGCGTGCGTAGAACGGCGGACACTCGGCGTCGTCCATGTGGCGGCTGACCCGCACGATGCCCGCGCCCTCGTCGACCTCGGTCGTGATCGGCGTCTCGGCGACCTCGGGCGTGCCGATGTAGCCGCCGTGCAGATAGGTCTCGTGGGAGAGGTCCAGGAGGTTGTCGACGAGGAGGCCGTAGTCCGCGTCGATGGGCTCCATGCCGGAGACCGTGGTCCAGTCCGGCGAGTCCATGTGCCGGGCCCGCGGGATGGTCCCCGGGTCGGCGAGGGCCGGGTCGCCGACCCAGACCCAGACGAACGAGTCCTGCTCGACGACCGGGTACGAGGCGACACGCGCCGTGCGCGGTATCCGTTTCTGGCCGGGCACGTACACGCAGGCGCCCGTCGTGTCGTACGTGAACCCGTGGTACCCGCACACGATCCTGTCGCCGTCGAGCCGGCTCTCCGAGAGCGGGAAGCGGCGGTGCACGCAACGGTCGGACAGGGCGACGGCCGCCCCGTCGTCCTCGGTGCGGTAGAAGACGAGCGGCTCACCGAGGATCGTGCGGCCGAGCAGCTCTCGCCCCACCTCGTGCGAGTAGGCGGCGACGTACCACTGGTTCCTGGCGAAGGCGGTGATGTGAGGCATGGCGATCCCGTCCCTGTCGGCGGGGCGTCGTCGCCCCGCGTGCCGTGGTTGGAATCAGGGTCGTGATGGTTGCGGGAGTTCGACAAGGCGGCTTCTGCCAGGCGGAAGAACTTCCGTAAAAGGGCTGGTCAGAGCATTGGTCTGTCTGCCTATGGTCACCGGCGCAGACGACGGGGTGGCGCTGCAGTTCGGTTCCCACCTGGGGAGGCCGTGGACGACTACGAGGAACGCTTCCACTCGCAGTGCAGTCACAATTGCCCGTAAGTTTCCATTTTGTAGCTGATGTTGGCATCTTTTCGCCGATGCGTGCACGGTGCAGCGGCAAGAATCGGTATCACAGCAGGTCAAGTGCTGTTCGTTTCGGCGGGGAGAGCCCCGGGGTGAATCCGGGTCGAATCCGCACCCCTGGGTGCCGTTCAGTTTGCTCTCGCTTCTCAGGGCAGTACGAGGTCCGATCAGCCACTGAAGGCGCGCTGGGGCTGCCGCAGGCGACCAGGGGGAGGAAATCACCAGCAGATTCTTCGTCGGCTGGTGGTACACACGAGGAGCGTGCTCTGACTTGCGGAAACGGGACCGCGGTCGGGGGCCGATGTCGACTCGGTCCGGAAATGGCCCGGATCTGCGCCATTTGCGGCACGCCCCGCCGCTTGGTAAGGCTCGGTGCGTGCGGCGAAGGCATGCTTTGAGGGAACGCGTTTCGGTGTAGAGGAGAACGGCGGGCTCATAATCCGTCGGCCGTGGGTTCGAGTCCCACCTGCCCCACCTTAGTAGTGCCCTGACCTGCGGAAATGTTCCTCGCGAGGTGTTGGAGCGTCAACTTTCGCTCAGCGGACTGAATCCGCTGCTCACGTCTTTGGAGTCCGGGGTCACACGAGCCGCTCGGGGGAGCTCCGACCTCTCTGAGCTGCGGCGGAGTAGGTGGCCAAAGGTGTTGCTGGCCTCCGGGATGGCTGCCGTGAAGCTCGATACCAAGATCCAGGGGCCGGACAGGGGCCGGGACGACGTCGACGTGGCCGCACCGACGGTGTCCCCGGGCAGGTTCGTTGTCTCATTTGCTTGTTGTGTGGGCATGGGGCTGCCGTCCACAGCGCGGCCAGTCGAGTACCGGGCCGGCAGTGGAGGGGCGCAGATGCCGGTACGTCTGGCGCGTAGGCACGGGTATGACGACGTCGGCTGCTGCCTGTGCTGTGGAGGGACTGTCGCCTTCGCGCCGCTCGATCCTTGATGCCGGCCCGGGGTTTGACGGCATGTGCGTCGATAGCGGACCTTGAGTTGAGTGGTAGCAGGTGACCGCTGAGAGGGCGTCCTGGCGGTGGCCGGAGGGCAGGGAAACGGCCCAAGAGAAAACGGCGGTACCCGGACAGCCACCTGCTGTTCGACTGATCCAGGCGCAACTCGCCCCGGCTGGGGCCAGTTGGTGATCAGCCGATGACGGTCTCGAGATCGCGCTCGGGTGCGACCTTGGGCTCGGCGGTGTTCTCGCTGTCGGCTAGGGCGGCGAGGTACCGCTCGGTGGCCAGGGCGGCCGCGCAGCCGCTGGCGGCGGCGGTGATGGCCTGGCGGTTGGTTCGGCCCGGCACTGCTGGCCTGGCGGCTCGTGATCACGCCTGCGGTGATCAGCGCCCAGGACTCCGACCAGGACGTGTCGAGGGTCTATCTGCTGGCCGCCGGCCAGAGTCTGGCTCTCGGCCCGCTGCTCGGCCTGTCGCCGTCGCTGGTGCTCCGCAAGGTCACCAGGCGCTGGGCCTGGTGGATCGGAGCCAACCTGGCCTCGTGGCTGATCGTCGACGCCGTCATCTACCTGCTGGGCCGCTTGTCCGGCGACCTCGACGTCCTCACGGGTGACGGATCGCTCGTCGAGGTCTACCTGACCTTGATCGCCACGACACCACTGACCGGCCCCGCCCTGCTGTGGGTATTGGCCCCTCGGCCCTGGATGTTCCGCAAGTACCGCAGTCGCCATGACTCGAACTCCCCGAGCGGTGTCGGACTGTGTGCCCCTTCATGCGGTCAACCACGGGCGACGGGGTTTCGTCTCTCGGACCGAGGTGGGCGGACGTGCCGCCTCAGGCGTGGGCCCTCGACACGTTGCGTACTGATCGCGTTCGGTAGGCACCGGGGGTCGCACCGGTCCACCGGCGGAACGCGCGGATGAATGCCGCCGCGTCGGCGTACCCGAGACGTACGGCGATCTGGTCGACGCCGAGTCCGAGGGTGGACAGCATCTCGACAGCACGAGCGTGCCGCGCTGCGTCGACCAGACGCCGGTAGGACGTGCCCTCCACCGCCAGACGCCGGTGCAGAGTGCGAGTGGAGACGTGCAGCGCGGCTGCGGCAACGCTCATGTCGGGTATGCCGTCCGGCCACTGCATGAGCAGTTCCCGTACCCGCGCAGCGAATCCGGTGTCGGTGCGCCGGGCCAGCAGGAGCCTGCACTCGCGTTCGCACACCTGCATGGTGTGCTGGTCCGCCTGCGGCAGCGACTGCTCCAGTTCCGCCGCGAGGGTGACGATCGCGTTGCGCGGCGCCCCGAAGGCGATGGGCACGTCGTCAAACGCCTCGTACGGCGCGGACTTTTCAGGCCGGGGGAAGCGCAGATCCAGCCGGAGGGGGGTGAAGGGCCGGCCCACAATGGTGTCAAGGAGGGCCCGGATATTGGCTATTTCCCGCTCGATGAAGAAGTGCCGGACGGGCGGGGGCACCAGCCCGTCGTCCAGGACGAGACGGACCTCGTTTCCGTCCTCCTGAAGGTGGATCCCGACCATGGCGAAGGTGAGTTCCAGGTAGCGCAGTCCCACAGCCGCGGCCTCGCGCAGCGTCGGGCTGGCGAGGAGTGCGAAGCCCAACACGCTGTACGTACGCAGCGGAATCCGGCTGCCGACCTCGAGCCCCAGGCCGGGTGCGTCGCCCGTGGCGCGGACCAGGTTCTGCGCCACAGTGAGCTCCTGCCAGGCCCGGACATGTGCGGCATCGTCGGCAAGAGCGTTCTCGTCCACACCACTGCCGTCGAGGCATGCCGGTACGGGCACTCCACGCTCGACGCCCACGTCCACCATCGCGCGCACGCCTGCGATGCCTCGGTTGAACAGCCGCGGAGCTGCGGAGACTTCGTCGGCCGCCGCCCTGTGTCCGGAACGGCCAACAGCATGGCCGCCATTGCCTGGAACCAGCACTGCCAATCCCCCTAACATCGGATGGGATCGATGCGGCGTATCCCACCGTAGGCTGCCATTCAGCCTAGTCGGGATGTGCGTGCGGGCCAGGGGGCGTACGCGTTATCAGCCACCGCTGTCTGCAGCGCTCGGCGCGCCCCACGGTCATCACGTGCGCAACCGCTGCACCGGAAAAGATTCTCGAGCACAGCCAGTGAAACACACAGTGCCGGTTGCTGGTTGCCGAAGGCAATGGGGGCACTTCCGAATCGCATGGGCGGAGCGAATGATGGACGACTTCAGCACGTTGGAAGTAATGCTGGTCGACAATGAGGATCTCGTGCGCCGCGGATTCCGGCAGGCCCTCGGGGAGGCGCCGGATATCACGGTGGTCGCCGATACGAGAGTCGGCGAGGAAGCATTACGCGTGGCCGAGCTGCGGCGACCGCAGGTCGTCCTCGTGGATGCCGAATGCGAATTCATCCGGAAACTCGCACAGTCTTTGGAGACGGCAGTACCCGGAGTCGCGCCGGGGATAATTGTCCTGACCAGCAACGCTCTTGACAGCCATCTGCTCGGGTCGCTGAAGGCGGGCGCACGTGGTTTTCTGCTCAAGAGTGCCAGCCAGGACGAGCTGATCTCAGCCGTCCGTGCGGTTGCTGACGGCGCGGCCTTCTTGTGCCCCACGATGACCCGACGGCTGATCGATCGGTTCGAGATCCTGCCGCCGCCACATGAGCGGTCTCACGCGGTCGCCCTGGCAAGCCTGAGCGGCCGCGAGACCCAAGTTCTCCGCGGTATAGCCATGGGCAGGTCGAACCAGGAGATCGCCCACGAGCTGCATGTCACGCTCGCCACCGTGAAGTCCCACGTCTCGCGCATCCTCGCCAAGCTCGAGTTGCCGAACCGGATGCACGCGGCGCTGCTGGCCCAGCGGAGCGGTCTCGTGCACCTGCCTCAGCCACCGCGGGCCAAACAGGCCGCGGCAGGCCCCCTGTCCTCCGGCCGCCCGTCCCGAGCCCGTGGTCAGGCGGGCTTTGTGAATGCGAGGACCACGTTGTGACCGCCGAAACCGAAGGAGTTCGAGATGGCCGCGGTGACCCTGATGCGCCGCTGGGTTCCCGTGACGATTTCCACCTTCACCTCGGGATCCTTGTCGTCGAGGTTCCTGGTCGCGGGAATCACGTCGTTGAAGACACTCAGGACCGTGAAGATGGCCTCGATCGCGCCGGCCCCGCCTATGAGATGGCCGGTGATCGACTTGGTCGCCGTCACAAGAGCATGCGGACCGAGCGATTCCAGCAATGCCGCCGCCTCGATACGGTCACCGACGGGCGTACCGGGAGCGTGGGCGTTGACGTGAACGATGTCCTGCGGGCCGAGGCCGCCGGAGCGCAAGGCCTCGCGGATCGCACTGATCTGACCGTCCGCTGACGGAGATGTCATGGTGTGCGCGTCGGAGCTCATCCCTGTACCGGCGAGCGTGGCATACATCCGCGCGCCACGAGCTTTCGCGAACTGGGTTCGCTCCAGCACGACGGCACCGCCGCCCTCGGACATGACGAAGCCGTCACGGGCGCTGTCGAACGGCCGCGATGCGTTCTGAGGGTCCTCATGACGGCCGGACAGGGCTCCCATGCGGGCGAAAGCCGCCATGGACAGCCGGCCGATGCATGCCTCGGTGCCGCCGGCGACAACGACATCGGCCCGCCCGTCACGCAGTAAGGCGAGCCCCATGGCTATTGCCTCCGCTCCGGAGGCGCAGGCGCTGGTCGGCGCGTGGGCGCCGGCCCGGGCGCCGAGAGCCAGACTGACGGCGGCGGCCGAACCGTTGGGCATCAGCATCGTCACCGCGAACGGCGACACGCGGCCCGGCCCCTTGGCCAACGACAGGTCGTGCTGGTCGACCAGCGTCCCTCCGCCGCCGAGACCGGTGCCGATCACCACGGCCAGCCGCTCCGGCGCCACCTCGGGCGCGCCGGCGTCGGCCCATGCCTGCCGGGCGGCCACCATCGCGATCTGCTGGCAGCGGTCCATCCGTCGGGCCTCGACCCGGTCCAGTACCTCGGTCGGTTCCTGGCTCAGCCGGCCTGCCAGTCGTACGGGCAGATCGCGAGACCACGGTTCGTCGAGCACGGTGATCGGGGATTCGCCGGCGAGCAGCGCCTTCCAGGTGGAGTGGACGTTGCCGCCCAGTGGCGTGGTCATTCCCAAACCGGTGACGACAACGCCGGTCGTACCCAGGACCCCCCCGTCCGGGCGACCGGGGAGATCGGGGAGTTCGGGGAGCTTCGGATAACCCAAGAAGTAGTCGTCAGATGCGTCGTAGGACATCGAGGTTCCCTTTCTGAAGCCTTCTGGGGAAATGTTCTCCCTTGGATACGGGCCATTCGTCGTCCACTGGCCGTCGTCATGACGGTATCCAGTACGAGGCACTTTCCGTAACGGCCGACGGACCGAACCGTGACGGCGACCGGAGGATGGCTTTCATCCGTCTTCCGGCCTACTCGAAGCTCGCCTCCGGTAGGGGGGATGGACCCATCCCGCGGCGGATGCCCGATAATTCTCTGCCGACTTAGCATCTCTTCGAGTGAAACCACCAAGACGTACACGTACAGCAATGGCTGGATACGTAGACAAGTCCCGGCGGGTAAGTGGGCAAATGGCAGGGGCAATGCCAATGGCCGAGTCGAACAGGAGGACCACGATGTCAGAGGATGCCGTCACAGAATCCCGACCGGAGCCGACGACCTTGGTCGAGCTCTGCAGGTATCGCGCGTCCAGGGAGCCGGATCGACGGATGTTCGCCTTTCTGGAGAACGGCCTTGAAGAGTCCGACTCGCTCACCCTCGCCCAACTGGACGCCCGAGCAAGGGCAATCGCGGCGCGTCTGAGCAGGCAAGCCCCGCAGGGCGCCCGCGCCGTGCTGAGTTACCCGCCCGGCCTGGACTTCGTGTCCGCCTTCTTCGGCTGCCTGTATGCCGGCCTGATCGCGGTGCCGGCTCCTCCGGTGCTGCGCGTCGGCGTCGACGACCGGTATACGCGCTTCCGAGCAATCGTCAACAGCTGCCAACCGGATGTGCTGCTGTCGAACGGGTCAAGGCTGAACCGTGTCGACGCGTTGCTGAAAGACATCTCCACACCACGCCGGCCGACCTCTGTGGCGACCGACGAGATCAGTGAGACGGACGCGTACGGCTGGAATGCCCCCGGCATCGGCCCGGACACGATCGCGTACCTGCAGTACACCTCCGGCACGACCGGTCCGCCCCGGGGTGTGGAGCTCACCCATGGCAACGTTCTGCACAACCTCTCGTTGATCTTGGCCAACGGTACCCGGGCCACGGACGACTTCGACCGGCTGCCGCCTGTTGTGTCCTGGCTGCCCGTGTTCCACGACATGGGACTGATCACCGGGGTCCTGCAGCCGATCTACGTCGGGTACGACGCCGTACTGATGCCGCCCTCGGCGTTCACCCAGCATCCGGTCAACTGGCTCCGCGCGATATCGGACCGCGGGGCGGGCATCAGTTCAGCACCCGGTTTCGGGTACGAGTTGTGCCTGCGGCGCGTCTCCGAGGAGCAGTTGCGTTCCCTCGATCTCAGCGCCTGGCGGATCGCGGTGGTCGGCGACGAGCCGGTGCGTGCAGAGATGATTGACCAGTTCAGTGCCATGCTCGCCCCGTTCGGCTTCCGCCGCGAGGCGTTCTTCCCGAGTTACGGCATCGCCGAGTCCACTGTCATGCTCAGCGGCGGGCCGGTGGAGCCCGAACCGGTGATCCGCCGGTTTGACGCGGTGGCGCTGGCGAAAGGCAAGGTGCAGCGAGCCGGTCGCGAGGATGAGGTGCGCCGACTGGTCGGCCTGGGCCAGGTGCACCCGTCCATGACCATCGCGGTGGTGGATCCGGCCACCGGCGATCCGTGCGCCCCGGACGAGACAGGGGAGATCCTGGCGTCCGGACCGAGTATCGGTGCCGCGTACTGGAACGCCCCGAAGGAGACAGCGCGTACGTTCAACGCCACCGTGCGCGGCCACGAGGGCCGCCGGTTCCTGCGCACCGGCAGCCTGGGCTTCCTGGACGGCGGTCAGCTCTTCGTCACCTGCCGTGTGGACGACCTCATCGTCGTGGAGGGCATGCAGCACTATCCGTACGACATCGAGGCGACCGCGGCAGCAAGCCATCCCGCCATACGGGAGGGCTGCTGCTGCGCCTTCACCGCCGAAGACGGCGGACGCACACGCCTCGTCGTCCTGGCTGAGATCAACAGCCGGTACCGCGTCATGGCCGGCCCCGTCCCGGACACTCCGCCAGGTGCCCGCGCGACCCACGCGGCGGATGAGGTCGAAGAAGCCGTCCGGGAGGCCGTCTTCGCCGGGCACGGCCTCCGGGCCGACGACGTCCTCCTGGTCAAGGCCGGTGCGCTGCCGTTCACCACCAGCGGCAAGTTGCAGCGCGCACAGTGCCGGTCCAGGTACCGGGCGCGGGCATTCGCAACAGTCTGAACCTCGCTCCATGCAGGGGGCGCGCGAACTGTCCGCCGCCTTCTTCCTCTTCCTCCGTTTGGAGTGGTCATATGCGAACCAATCCCGAGCACGGTGTCCGACTGCCCGAGGCGGTGGCCGGCGAGCACGGCGCACTGCCGACGCTGATCGACCTGTGCCGCACTCGTGCGGCAGCCGAGCCCGACCGGAAGAACTTTGTGTTCCTGGGCGACGGTGTCGAGGAATCAGAATCACTGACCCTGGCCGAACTCGACCGCCGGGCGCGGGCGGTCGCCGTGACGCTGCGGCAGCAGGTTCCTGACGCGCGCGCACGCGCGCTGTTGAGTTACCCGCCGGGACTGGACTTCCACGTCGCCTTCCTGGGCTGCATCTATGCCGGTCTGATCCCGGTGCCGGTGGCTCCGCTCGACGGGACGCGGAGCAATGCCAAATGGACTCGGGTGGAGTCGATTGCCGCGAGTTCCGAGCCCTCGCTGTTCCTGTCGACCGGCCCCGTGCTTGCCGCCGCGGAGCACGTCCTCACCGACACCGACGGGCTCGCCCAACTCAACCGGGTGGCGACCGACGAGGTACGCCTGGACCTGGCCCAGGAGTGGACCCCACCGGTGGCCGCCGCCGAGATGGTCGCCTATCTGCAGTACTCCTCGGGATCGACCGGTGTGCCGAAAGGCGTCGCGATCACTCACGGCAATGTGCTGCACAATCTGTCGTTGATATACGACAACGCGCGTCGGTCTGCCGACGACGCCGGGCTGCCCCGACCCTCGTCGGTGTCGTGGCTGCCGCCGCACCACAACATGGGCCTCATCTGCAATGTCCTCGACCCCCTCTTCTCCGGCCGGGATGCCACCCTGCTGCCGACGATGACCTTCGTGCAGCGTCCGCTCACGTGGCTGCGGGCCATCTCCCGGCTCGGACGCGCGGACAGCTGCGCACCGAACTTCGCCTACGACCTGTGCGTCCGCCGGGTGCCGGACGCTCAGCGCCGGGAACTCGACCTCAGCCGCTGGGAGATGGCGCTGGTCGGAGGTGAACCCGTCCGCTCCGATACGCTCGACCGCTTCAGCGCGGCATTCGCGGAGGCCGGCTTCCGGCGCGAGGCGCTCTCCCCCGCATACGGCCTCGCCGAGGCGACAGTGATGGTCACGGCCGTGCCGGTCGGCCAGGCCCCGGAAGTCCTGCGGCTGGACTCCGAGTCGCTCGCCGCCGGAAAGGTGCGCCCAGCCGCGTCGGCACAGGAAAGCCGGGAGTTGGTCGGCTGCGGCCCGATCCATCCGTTGAGCACGGCCATAACCGTAGACCTGGAGACAGGCAAGCCCTGTGGGGAGGACGAGGTGGGTGAGATCTTCGTATCCGGCCCGAGCGTCGCAACGGGGTATCTGAACGCTCCCAAGGAGACTGCCGAGACCTTCATGGGGTCCATTCCCGACCAACCGGGGGAGCGGTTTCTCCGTACTGGTGACCTCGGTTTTGTGCAGAACGGGGAGCTGTTCATCACCGGCCGGGCAAAGGATGTCATCATCATCGCCGGCGCCAACCACTACCCGCAGGACATCGAGGCCACCGTTGAGGCCAGCCACCCGGCAGTCCGCGAGTTCGGTACTTGCGCGGTGTCGGTCGACGACGGCGTACACGAACGGCTCATCGTGCTCGCCGAGACGACGACGGCAGCCGGAGACGAGACCGGTGATCAAGTGACCGCCCAGGAGATCAAGCAGGAGATCAGGCGCGCGGTCCATGCGGGACACCGCATCCAGGTACACGATGTCGTCCTCCTCAAGCCGGGGACGCTGCCGCTCACGACGACCGGCAAGCTGCAACGGCGCGACAGCCGGGACCGATACCTCGGGGGTTCCTTCGAGGCAGCCCTCATCGAATGACGGTGCGCCCTCTGCGCATCCGGTGCCCTGGCGGGGCCTTGCCGGCCAAGGCACCGCGCAGGTTCGCCGACGCCGGATCCCGGGCGCGGAGCCCAGCTGCCGGTCGTGGTCGAAAGGCAGCAGCGCGAGCCGGTGGCGACATTGGCGAGGGCCTGGGCGAACATCACCACGCTGCTGCTCGCGGTGCTCGCGGCGGCCCTGTTCACTTTCGGCATGACAAAGAGCCAGGCCACTACTGCAGTGCGCGGACCGCGGCCGAGAATACCGGGGGCATCCGGGACGCTGCGGGCACGATGAGGCGGGCGGGGCCAGGACGGCGGCTCGCGGCCAGCAGGGCCCCGGTCAGCAGCCGGTGGCGCCGGGTCAGCCGGGCCCAGGCGCGCTCGTATTCGGCCGGTCGCCCGGCGGCCAGGCAGCGGATGGCGGCCCCGGCCGTTGCCAGCGCGAGGGCGATGCCCTCGCCGGTGAGGGCATCCAGGTAGCCCGCGGCGTCGCCGACGAGCAGGACACGGCCGGCCGCTCTGCGCTTCACACGCTGTCGCAGTGGTCCGGCGCCGCGTACCTCCGTTGCGGCCGGGCCGCGCAGCGACGCTGTGAGGGCTGGGAAGCCGGCCAGGTGCTCGTCGTACCCGCGGCGGCTGCGACTGAGGACCGCGACGCCCACCAGGTCGTCGCTGACCGGTGTCACGTAGGCCTCGCCGTGCCGGGACCAGTGGACCTCCACGAAGTCCGTCCACGGCTCGATACGGAAGTGCCGGCGCAGTCCGTAGCGGCCGTGGGCGATGCCCGGCAACTCCAGCCCCAGGCCGCGGCGCACTGGGGAGTGCAGGCCGTCGGCGGCGACCAGCCAACGAGCTGTGGTGCCCGCGGCGGTGACCGTGTCCGCGCTCTGGTGTACCTCGCCGACCTTTCCCGGCAGCATCCGCACGCCTAGGTCGAGAGCGCGCTGGTGCAGTGCGGAGTGCAGCGTTGTACGGCGGATTCCCAGCCCGCTACGGCCGCGGAAAGACGCTTCGGCGCGGGCGGCGCCGTCCACGTAACGGATGCCGCGCAGTTCGCGGCCGGTGACCTCGACGCCCAGTGCTCGCAGCGCGGTGACACCGCCGGGCATGACGCCTTCTCCGCAGGCCTTGTCCACAGGCCCGGTCCGGGGTTCGACGACGACGGTCTCCAGGCCGGCGAGCGCGGCGTGGATGGCGGCGGCCAGACCGGCCGGCCCGCCGCCGGCCACCAGTACGTCGATCACGCTTGCGCGGCCGCGGTTGGGGTGGTCGCGGCGGCCAGTGCCTGGTTCTCGCAGCGGATGCGCACGGTGAGCAGGGCGGCGTTGAGTACCGTGAACACGGCCGCGGTGATCCAGGCGGTGTGCACCAGTGGCAGGGCCACGCCCTCGGCGACGACGGCCACATAGTTTGGATGCCGCAGCCACCGCCATTGGTAGGGGCCGCCCGTCACCAGTGGCAGGCCGGGTACGACGATCACCCGGGTGTTCCAACGGGGTCCCAGGGTGTGGATGCACCACCACCGCAGTGCCTGAGCGGCCGCCAGCACGGTGAGCATCGGCCAGGCCAAGGCGGGTACGAAGGGTCGGTCGGCCAGCCACACCTCGGCCGGGCAGGCGACCAGCAGGCCGGTGTGGAGGGCGACCATCACCGGGTAGTGGCCCTGCCCGGTCTCGGTCGCGCCGTGGGCGGTGCTCCACCGCTCGTTACGGCGGGCGACGACGAGTTCGGCGACGCGCTCGCCGGCGACGGCGGCCACCAGCAATCCGTACCAGATCATGTGTCCACTGTCCTTCGACGGTCCGAACTACCAGCGCAGCAGGACGAGTTCGCAAGCGAAGCCGGGCCCCATCGCCAGCAGCAGACCCGGCGTGCCCGGCGGCGGGCGGCGTTCGGCCAGGGTGTCGCGCAGCACATGGAGCACCGATGACGAGGACAGGTTGCCCACGTCGGCCAGATGACGCCAGGTCACATCGAGTGCGTCGTCGGGCAGGTCGAGGGCCTCGGTGACGGCCTCCAGGACCTTGGGGCCGCCGGGGTGGCACACCCAGGCGGTTACGTCCTTCGGCTTGATCCCGTGGTCGCCGAGGAACCCCTCGACGTCATCGGCGAGATAACGGCGCACCACATCGGGGACCTTCGGGTCGAGGACGACCTGGAAGCCGGTGTTCTTGATGTCCCAGCCCATGACGCGCCCGGTGTCCGGATACAGGTGGCTTCGGGAGTCCACGATCGTCGGGCCGGCGCTCTCGTCCGGGCGGTCTGGGCGGGTCGCGCCGCACGCGACGACCGCGGCGGCGCCGTCGCCGAACAGTCCGGTGGCGACCAGGTTGGCCATGGAGGCGTCGTTGCGCTGGAAGGTGAGCGAGCACAGTTCGACCGACAGCAACACCGCCACATGGTCGGGCCGGCCCAGCAGGTAGTCGTGCATACGGGCCAGACCGGTGGCACCGCCGGCACAGCCCAGGCCGAACAGGGGCAGCCGTTTGACGTCCGGCCGCAGTCCGAGGCGGCCGACCAGCCGTGCGTCGATCGAGGGGGTGGCGATGCCGGTGACGGTGGTGAAGATCAGCAGGTCTACGTCGGCTGCAGACAGACGGGCCGTGTGTAGAGCGCCCCGGACGGCCTTGGCGCCCAGGTCTGTGGCGGCGGCGATGAAGACGTCGTTGGAGGCGCCGAATCCGTCCAGTTCCTCGTACCGTTCGAGAGGCAGCGTCATGTGGCGCGAGCTGACCTTCGCGCTGCGGTGCAGCCGGTCCAGGACCCGGCGGTCGGTGTCCTCGGGCAGGCAGGTGCGGGCCACCATGTCCGTGATCTCGTGCTGGGTGCGACGGTACGGTGCGAGGGCACCGTGAACAGCTGCGATCCGGGTCATACGGTTCCCGTCTGGTTCCTGCACTGGGCTGACCTGCTTTGCACGTGTTCCCCGGTCGGGGGCTTCGACACCCTGGATCGCCCGTCCGGCCGTTCGTCCCGGGGGTGCGGTGTTCCAGCCGGGTCGGGCCGGGGCGCCTACGATCGGCCGGGTGGGCACTCCCGAGCAGGAGACGACATGCGGCCCCGAGGCGAGTTGGGCCAGCCGGGTGGGTGGCCTGGCCGGGGCGTGTCACCCCGGGCCTGTCGTGGCGGTCACCGTCTTGATGGCCGCGCTGGCAGTGACCGCCGGCCAGGGCGCCGCGCGTTGTGTCCTGACCGCCGCCGCCGTGCTGACCGGGCAGTTGTCCGTCGGCTGGTGCAACGACGCGTTCGACGCGCGCCGGGACATCGCCGCGGGCCGCCATGGCAAACCCGTCGTGGACGGCACGGTCGGAGTGACGGAGGTGTGGGTGGCCGCGTATGCCGCGCTGGCGCTGTGCGTGCCGCTGTCGTTCGCCTGTGGGCTGTGGGCGGGCGCCGTTCACCTGGCCGGGGTGGCGGCCGCGTGGGCGTACGACCTGCGGCTCAAGGCGACAGCGTGGTCCTGGGCGCCTTACGCGGTGGGTTTCGCCAGCCTCCCGGCGTTCGTCGCGCTGGGCCTGCCGGGGCAGCCATGGCCGGCCTGGTGGGTTGTCGCCGCCGGGGCGTTACTGGGGGTCGGAGCCCATCTGGGCGATGCGCTGCCGGACATCCGCGGGGACCTGGCGACGGGCGTACGGGGATGGCCGCACCGGCTGGGCCCGGACGCCGCGCGGCTGCTGCTGCCGGTGCCGCTGGTGGCCGCGTCCGCGATTCTTGTGCTGGGGCCCGCCGGACTACCCGGCAGGTGGGGAGTGGCGGCGCTCGCGGTGGCCGTCCCGGTCGCGGTGACGGGGACGGTGCTGGGACGCCGCTGGGAGCGGTTGGCGTTCGCGGCAGCGGTCGCCGTAGCGGTGGTGGACGTGGCGTTGCTGCTGCTGCGCGGCACCGGGATCGCCTGACCGTTCGGCCTCGCGGGCCGGCTCACACCGTGCGAAAGTCGCGAGCGGAAGCGGGAGTTCCCCGGTCCCGCTGCGGTTGCCGTCAGTTCGCGAGTGCTGTCCCAGTCGTGACCTCGGCGCGGCCGATAAGGCTGCCGTTTACCGCTTGCCGGTCCACGCGCCAGTGATGACCGAGCGACGGCGCCACCGGCCGCCCGCCCCACAACCTGCTGGTGATGGAGGACTGGGAGGCGTCGGAGTTCGGTCGCGGGTGCTCAGACCATCAGGCCGTTGAGGGGTTCGGTGCCGTCGATGAAGGTGCCGGCGAGGTCGGACAGGCGGCGGTTGTGGGCGCGGGCGTAGACGCGCAGTGTAGAGAACACTCAGGGGCGTCCTGCGCGGGGCGGGCGGCCGGTGGTCTGCGCGTTTCCGCGGTCGGCTCGGCCCGGGCGAGGCCGTCACAGCACGCCGCCCGGGAGAGCGGGCATGGCCGGAGGGAGCCGGTGCGTGGGAGAGGGCTGCGGGGGCGGTCGGCTCCCGGCGAGGGCATCCGGGAGGGTGAGGAAGAGGGAGCCGGAGCCGGTGAGGGCGACGAGTTGTTCCAGCGCCGGGCTGGGGTGGTGCGGCTGCAGGGATCCTCCGGCCGCGGCGGTGTGCAACAGGTCGTAGAGGAAGGCGTTGAGGCCGCTGCTGTCGCAAAGGTCACGGCGGTGACATCGACGTCGATGGCGCGGATGCCATCGTGCAGGCACCGCTCCAGTGATGCGTGCACCAGAGGCGCCGAATTCAGGTCGATCTCACCGGTCAGGGTGACCAGCGCCCGGTTGTCGGTGTCGTGCCGGTAGACGTTCAGGATGGGTGGGATACCCATGGGCAGGGTGCCTCGGTTCACGAGAACGTGCCGGGTTCCCGGTATGGTCGTGCAGGCAGGTGAATGACCGATCCAGCAGCCGGTGTTCCGGGGCGTAGGACCCAGCCTGTTCCCTCGGGGATGCGCTGGGCGACCGGACGAACGATCCGCTCTCCGCAGACACGTGCGCCAAGCAGCGATGGCCCGCCAGGGTCTAGGACGTCCGTAGCCAGCATAGTCGTGAGGCCGGTCCCGCGGTCGGCGTGGGAGAGGGGTACCAAGATGTTTACACGGCGATGATCGGGCGACTCCGATGCCGTTCTGCCGTGCAGCACTCGACATCTGCCGGCCAAGCGGCACGACCGCCCGGTCAAACCCTCTCCCTCCGGGGCTGTTCGCAGGGGCACGTTCCGCAGAGCAGGGGGTGGCACTAGGCTGCCTGGTGAGGCCCGAGCCCCCGGCAGCAGCTCAATCGCTCCGTTCCAAGGAGGCGCGTGGTGCACGCAGGTCTCGCCAGCAGGGATGTGCCACGCCCCAGTTCGGCGGCAGAGCATCGAGCGCACCGTGACGTGATTCTTCCGTCGGCCGGTAGCCGACCGTGGTGAGCGCCACCCCGAGGTTGCCGACTGCATCCCTGGCCCGCCTTTCGGACCGGCTCCCCCTGGAGACCGCGTACGCGGCCTGCGTACCGGCGAACTTCACGCCCAGCCACGCAAGGAGTCCCCTGTGACTGCTACCGCTCTCGCGCCCGCCGAAGCCGCCTTCGGCGAGGAGTTCGGCAAGGAACTCGACCGGATCCGCTCCGAGATCATCGCCGCGCGCGGCGCCGACGACGCGCGCTACATCCGTACCGTGATCGCCGCCCAGCGCGGCCTGGAAGCGGGAGGCCGGCTCGCGCTCGCCGTCTCGCTGTTCCCGCCCGCCTGGGCGGCGGGCACCGCGATGCTCTCCCTCGCCAAGGTTCTGGAGAACATGGAGCTGGGCCACAACATCCTGCACGGCCAGTGGGACTGGATGGGCGACCCGGCCATCCACTCCACGACCTGGGAGTGGGATTTCCTCACACCCGCCGAGGCGTGGAAGCACACTCACAACCACCTGCACCACGCGTACACCAACGTCGTGGACCTCGACCGCGACCTCGGGTACGTCGTCTTCCGGATGAGCGCCGACCAGGCCTGGCGTCCGCGCCATCTCGCCCAGCCGTTCTACAACTTCCTGCTCGCGCCCCTCTTCGAATGGGGCATCGCGCTGTACGACCTGGAACCCGATGTCGTCGCCGCCGGCCGCAAGTCGTGGCGTTCCTTCTTGGACGACGTGAGCGGGTTTCTTGCCAAGGCCACCCGCCAGCTCGCCAAGGACTATGTGATCTTCCCGTTGCTCGCGGGCCCGTCCGCGCTGCCCTGCCTGCTCGGGAACCTCACCGCCAACACGGTGCGCAACTTGTGGACCCACACCATCATCTTCTGCGGCCATTTCCCCGGGGCCGTCCAGACCTTCTCCGAGGAGCGCATCGAGGGCGAGACCCGCGGCGAGTGGTATCTGCGACAGATCCAGGGCTCCGCCAACATCGAGGGCGGCCCGCTCTTCCACATCCTCAGCGGAAACCTCGGCCACCAGATCGAGCACCATGCCTTCCCCGATCTGCCCAGCAACCGCTATGCGGAGATCGCCCCGCAGGTGCGCGAACTCTGCGAGAAGTACGGCATCCCGTACGTCACCGGCCCGTTGTGGCGGCAGTACGCCTCCACCTGGCGCCGCATCCTGCGCTTCGCCGTACCGACCGGCTGAGCTTAACGAGGGGTGGCGTCGGAACTGTTCACGGCACCGTCGTCGGCCCGCGCGGACGACGCGGACGGCGCCGGATCGCTGGGACTGGGACTGGCACTGGGACCGGAGCTGACGCCGGGGCCAGAACTGGTGTCCGGCGCCGCGCTCGCGTCCGGCGCGGCAGGGCTGTCCGTCTGCGGCGCCGTGTCACTGGACGCACCCGGGGTGGGCGTGCGGCTATCTGCGGGAGCGGGGGTACCGGCCGTGCCACCGCCCACCGAGCCGAGGTTCCCCTGCCCGGCTCGTTCTTGACCACGGCCGCCACCGGCTTGCCCGCGATCAGCTCCACCGCGGTCACCGTGAGCATCGCCAGGGCGAACACCAGGCCCGTCGCCAGGGCGTACTTCTTCCAGCCGATGGTCCTCCAGAGGGAGCCACCCCGATAGGTGGTGACCGACTCACCTCCGGAGGACGCGGAGGCCCCCGTCGTCTTTCCGTGCTCACCGCCCGGGCCACCGGGTCCGAAGGGCGGCGGCCTCGCGGCGACAGCCGTAGCGTCCGCCGGTGAACCGAACGCCGCCCGGGCGTCCGCGCGGTGTTCCGCCCGCTCCTCGCCCGGCGTCCTCGGCACGCCTACGGGCGGCACCCGGCTGCGGATCCCCTCGCCCGTCCGCCGGAAAGCATGCGAGAAGACCGCTGCGCCGGTGGTCGCGCTGGTACTGATCACGGCGGCGCCGATGATCGTCCCGGTCACCCCCAGCAGGGACGCCAGCACCGCGCCGACCACCGTCGCGAGTGCGCTCGCCACTACCTGCACGAGAGTCAGGTCGAGGACCTTGCGCTTGGGCGCTCGTTCCTCTTCGGCTCTGCGATTTTGCATCAGTCAATATCCCTTGACAGTTCCTAGAGGGCGAGGGTGAGCGGACCTGCCGCACCGTTGACGCAGGTCTGGATCAACTCGCCTGGTTCGCCGTGCAGTTCGCCGGTCCGTAGATCGCGGACGCGGCCGTGGACCAGCGGGACGAGGCAGCCGAAGCAGATCCCCCGGCGGCAGCCGTGCGGCATCGCCACACCGGCCGCCTCCCCGGTCTCCAGCAGCGGCACGGACGCGGACGCGTCGGCCTCGACGCCGCTGTGCTCGAACCGGACCCGGCCGCCCGACGCGTCGGAGTCCTGCGGCAGCACGGGCGTCAGCTGGAAACGCTCCACGCGCAGCCGCTCACCGGCGCCGGCTGCCGCCCAGTGCCGCTCCAGTGCGTCGAGCAGTCCGTTCGGACCGCAGGCCCAGGTC